>CANJXQ010000012.1 GCA_947478805.1 Betaproteobacteria bacterium | reverse complement strand
TTCATTGGTGCGAGCCCTTAACAAAAGCTCGCAGGCTAGCGAAAACAGGCAAACACCGTTCAAATCGGGGACACCCCCAATTGCCTCGAAACCCGCGTCAGTATTGGCTTTCAAGCCGATACCCCTCTAGTTAACCGGACAGTACTGAATTCGGGCAACTTGTGAGTGAAATGGTTGCTGGTAAGCCCCGCGAAGCTATTCAAAGGCTAACGCTAATACTTAACGCTTACGAAGAAGCACTCAAAATGGACCATGGACTCATGGTGACCTTGCCATCTAGATTTGCTGACGTGGTGGCTCTTAAAAACGAGGGGGCAAGGCCGCTGCTCACTTTGCTTGGGCAGGTAACATTCGTCAGTATGGTGAAAGCAGTGAACATGCTCTATGAGTCGAGCAAAGCAGATAAATAGATCACACTTTCTCTCGAATGTCTTTTTGGATGTATTCAGTCGC
This sequence comes from Betaproteobacteria bacterium, assembly GCA_947478805.1. Classification (GTDB taxonomy): domain Bacteria; phylum Pseudomonadota; class Gammaproteobacteria; order Burkholderiales; family SG8-39; genus CAIYPG01. The sequence goes on along the minus strand of CANJXQ010000012.1, from coordinate 51,110 downwards.
CTTACATGAAGCAGTCACGACGAAAGCTAGAACTTCGGCGCTTCACGGCATGTGATTTGCTGGCCACTACCTTTAAAACAGTTCACTCGAACTTCGCCGTATGGCGACGAGGATTTAATGTCCAGTGCAATTTCAATCTCTCGCACTCGATACTCCAGCAATGAAAGAGGTAGGTCATTTACACGTCTTGACTGCAACTGCACGGATGAAAGTTCCATTTTGTCTCGAATCGCGTAGATACTCGACCATACAGTTGAATCTAGTTCCGACTTGCGCTCGCCAAGTGTTGAAAATAGGGTATTCACGCGCGATTGAATAATGTATGCAGTCGAGTCAGACTTCTCGCTCAATTGATAAACCCAGATGAGAAGAGCAACATTTCCAACTAGGGCTAGGACCACAGCCCCGACCAACAGAGCGATAGTGTTCTGTTCCAAAAAATTCTTAGATGTTGAAGAAGTCATCGGAAGGTCCTCTCAGATTCAATCAATTGGGTTATCGTGAGATTTTGAAGCAATTTTCCCGAGCCTGCTGCCTCAGTATTTTTAACGCGCTCGCGACAAGCGCGTTCGCTCAGGGTTGCTTTATTCCCCCTCCCGACGTGCCGGCAATCGTCAGCTTGCGCGTCACGCATGTCGTCAACCCGAGATTCCCGCGCGCCAGTGGAGAGCAACTCCGTCTGCTCCTTGAGACGGCATCGGAAACGTCAATGCAGCATTTCGGCAAATCGGTGAGCTTCACGACGACCACTGAAGTCCCCATCTCCGAGTTCTTCAATCCGGAGCGCCTGACGCCCGGCGTTCGCGCGGAGATCGGCCGCCGCATCTTCGATTTCAAGAGAGGCGCCGGCGACCGGGCGGAAATGCAGCGCGGGTTCGTGGCGCAGTTGCACCGCGAAAGTGCGCAGGTTGGCGATATCCAGGCTTTTGCCAAGCCTTATCTGCCTGAGATTTCCCGCTCGAACACCCTCGAGGCGCTCGTTGAGGTTCTGGTTGATACGCAGCTCCGGCGTCTGGAGCATTGGCGCACTGTGAAGGCGGCCGACGGTCAACCGGTGATCGATGCGAGTCCCTACAACGAATACACCTGGTGGGATGCGCTGCCAGGGGCGGGCTACTCCGCAGAGGTGATCATCACCAACCAGCTCATCGCCAGCGCCGAGAACGGGGACAACTCGGTGCACAGCGCGATCCGCGGCGGGGTCACGAACGGCAACACGTCCGCCAACCCCAAGAGCACGCTCGGGACGACTGCGCTGGTCAGCATCTATCCCATGATGGCGCGCGATCCGGCCGTCAGGTCGCTGCGTGGCGACGAGGACTACGCGCCAATGGACGCAGCGCGTTACGCCGGTCTGCTGCTTGCGCACGAGTTGGGACATGCGCTGTATCACTTCGGGCATCCTTTCACCGAGAAGAGCTGCGTCATGTATCCGCCGCCCTTGTTGCGGTTTCGGCAGTGGGCGAATGACTTGTCCGGGTTTGCCTGTCATGCAAGCGCGGCGAAGGCCATGGCGCGAGCGGCAGTGAAAATGAATTGCGCCTTGAATTGATGCCGACAACCGAGATGGGTTGTGTTCTGTACTTATAACGATGAAGGAGAACTAGGAATGGCCGATATAAATCCCAAGACCGACCTGGTGCTCGAGCGCGTCGTGGATGTATCGCCCGAGCAGGTGTGGAAGGCGTGGACGGAGCCGAAGCACCTGATGCCATGGTTCTGCCCGAAGCCCTGGCAAACGGCGGAATGCGAGATCGACCTCGTGCCGGGCGGCAGGTTCTACACCGTGATGCAGTCGCCCGAAGGCAACAAGATGCCGCCCATGGCCGGTTGTTACCTGGAGGTGGTGCCCAACCGTCGATTGGTATGGACCAGTGCGCTCGCGCCCGGTTGGCGCCCGCAGGATGCGGCCGATGCGCCATTCCTCTTCACCTGCATCCTCACCTTCGAGCCGCACGGCACCGGCGGCTGCAAATACACCGCGGTTGCCCTGCACAAGGATGAGGCAGGCGCCGAGGCGCACGCCAAGATGGGCTTTCACCAGGGTTGGGGGGCTGCACTCGACCAGCTGGTGGCATACATGAAGGGGCAGGGCTAGCGAAGGGCGGTAAATACTCCGCCAATCCCGTCCGGTTCAACCTATCATGCGGTTGCCAGGCGCCGCGCCCTGCAGTACTCATTGGGCAGGTCCGGCATTCGAGCGTTTTATCCGGCAGGCGGCAATCGCCTGCGTCCCTAGCTGCGAGAAGACGTATTTCCTCCGCGGCCTCATTTTCATCCCAAGGACTTCCATGAACATTTCCATGTACCAGGCGAGCGTTCCGCGCTTCGTCAACATTCTCGGCAACCTGTCCAACATCCTGGAAAAGGCTCAGGCCCATGTCGAGGCGAAAAAGATTGACGGCGCCACGCTCATCAACTATCGCCTGTACCCGGACATGCTGCCCATGATCGTGCAGGTCCAGATCGCCTGCGACACGGCCAAGGGAGTGGTGGCGCGGCTGGCCGGCATCGACATCCCCGTGTTCGAGGACAACGAGAAGACGCTGCCCGAACTGAAGGCGCGCGTCGCCAAGACCATTGCGTTCATCCAGACCATCACGCCCGCGCAGGTCGACGGCACCGAAGACAAGGCCATCGTCACCAAGCGCGGCGACAAGGAAACGCACTACAAGGGCATGCAATTCCTGCTGGGGCATGCGACGCCGAATTTCTACTTCCACATCAGCATGGCCTACGCCATCCTGCGTCATAACGGCGTCGAGATCGGCAAGCGCGACTACTTGGGCAATCCTTAAGCGCAATGCAAGCGCTGCTGAAATGTCCCGCGCTGTCTAAAAGCAGCGCGGGCGTAGCGCCGTTTAGTGTTCCCCCGCCACCTCGATGTCCAGCCCCCTGAGGGTCGCGCCGCCCGAGCGCAGGATGTCCCGCTCGTTCAACGGCGCATGCAGTGGCTTGGTTTTCTTCGTTCTCACCACGAATGATTCCTTGCAGCGAAAGTTGATGAAGCGTGTGCCCCCCTCGGGGACGCCAAAGCCGTAGATGGTGTTGGCGGCAATCGCCAACGCCGTCCCCGGTTGCAGGGTGCGGTTGCCCAGGCGCATGCCGCCGCCGACCAGGAACACCACTTCGTCTTCGGTGTGAAAGTGATGGCCGCCCTGCGTCGTGGGCCGGGGCATGTGCGTCTGGTGCAGCCACAGGTCGCAGGTCGGGCAGCTCGAGTCGGCCCAGATGACGTATTCGGCATCCGACTGGGATACCGGGCATTTGACGATGCCCTCGGGTGGAACCACATGGACGTGACCGCCTGCCTTGGTGAGGGTCTCGGGGAAGGCGGGGTTGCGCTGGAAATGGGCGATCTTCGCTCCTGGACTTGTGGCCACAATGGTCGCTTCCCCGCCGTGTTCGACGATGACGGCACTACCCACGGCGAGCGCCTCGCCATTGGTCGTGGCGCTTCCTTCCCAGAGATAAAGTGCGTGCCCCGTGGGCGGTCGCCGGATGCCGATGCGCGCTCCAGGGGCGAGGTCATAGACGCGAAGGTGGATGGATTCATCGGGTTCAGTGACCATGTCATGGACCGCGACTTCACCTGCGCACGTCAATCCCGCTGAGGCCGGAAACTGTCCCGTCGCTGCGTCCTTCAAGCTCTTGATGGCGACCTTGCCCACGATGATCTCCAGGAATGGCGGGACGAATGCTGTGAAAGCTTCCCCCGGATTCTAACTGACGGTCTGCTTGGCGCATCCAGTCGCGTGCCGCGGGTGAGTGAAAGGCGCTGCGCCCGATCATGTGAGTGACCTCGGTCCAGTTCGCTGTTGTTTGTCGACGAAGGCGCAGTTAGACTCATGCGTGACACATTGACGATGGCGAAAGGCGACCATGCAAACAGGCACCCTCGAATCCGGCATCCCGGCGCGCAAGTTCAACGACATGGCGCAATTGCCGCACAGCCATGGCACGGCTATCCGCACCGACATCATCCTCTCGACGCCCGGCGAAAAGCGCGGCCCGCAGGCCTTCCTCGTCGAGCAATCGGAGCATTCGCTGGCGGGCTCGCACTACCATGTGGAGGCGCAGTTCCAGGTGGTGGTGGCCGGCAGCGGCAACATCGGCCGGCATGAACTGGTGCCCTATACCGTGCACTACGCCAATCCCTACACGGGCTACGGGCCGCTGGAGGCGGGGCCCAATGGCTTGTCGTACGTGACCTTGCGTGCTGTGGGCGACCCGCATCGTCCGTTCTACCTCCCCGACACCAAGGACCAGATGAAGCCAGGTCCGCGTCTGAACCTGACCAGCGATGGCATTCCCGATATTGCACCGGGCAGCATCGCCGCCGTGCAATGCATCGCGGCAATTGAGCCGAGGCCCGATGGCATCGGCGCGTGGATGCTGCGCGTGCCGCCCAATCAAACGGCTCCTGTGCCGCTACATGGCAACGGCGGCGGCCAGTTTCGGCTGGTCGTGGGCGGCGAAATGAAGAGCGATGTCACGATGCTGTCACGCCTCGGCTGCGTGTTCCTCACCGAAACTGAAAGCGGCAAGGATGTTGTCGCCGGCCCGGTTGGCCTTGAAGTGCTGGTGCTGCAGTTCGCGGGGAGTCCCGCCTAGCTCTTCCGGGGAGGGTGTGTCCCGGCAAAGATTTGATCCGCGGTCCGACGAGGTGGGGGAGGTCGACGTGAATGTTGGCGGTGATCGTGTGCATCCATCAGGATTCAAGCGTGTCCGCAGCCGGTTGTGCTGTATTTTCGTGTTGGCACTGCTATCGCTGCCGTCCGCTTACGGTCAATCGGGCGCGGGCAGTAGCGCCCAGGCCGACCTCGAAGCCCTGGTCAAGGCGGCCAGGGCCGAGGCCGAGCTGACGTTCTATACCTCGCATCCCGAGGGGGCGAGCAAGCGGCTGGCCGATGCCTTCGACGCCAAATACGGCATCAAGACGAAGTTCATCCGTTTGGCCAGTGTCCAGATCCTGCAGCGTTATGGCTCTGAAGCCGAAGCCGGCAACATCGCCGCCGACCTGCTGATGTCTGGCGGGCGGGTGCTGGAACTGGCGAACGAGGGCATCAGGAAGGGATGGGTGGAGCCCATTTCGCAGTCGGGGCTGCCGGTGTTGCGCGGGGAATTCCCGGCGAAATACAACAAGGGGCCGAGCGCCGTCATCAGCATTGCGCCCTGGGGCATCGGCTACAACACCGACAAGGTCAAGGGCGCCGACATCCCCAAGACCTGGGAAGACATCCTCAATCCGAAGTGGCGCGGGCAGATCCTGCTGCCAAGCCCGTACGCCTCAGATGAATACCTCAATGTCTGGGCGAGCCTGCTCGACAAGTATGGCGAGGCGTTCTTTGCCCGCCTGCGCGCGCAGAACCCGCGCCAGTACCCCGGCGGCACGCAGGCCGTGCAGGCGCTGGCGGCGGGCGAGGGCGCGTTCGTGCCGCCGGTGGTGCCTTCATCGCTCGGCGTGATCAAGGAAAAGTCGGCGCCGGTGGCGATGTCGACTCCCGATTACACCAGCGGTGCCGAGGTGCAGGTGATGCTCACGTCGCGGGCGAAGGCGAAGCACCCGGGGGCGGCGCGCCTTTTCGCCAACTACGTCATGTCGCTGGAAGGCAACCGCATATTCAATGACGACCATGGCGGTTTCACCGTCTATGACGTGTCGCACCTACCCGGTGAATACCAGTCGCCAAGGCCGGGGCTGGTCGCGCGCAAAGACGAATTCGCAAAATTACTCGGATTTTGAAAGCGGTATCGATGCCCAGCACAGTGAAAAAGAAAGTCGTGACAAAGGTTCGGAAGAAGAGCAACGCGTCAGGCAAGCCGGCAGCAAGGCGGCCCGCGCCGGGAACAGGCACGGCAAAGAAGCGCGTGGAAAATAAGCGCAGCTTCCGCCACGGCCCCTTGAGCGGGATCCGCATCGTGGACCTCACCAACGTGGTGATGGGGCCGTTCGCCACGCATATCCTCGCCGACATGGGCGCGGACGTGATCAAGGTGGAGGCGCCCGAGGGCGACCTCATGCGCAAGTACAAGCCCATGCGCAACCCCGGCATGTCCGGCAATATCCTCAACCTGCATCGCAACAAGCGCTGCATCGTCCTCGACCTGAAGAATGCGGTGCACCGGAAGGCGCTCGACAGGCTCATCGCCACCGCCGATGTGTTCGTGCATGCGCTGCGGCCGCAGACCATCGCCGCGCTGGGCTACGCCTATTCGCGCGTTCGCAAGCTCAATCCCGACATCGTTTATTGCGGCGCCTACGGCTTCGGGGCGAAGGGGCCATACGGCGACAAGGCGGCCTACGACGACTTGATCCAGGCGGGCGGCGGCCTTGCCTCACTCGCCGAGCGGGTGACGGGCACGGCCGCCTACGTGCCCTCGGTGGTCTGCGACAAACTCACCGGGCAGGCCATCGCCTATGCCATTCTCGCCGGCATCGTGCAGCGCCAGAATGGCGGCGGCGGGCAGGCCATCGAAGTGCCGATGTTCGAGACCACGGTGGAGTTCATGCTGGTGGAACACATGTCCGGGTTCTCGTTCAAGCCGCCCCTGGGGCGCGCCGGCTTCACGCGCATCCTCGAGCGCTCGCGCAAGCCCTACCGCACCAAGGACGGCTTCGCCTGCATCCTGCCGTACTCGGACCGCAACTGGGTCGACTTCTTCGACTTCACCGGGCGCACCGAGTTCAAGGGCGACCCGCGCTATGCAAAGCTCGCCGACCGCGTGCCGAACATCGACGTGCTCTACCGCATGATCGAGGGGGAGGCCGTCAAGCGCACCACCGAGGAATGGGTGCGCTTTTGCGACAGTGTGAGCATTCCCTGCATGCCGGTGCTCGGGCTGGAGGAACTGCCCGACGATGCGCACCTGAAGGCGGTGGGCATGTTCCAGCCCACGCAACACCCGAGCGAGGGCGAGTACCTCGACGTGCGGCGCGCCGTGTCGTTCGGCAACACCGCGTACAAGACGCGCCGCCCGGCGGCACGGTTGGGCGAGCATACGGCCGAGGTGCTGGCCGAGATCGGGATGTCGAAGAAGGAGATCGACGGCCTCGTCTCCTGAGCGGGTCTTGACCATATATATTGGCAGTATTCAACTACTGGAGGTAAGCGCAATGGCTACTAAAAGCGCAAGTTGGCAGTATTTATCGAGCCCCATGCCATGCGCCGGAGCACGGCCATGAAGGCCCTGGTGACGGGTGCGGCGCGCGGCCTGGGCCTGGGCTTGTGCACGGTGCTGAAGTCCCATGGCTACGAAGTCATCGCAGCCTGCCGCACGGCCACGCCGGAAATCGAAGCGCTGGGTGTGCGCGTCGTCACCGGGATCGACCTGTCCACCCAGGCGTCGATCGCCGCGCTGCGCGCGGGCGTGGGCGGTGACAAGCTCGACCTCGTGGTGTGCAACGCCGGGCTCAACGCGTCCTTCGCCGCCGTCAAACTTTCAGAGGTGGATCTCGACGTGATGGCGTATGAATACCAGGTCAATGCGCTGGGGTCGGTGCGCACGGCCATCGCGCTGACGCCGTCGCTGCGCGAGGGCGCGAAGGTGATCTTCATCACCACGGGCAGCGGCGTGACGGGGAAGAATCCGCCCAGTCCCGGCCAGTGGGGCTACCGCATGTCGAAGATGGCATTGCACACCATGGCCTACCAGCTGAGCGCGGAACTGCGGCCCCAGGGCGTGGCCGTGCGCCTGGTCAGCCCGGGTGCGGTCAACACCGACCTGATGCAGCGCATTTTTGCCGCGGGCCGCATCACCACGGACCCCGACAAGCTGCCTTCACCGGTGGTCGCGGCCGAGCGGCTTTACCCGCGCATCGCCGAACTGACCCTGGAGAACACCGGCCAGTGGGTGAATTTCAGCGGAGAGGTGTGGAGCTAACGAGTTGAACCTGGCGTGGCCTGCGAATTCGGCACCCAGGTCCAGCCGTGCTCATTCAGGCATTCGCGCGTCGCCCATCGGCGCGCCGAGGCATTCATGTAGAACGCGCCGGGCCATTCGCGCAGGGACGGAAAGGGCTGGCAGACGACGCCACCGGCCGTCGTGAAGCATGTGGGGCCCCAGGGAAATCCCGAGAAAGGCGCGCCCCAGGCAAACTGCGGCGGATGTTTTGCGAAAGACTGGGCTTCGCACATTTGCATCGGTTCCGTGACGCTGGCGGTGGGGTCGCCAGAATTCACCCAGGTGCCGCAACCGGCAAGCAGGCCGCATGAGAGAAGTGCAATCAGTAACCGCATGCTTGACCCCTCGGGCTCCGCGCCCGCCGGAGCCGGCGGGATGGCCAGCGACCATTCTACGCGCCTGACGTTGCCTGACGGGCCGGTTGTTCGAGGTAGCCGTGCTCGCTGCGGCGGCCCAGTGATAGGACTGGGCTATGCCGGCGATAGAAAGAACGAACTTTTCAATGTCATGGCCGGTCACTACAATTTGCGGCAATGCCTGGATGGTCATCGAGGCAGGAATGGGCCGGTACCCGAGCGGCGTTGTGGCGACGAGCGAGTACACTGGCGGGATGAGGGTCGCAGTCCGGCCGTGGTCCGGGCGAACGTTGAATTTCAAAGGGAAATGGCATGGCACGCGAAGGTTCACTGGAAGCGCCGACACGGCATCCGCTCGACTGGAAGAGCACCGATTTCTACAACGAGGACTCCGCGCTCAAGGAAATGGAGCGCATCTTCGATATCTGCCACGGCTGCCGGCGCTGCGTGAGCCTGTGCGGCTCGTTCCCGACCCTTTTCGACCTCATCGATGAGGGCTCCACGGGCGAGATGGACGCGGTGGACAAGAAGGATTACTGGAAGGTCGTCGACCAGTGTTACCTGTGCGACCTGTGCTACATGACCAAGTGCCCCTACGTGCCGCCGCACGAGTGGAACCTGGATTTCCCGCACACCATGCTGCGCGCCAAGGCGATCAAGTTCAAGAAAGGCGAAGTCACCGGGGCGGAGAAGCTGCTTGCCTCCACCGACCTGCACGGCTCGTTCGCCGGCATTCCCATCGTGGTGCAGGTGGCCAATGCAGTGAACAGCACGCGGCCCGCGCGCGCCGTCATGGAGAAGGTGCTCGGCGTGGATCGCGACGCGTGGCTGCCGGAACTGGCCACGCAGAAGTTCCGTTCCGGCGCACAGCCGGCGCGGACGGTGAAGGTTACCGACGGCGCAACCACGCCGGGTAAGGTGGCGATCTTCGCCACTTGCTATGTGAACTACAACGAACCGGGCATCGGCCACGACCTCCTCAAGATCCTCGATCACAACGACATCCCTTACGTGGTGGTGGAGAAGGAGCGCTGCTGCGGCATGCCCAAGCTCGAGTTGGGTGACCTCGAATCGGTGAATGCGAGCAAGGAGGCGAACATTCCCGTGCTCGCCCGGTACGCGCGCGAGGGCTATGCGATCCTCTCTGCCGTGCCCAGCTGCACGCTGATGTTCAAGCAGGAAATTCCGCTCATGTATCCGGGGGATGCCGACGTGGCGGCGGTCAAGGAGGCGATGTACGACCCCTTCGAGTACCTGATGGCACGCAAGCGCGATGGCCTGCTGAAGACCGATTTCTCCACGCCGCTGGGCAACGTCAGCTATCACATCCCGTGCCATGGCAGGGTGCAGAACGTGGGCAAGAAGACCGAGGAAATGTTGAAACTCGTGCCGGGCACCACGGTCAATACCGTGGAGCGTTGCTCGGGGCATGCAGGCACGTTTGGCGTGAAGAAGCAGTTCCACCAGCAGGCCATGAAGATCGGCAAGCCGGTGTTCCGCGCCATGGCGGCCATGAAGGACGATTCAAAGCCCGACTACATCAGTTCCGACTGTCCGCTCGGCGGCCACCATATCGCGCAGGGCATGGAAAACAACGATCTGGGCACGCCGCAACTGATGCATCCGCTCAGCCTGGTGCGCACGGCCTACGGATTGAAATGAGCGCAATGAAAGTGAAGATCACATGATGGAAACCCCTATGGAAACGACAGGAAAGATCACGCCGGACAACCTGATGACGCTGGAGGCCTACGCCAAGTGGCGCAAGACCGGCAAGACGGGGCTCATCGCGCACCGGCGCCTGCGCACGGTGCCGCTGGGCGACCACCTGTCGCTGCAGTTCGAGAGCGAGCGCACCATCCGCTACCAGATCCAGGAGATGCTGCGCCTCGAGCGCATGTTCGAGGAAGAAGGCATTCGCGCCGAGATCGATGCCTACGAGCCGCTGGTGCCCGATGGCACGAACTGGAAAGCCACGCTGATGATCCAGTACCCGGACGTGGAAGAGCGCAAGCGGGAGTTGGTGCGGCTCAAGGGCGTCGAAGATCGTGTCTACGTGGACGTGCAGGGCCAGCCGCGCATCTACGCCATCGCCGACGAAGATCTCGACCGCGAGAACGACGTGAAGACCTCGGCCGTGCACTTCCTGCGCTTCGAGTTCCCGCAGGCCGCGCGCGACGCGTTGAAAGCCGGAGGGGCTTCGGTGGTGGTCGGTTGCGATCATGCCCAATACGTGGCGCAGGCGCGAATCGGCGCCGAAGCCCTGCTGTCGCTGGCGGCGGACCTGCGCTAGACAAATTCTGCACCGCGTACTTTCACGGTCCTTCCAGCAGCGCGGCCGAGCCTGCGTAGCAGGCTGCGCGGTCCCGCCTCAAGCAGCGCGGCCGAGCCTGCGTAGCAGGCCGCGCGGTCCCTCCAGGTTAATCCGGGTCCATCAGGTCGCCGCCTGACACGCGCAGGCGCTCCTCGTACCACCCCAGTTCCATGTTCTTCTCGACGATCTTCCACTGCCCGCCGATGCGCCGCAGCCGGTCGCGGTAGCGCGCAACGAGCTGCAGGATGTGCTCGGGTTTGCCCTGGGTCTTCTGGTGCGAGGTGTGATAGGTCAGCGCGCTGGCCTCGTCGCCCTGGATGTCGATGTGGTACACGCTCAAGAGGTGGTGCTGCCACTCGCGCTTTCGGCAGCGGTGCGCGATGTACTTGGCGATGGCCTCCGGCCCCTTGGCCTGCGCGCCGCCCACCATGGTGATCGCCGCCTCGTCGGCGAACACGCGCTTGAGGCCCTCCCAGTCCTTCACGTCGATCGAGGAGGCATAGCGGTACAGCGTGTCGCGGATGTGTTCGCGGTCCAGCAGTTCCTGGACGGTGGCTTCTAGGTTCATCGGGGGACCTCGGTGTCATGGGCCAAGGTCGCAAGGCGGAGCGATGCGGCAGGCCCGGTTGGAAATGCCGTGTCATCGGCGTCGGCGATGAGTGTAATGGTGATCGTTGGCGCAGGCAAAGTCGCGCGCAATCGAAAATGTCGCGGGACTTTTCACGGCATCCGGTCAGGGTTCATAATGCGCAGGCCCGCCCACACAGAGCATGCCAGCGCGGGCACGACGAATCATCAGCAAGGGAGTCGAACCATGGTCAGGGCAAACACGCTTGAAGAGGCGCGCGGCGGGCGCATTTACCGGGACCTGCCCATTTTCCAGGGCTACCGGACGAACTACATTGCCACGCCCGACATCCAGCGCCCATCGCCGCAGGCGTTCCTCGTCGAGCAGGGCGCGAATTTCGACCTCAAGGCGCATTTCCATGGCCAGGCGCAATTCCAGGTGGTCGCCGCCGGCAGCGGATATCTCGGGGCGCATCGCATTGCGCCCTTTGCAATTCACTACACCTCGGCGCGGGTGCCTTATGGACCGCTGGTGGCGGGGCCGGAGGGCGTCTGGTATTTCACGCTGCGCGCGGTGACCAATGAAGGCGCATTCCCCATGCCGGAATCGCGTGGAGAGTTGCGGCGCGGGGCCAAGATGACGCAGTTCACGGTCGACCCGCCAGCCATATCGGACGAGGCGCAGTTGCGCGCCCGGGAGTCGGTCGCGGTCGAGGAATTGATCGCGCCGCAGGCCGATGGCGTGGCGGCTTGGGTCATGCGCGTGCCGCCCAATACCAGCGCGCCTGCACCCATGCACGGCAGCAGCGCGGGCCGCTTCTATGTGGTGGCATCAGGGGAAATGCTGATCGGCGGCAAGGTACACCCCAAGCTGGCGGTCGCCTGGGTGTCGGCGGATGAAGAGCCGTTCCAGGTCCGGAGCAGCGCGGCAGGTCTCGAAGTGCTGGTGCTGCAGTACCCGGAGGAGGCGTTGGCAGTGGCCGCCTGAGCGGTTTTCCGCCAGAAACCGGGGCAGTCTGGCGGTAAATCGGGTCTTTTGCTCCTTCTGGGGGTGGGGAAAAGTTAAAATTGACGCTTCGTCCCGGCTCGACGCGATGCACGCGTCGCGACTGTGCTGAGCGGGCGATGATGTCGTCAGGAGCCCCATGAAGGACTACTACCGGATACTGGGCTTGCAACCTTCGGCCACGTTGCCCGAGGTGAAGGCTGCCTACCGCAAGAAGGCGGCCTCCCTGCACCCGGACCGAAACCCGTCCGAGCTTGCCCACCGGCAATTCCAGGAAGTGCAGGAGGCCTATGAGGTGCTGGCCGATGTTGCCAAGCGCCGCGCTTACGACGACAACCGTCGCCGCAGCCTGATCGAGCACCCGCTGGAGACGGCGCGGGAGATCTGGAGCGCCTACCTGAAGGGCGTACTGTCATGAAAATGTCGCCGTTTTTTAAAGAGTTGTCATCCGCCTATGCGTATGAAATCGAGGACCTGACCTACGACTCGGGCGGTGCCAATGTGTTGAAGTCGAGGCTCAAGGTCAAGCGCGACCAGTTCCAGAGCCTTCTGGCGATGACCGAGGCCTTTCCCGTGATGGTGGTGCCAGCGTTCCATGGGGCGTTCAGGTTCAAGTCGAAGGAACTCATCCTTCAACTGGTGGCATGCAAGCCAAACGACTTCCCGAGCTGGGAGGCTGCATCGGCGACGCTGGAGCTGGCGCCTTGGGCGGAGGACCTGGCCCGGCGTGCACTGGCAAGCGCCGGAGGCGACCGCTTCATGCTCATCGCCGCGGGACTGGAATTCATCCTGTCTGGCCTGGGCGCTACGGCAGCCGCAGGCGAGGCTGAACCCGCCCGCAAGGAAGCCGACGGTGAAGACGCCGAGGCCGACGAACTTCGTGACGACGGCGTCGAAGACCTTGGCGATGCCGGCGAGGATTATCTTGAGCAACAAGGCTTCGACCGCAGAAGCTGAGGAGGATAAACGCATGTCACATCCCGCCGTCATCAAGGCCACTGCGCTCATCCACGCAGGCGACATCACCGCCGCTGAATCCGCGCTCACCGAACTCGTGGAAACCGAGGGCGACAACGCGCTCGTGGTGGTGCTCGATGAACTGCCGCCCAAGGACCTGCTCGCCATCATCCGCGAGTACGACGCGTCCAAGCCTTCGGTGATCAACATGCTGGTGACGCCGCAGCAATTCGCCGATGCGGTCATCATGGAGCGGATGTACGCCGAGAAGAACCGCGATCGCCTGCGTGCCATGGTCAATTCGATCATTTTCCGCGACGGCGTGGACGCCGACGAGTTCATCGAGGCCCTGGTGCAGAAGGACATGGGGCTGGAGGTGCTCGCCGATTACCTGGATGAGCGCTTCGAGGAGGTGTCGATCTTCAAGGAGTGCGGGCACTTCGTGGTTACCGAAGACGAGCGCCCGCCCAAGGACGAGGAGGACGACTCGGTCCGCGAGGACCAGTTCGAAATGCCCAAGGGGGGCGTGGGGCTGGATGAAGTGAGCGACCAGGACTGGATGGAGCTGACTTGGCGCCTCGCGCACCATTTCTCGGATGAGTTCTTTCACGTGTTCCAGATTCTCGCCGGGCGCGCGCGCGCGGCCGATGCGGCGCAATCGGCACTGGGCGCCCAGCCTGCACAGCAAGTCGATGCGGGCAATGAGGCGCCGGGCAAGGGGCCGGCGCCGGCGGAAGAGGAATCTGCGCTGTGAGCGCTGTTGCGCCGAACTCGGCGCTCGCCTCGTCGGTTGCCACCTATGACGACCGGCCCTATTTTGCGCTGGCACTCGATCACGGGCTCAAGAACGGCATCATCGACTCCGAGCGGCTGGATGCCATGCGCAACGACGGCGCCAAGGGGATCGTGCAGATCGCCGATTTTTTCGGCACCGCGCACCTTCGCACCGACCTCGACGATGCGGTAAAGCGCATGGTCTATCTTGCCAGCCTCTACCTCGAGCACAAGTCGGACGGCAACCTCGTTCGCGCGGCGCGCTCGCTCCAGGAGAACACTTTCCTGTCGTATTCGCGCGGCGGCTCGCACCTGTTGAAGTCGCTCTATGCGATGCCCACCGACACCACCATCCACGAGCCGCCGGACAGCGAGGGCGAGCGCGAGTTCCTGCGCCTGCGCTCGCTCGCCGAGCCCTGGAGCGTGGCGGAATACCGTGCGCGTTTTGCCGAGCGGCGCGCTTGCCAGGTGGAAATCGAGGCAGCGCTGTGGTTTGCAGGCGAGATGTCGCTCGCGCCCGAGAGCCTGGTGGGGGAGACGGCCGAGAACGTCCTGCATGCATGCCTCTTGACGCGCATCGCCGGCCGTGAATCTGCCGGCCTGCTGACGGCGACGGAACTGAAGGCCTTCCTCACGGCGCAGCGCCGCTCGAAGAAGAAGCTGCCGACGCAGGATGCGCTACTGGAATTGGTGCCCGAGACCCATCGCGAAGTTGTCGCACGCCACCTGAAGCGCATTGTCACCAAGGATTTGCCGCGCATCCGCGACATGAAAGTGGCGCTCAACGATCTGGTGCGCGGCTATCACGATCTCTTCCACCCGTTCTCGCTGACGGAGGAAGTCGGCGAATACGATGCGCTGGTGACCGAGGAGTGGCGCAAGGTGACGCGTGGCAAGACCGACACCGATTCCATGAACACCGTGTTCCTGTGCCTTGCGGCGGGAAAGCCGCCCAAGCCGATGATCACGACCGCGGAGGCCCGGGCCGCGATCAAGGCCATCCGCGCCGACGGCGCAGCGGTCAAGACGGTGCCCGAGTTCATCCGGCGCTGCGCGCCGCATCAGATGATCGACGGCCTGGTCTCGCTTTGGGAAGAGGAATTTCTTCCCGAAATGATCCAGCAGTGGATCCTCGACGACATGGATCCCGACCTGGATTCAGTGGTGCGGATTCTCGAGCAGCACTGCCACGTCACAAAATCGGCGAGCACCGCGAAACGAGGCAGGCGAGTCAGCTAGCCGAGGGGCAGGCGGATGCATTTCTAGGTATTGCTCTCTAAGCCGCTTCCCCGAGTTGAACGAATAGGGGTAGCAACCGGTCGCTCTCCTTCTTGACCACGGCGTAGCATTCGCAGGAGCGTTTTGCCAGGGCGGGGCGGTCGAGTACCGTGATCTCGCCGTCGTTGTAGTGAATCAACCCGGCTTTCTGCAGGATTTGCGTGGCCTTGGTCACCTCGGCGGCGTTGAGGCCGAGCATGTTGCCGATGAGCTTGCTGGTCATGCTGATCTGGTTGGACGCCAGCCGGTCCAGGCTCAACAGCATCCAGCGGCACAGCTGCTGGTCCACGGTGTGATGCCGGTTGCACGCGGCGGTCTGGACCATCTGCGTGATCAGTGCCGATGCGAACATCAACAGCAACCGGCTCAGCGCCCCGCCGCTGTGGAACTCGTCCTTGAGCACCTGCGCCTTCAGGCGATAGGCATGGCCCGCGTTCTGCACCACGCCCCGGCTCTGCGTCGATTCCCCGCCCATGAACAGCGCAATGCCGACAATGCCCTCGTTGCCGACAATGGCGATTTCGGCAGACTGGCCGTTCTTCATGACGTAGAGCAGCGACACGATGCAATTGATGGGAAAGTAGGCGTGGCTCATGGTTTGGCCGGCGTCATACAGGACCTGGCCCAGCTTGAGGGGTACCAACTCCAGATCCTTGCTCAGGCGCTCGCACTCCACGGCGGGAAGCGCCGCGAGCAGTGCATTCTGCTGCGGCCGGTGCTGTTCGGCTGCGGATGGGTTCTTCATTTCAGCCTCGAAGGGTGGGGGGCGACGGATTGCGACATCAATCACAGCAAGCGCGGACAATTAGATCTTGCCCATCACCAGAAGCACGACCAGGATCAGGACGACCAGACCAAGGCCCCCGCTGGGTCCGTAGCCCCAACTGCGACTGTGCCCCCAGGTAGGGATGACGCCGATCAAGGCCAGTACCAGAACAATTAACAGTATAGTGCCCAAGCCCATGGTGACTCTCCGAGTTGTCGATACCGGAGATGGTAGGCGTCGTCATGTCGGCGCTCCGTCTGCTACCGCACGCAGGGACGCCTGCAGTCATGCAATTCCCCAGGTGTGTCTGCGCAACGGAACGGGCTCGTCTGGCACAACCCGGGAATCGCTTGGTTGAATTTCAGCCCCGACGGTGAATCGTCAACACAAAGCACTCCGGGCGCCCGGTTTTGCTCGCTGCAAGGCGGGTAAAGTTTTCGCGGCCGCCGCCGTCGCGGGTTCGCCAATAGCGGATAATCCAGACAACGCCAGACGATGCCCGGCAAGTGGGGGCACGGCATCAGGCCTATTCAGGAGCCCCCCGTCAAAACCCCGAAACGAATCGAACCACTGGTCGAAGACGGCCTGGTGGACTCCGTGGTGCGCCAGTTGATGAGCGGCAAGGAGGCGATGATCTTCGTCGTGCGCTGCGGCGAGGAGACGCGTTGCGCCAAGGTCTACAAGGCCGCCGACCAGCGCAGTTTCCGCCAGAGCGTGGACTACACCGAGGGCCGCCGCACCAAGAACAGCCGCCGCGCGCGCGCCATGGAGAAGGGCACGCGCTACGGCCGCAAGCAGCGCGAAGAGGCCTGGCAGAGCGCCGAGGTGGATGCGCTGTACCGGCTGGCGGCGGCGGGCGTGCGCGTGCCAAAGCCCTACAACTTCCATGAAGGCGTGCTGCTGATGGAACTGGTGTCCGATGGCGCAGGCAACCCGGCGCCGCGGCTGATCGACCTGGAGTTCACCGCCGAGGAGGCGCGCTCGCATCATCGCCGCCTGATCGCAGAAGTCGTGCGCATGCTGTGCGCTGGCGTCGTGCACGGCGACCTGTCCGAGTACAACATCCTCATCGATGCCGATGGCCCGGTGATCATCGACCTGCCCCAGGCGGTGGATGCGGCGGGGAACAGCCACGCTAAGAGCATGCTCGAGCGCGACGTGCGCAACCTCGCCACCAGCCTCGGCCGCTTCGCCCCGGAACTGCTGGCCACTGACTTCGGTGCGGAAATCTGGGCCCATTACGAACACGGGACCTTGACTGTGGAGACCGCACTCACCGGCCGCTTCGAGCACAGCACTGCACCCGTGAAGCTGGGCGAAGTGATCCAGGTGATCGACGATGCGAAGTTCGAGGAGGCTGCGCGCAGGCTGCGGATGGAGCAGTAGCAGCCTTTGACGATAGGGCCTGCGACTGAGATGTCCTGCAGCACCCGGTGTTCTTCGTCACGAAAATGGCGAGTCGCCAATCAGTATTGCAGCGGGAAGCGAGAAATGTTCGCTGCGCGATCAATTGTGACGGGACTATGTTGTTCGCACTGACTCCCTGTGATACATTTTTTGCGGAAGAAAGCCTGCATCGCAATAGCATTGACCGGCGTCAAAGGCGATTGCGAGGCGCATGCGATCAATTCAAATGCAGGGTAAAGTCGGCCGGCGTCGGTTGCACGATGCCGGCAAATGCATATCTGCGACAAGGAATTGTCGACGTCATCAGGGGGGAACGTGCAGTCAGCAGACAGGATTTCAACAAAGTTCAAGGTGATTGCCAGCGACCTGGCGTTTCCTGAAGGGCCGATTGCGATGCCTGACGGCTCGTTCCTGCTGGTGGAAATTGCGGCGGGCCGGGTGACGCGAATTTCCCAGGAGGGCAAGGTCAGTCAGGTGGCGCACCTGGGCGGTAGTCCCAACGGGCTGGCGATAGGCCCCGACGGTCATTGCTACGTCTGCAACAGCGGCGGATTTACATTCCACAATCACCCGGGCTACGGTCTGGCCGGTGGCATGCAGCCGCCGGACTACAGTGGCGGGCGCATAGAGCGCATCAATCTGTCGACGGGAAAGTCCGAGCTCCTTTACGATCGTTGCGGCGATCGCATGCTGAAGGGGCCGAACGACCTGGTGTTCGACCGTCATGGCGGATTCTGGTTCACCGATTCCGGAAAGTCACGGCCCACCGAGCGCGACCATGGCGGCATCTACTACGCCAAGACCGATGGCTCCATGATCAGTTCCGTGGTGTTTCCCAATGTGCAGCCGCAACCGAACGGAATCGGCTTGTCACCGGACGAGTCGCGGCTGTACATGGCGGAAACTTCGACCGGACGAGTTTGGCGCTTCGATATCACCGGGCCGGGCGAGATCAGGCGCGAACCCTTCCCGTCGCCCAATGGTGGAACGCTGCTCGCAGGGCTCCCTGGATTCCAGTTGCTGGACTCGCTCGCTGTCGAAGCGAACGGGAACGTGTGCGTCGCGACCATGATGAACGGCGGGATCACGGTGATCGAACCGGACGGAAACATCCTGGAGCATGTGCCATTGCCCGACCTGCTGGTGACCAATATCTGCTTTGGCGGCGAGGGGCTGAAGACGGCCTACATCTGCATGAGCGCAACGGGAAAGCTGGTTGCGGTCGATTGGCCCCGACCCGGTCTCGCGCTGAACTTCCTCAACAAGTAGCGGCAGTCATTGCGGGGGGGGCGATGAGAGCCGACTACCGGATGGGGTATCACGTCCCGACGCTCACCATCGGAAAAGTGCTGGCGGCGAAAGCCGAGTCGATCGGCGACCGGAGATTCCTTACCTTCGCCCCCGACGGGCGTACCTATACCTTCCGCGACGTCCACCTGCTGAGCAATCGCCTGGCCAACGGGCTGCGCACCCGCGGCATCAGGAAGGGCAGCCATGTCGCGGTGATGATGCAGAACTGCCCGGAGCAGCTGCTGACCTATTTCGCGCTGGGAAAACTCGGCGCGGTCGCGGTGCCGATCAATGTGGCGATGCGCGGCACCATGCTGACCTACTTCCTGAGCCAGTCTGATTCATCGGCGTTGGTGATCCAGGGAGAATTACTGCAGCAGTTCCTGGAGATTGGCCGCGATGTGCCGCTGGTGTCCCAGGTGGTTGTGCTTGGCGATGAAAGCGGCATTCCCGCCGGCGCTGCCGGGCAGAGCGGCGCGGCGTTCGTCAGCTTTGCGGATGCCAGCAGCAAGGATGATACGGCGCCGGATGTCGCCGTCGACTTTCGCGATCTGGCCTTCATCATGTATACCTCGGGTACGACCGGTCCATCGAAAGGCGTGATGTTCGGCCAGGCGCGCTCGCTGCTCGCCGGGCTGAACAATGCCGAGGCATTCGGATTTCGCCACACGGATCGCAGCTACGTCAGTCTCCCCCTGTTTCACCTCAATGCCTTGCAGGGTTCGGTTTATGCGGCGATTGTGACCGAGGGGGAAGTTGTTCTCGCTCCGCGGTTTTCGGCGTCGCAGTTCTGGGGAGATATCCGGAAATACGGGGTCACCATGTTCAACATGCTGGGCTCCATGGCAAACATCCTGTGGAGCAGTCCACCATCGCCAGACGATACGAAGCACGCCGTGCGCATGTGCCTCGCCATGCCCATGCCGCCGTTCGCGCTGGAATTCGAGGCGCGGTTCGGCCTTAGGATGGCGAGCGGTTACGGGATATCGGACTTTGCGTCGACGGTTACCTACTCGATCCTGGACCCCGTGGGAAAGCTCGGCTCGGCCGGTCGTTCGCGCCAGGGCTATGAACTGAAGATCGTCGACGACAATGATTTCGACGTGCCTGCCAACTTGACCGGCGAGATTGTCCTGCGCAGCAACTACCGGTGGGACACGTCGACGGGCTATTACAAGAATCCCGAGGCGACGCTGGCGGCGTGGCGCAACGGCTGGTTTCACACCGGCGATCGTGGTTACCTGGATGAGGACGGTTACCTGTACTTTGCTGATCGCAAGAAGGATTCCATACGTCGGCGCGGCGAGAATGTATCCGCAAGCGAAGTCGAGCAGATCATTCTCAAGCATCCCGCGGTGGCCGATACCGCGGTGTTTGCGGTCAGTGCGGAAATGAGCGAGGACGAGGTGGCGGCGGCCGTCGTGCTGCGTCCCGGGATGGCGTTGAAAGAAATCGAACTGGTCGAGTTTTGCAGCCTGCAGATGGCGGCATTCATGGTTCCGCGCTACGTGCTTCTACTCGCCGATCTGCCGCGCACCGAAACGCAGAAGATCGAGAAGGGCAAACTGCGCAGCAGCGCCGAGGCGGACAGGTCGTTGTTGTGGGATCGGCTGGCGCCGCGCTGAGATAGAGGAAGTGGCACCGAATCAGCAGCCAGAACCGCGGCAGGTTCAAATAAACTGAGGGGATGGGGATGTCAGGCAAGTCGCAGGTAAGCAGTGGCCCCTGGGAGGGGAACACGCCGTTGCAGGCTTTGAACGGCCTCCTGAAGGTGATCGGCGTCGCCGCAGAGGACACGGGAGGAAAGCTTTCCATCACCGGAGCAGACCCGGTCGTGAACAGCCGCTATCGTCTGGGGACTGCCGTCTCGGCAGCACTGCTCGCGCAGGGGGCGGCGATTGCGGCCATCTGGAAGATGCGCAGCAATCGGGGTCAGGACGTCAGCGTGGATGCACGCAGGGCCGTCGTGCCAGGAATCCGTACTTGCTTCCACCTGTTGCAGAATGGCCACCAAGTGCCGGTTCATCCGGTGCCGATGTATCCGTCCTCGGGGTTCTTCCGCACCAGGGACGATCGCCAGTTCTACATTCTGCGCAACATGGCGTTTACCGAGAAAATTCTCGGAGCGCTGGATGTGCTCGATTGTTCGTTCAATCCTGTCTCGATGCAGAAGGCCGTTAGCCAATGGAAGGCCGACGATCTGGAGACGGTGTTCGCCGAGCGAAGGCTGGTTGGCGCCACAGCGCGCACGCGTGAGGAGTGGTTGCAGATGCCGCAGGGCCGGATCCTCGCTGCAGTGCCTCCGGTGGAGATCGATAAAATCGGTGACAGCGAGCCGGAACCCTTTGGCAAGGGCATCCGTCCCCTGAGCGGCATCAAGGCGCTGGATTTCACGCACGTTCTGGCCGGCCCTGTGAGCACGCGAACGCTGGCGGAGCAGGGGGCGCAGGTGTTGCACATTTCAGCGGCGCGCCAGCCCGACCTGCTGAATTCGGCAATGGACACCGGTTGGGGAAGACGTTCTGCATTTCTGGACATCGACTTGCCTGAGAACGCCGCGAAGGCACGCGCCCTCGCGAAGACGGCGGACATCTTCTCGCACTCCTGGCGCCCGGGCAGCCTCGATCGGCGCGGATTCGGGCCGCAGGAATTGGCGCATCACCGGCCCGGCATCATCTACGTGTCGATCAGCTGTTATGGTTCCGACGGTCCTTGGTCGGACCGTGGAGGATACGATCCGATCGGGCAGGTATTGTCGGGGCTGTCCATTGACGAGGGCTCTGCCGAGGCGCCGGTCATCATTCCGGCGGGAGCGCTCAACGACTACTTGACGGGTTACCTTGCGGCGGCGGGCGTGCTGGGGGCACTGGTGCGTCGCGCACGCGAAGGCGGGAGTTACCACGTCAAGGCGTCGCTGGCGCGCACCTCGATGTGGGTGCAGGAACTGGGCCGGCTGCCGGAAAGCCAATGGCCGAAGGCGCCGCTATCCCTTACCCCGCCCGATGAACATATGATCGAAATGGAGGGGCCCTACGGTCGCCTGCGCAGCCCGGCGCCGATCACGCAGTTCTCGGAGACGCGTGCCTTCTGGCACCGGGCCCCGCAACCGCATGGTGCATCGCTGCCGCAGTGGGAGTCGGACTGAAGCTTTGGCGGCCGGGTCAGTCCGTCAGGCGCAACTTGCGCACATGAGGGATGACCTTGCTTGCGACCAGTTCGAGGCAGGGCTGACCCAGGGCGAGCGGGAGGCCCGCGATCATCGGCTGCAGTCGCAATTTCGCGTGTACGCCTGAGCTGATGGCTGCCCTGGCCCTGTCGACGATCTGCTCGGGCGTGAATACGCCATAGGCGCCGGTCTTGAGCAGGTCTTCGGCAGTAGTGGTGCTGACCCTGCTGCCGGTGTCCATGCTGAGGCCGCGCTTGCTCGTCCAGACCGCGTAGCTGTTGTGGAAATACAGCACGTGCGGGGAAATGGCCTTCCACGCAGCATCTGGATCTTCGGCGACAAAGACATAGGTAGCCGCGCCGATAGCCTGGCGCGTTATCAGTTCGAGCGCGGCATCAGGATCCTTGCCGACACGGATCATTTCGTCACGCCATGGCTTGAGAAGACCCAGATCGACTGGAATGAACCCATCGCCAAGCCGGGCGGCGCGCTGCGCTGCAGCCACGGTGCTCCCCCCGACCACGATATGCGGCCTGGGCTTCTGAAACGGCTTGGGTCTTGCGCGGACATTGCTCAATTGCCAATGCCGCCCGTTGAAACTGAAGCAGTCCTCCTCCCAGCATCGGCGGATGATCTCGAGACCTTCTTCCATTCGGCTGCCACGTTCCTTCATGGATATGCCGAACCCGTCGTACTCCTCCTGGCGGTAGCCAGCGCCAATGCATACTTCCAGGCGCCCGGCGCTCAGGATGTCCACGACGGCGAGTTCTTCTGCCAGTTGCAACGGGTGCTTCAAAGGCAGTAGCACTACGCCAAGGCGGATCTTGATGCGCTTGGTGCGTGCCGCAATGGCCGCGGCCATCGTGACAGGCGACGGCAGGTAGCCGTCGTCCGAGAAGTGGTGCTCGTTCAGGTCGACGACATCGAATCCGTTCTCATCGGCCCACTGCACCTGATCGAGGAATTGCGCGTAGAACCTGTCCCACGGGCAATGCCATTGTTCGGGATTGCGCAGGTCGTAGCGCAATTCAAATTCGAATTCGCTGCGAGCGCTCATTCGGGTGTCAGCTTCGCGTCTTTCATCAGTTTCTCGAATACCGCAACATCCTGATTGACCTGGCGCACCATCTCGTCGCGGGAGCCCTTCTCCTCGATCAGGCTTTGCACTTCAATCATCTTGCGGATGACCGCGCTCTGGTTGGCCTTCTCGATCTCGCGATGCCAGCGGTCGACGATCGGGATCGGTGTTCCTTTCGGGAACACGAAGCCCTGGAACGAGTAGTAGGTCATGTTGACTCCATTCTCGATCATCGTCGGGATGCGCGGCATGGCCGGATAGCGCTTCTCATTGAGCAAGGCCAGCGGTCGGATGGTGCCCGCGGCAACACCGGGTTCGTATAGCCCCGGTGGCGTAAAGACGAGATCGGTTTCCCCGGCGAATACCGAGCGCACCATGTCCGGCGAGGTCTTGTAGGCCACATCGGTCAGCTCGATGCCGGCCAGGTTCTGGAATAGCTTGCTGGCCATGAACGCCTGCGTGAAGTTACCCGCATTGGCGGCGTTGAGCTTGCGCGGGTTGGCCTTGGCGTACTCGATCAGTTCGCGAACCGATTTGAAGGGCGTCTTGGCGTTGACAACCAAGCCGACCTGCACAGAGGTTCCCTTGTGTACCAGGATGAAGTCATCGGGCCAGCGGTATTGGGGATCCTTGCTCGTGAGGTGATGGCTGATGTAGCTGTTGGTCACCCAGCCGATGGTGTAGCCGTCGGAAGCCGAGCGCACCAGTGCACGCGTGCCAATGACACCGCCGGCGCCCGCCATGTTTTCAACGACGATGGGCTTCCCGAGTGCCGTTTCCACTTCGCGCGCCACGGCACGGGCATAGGCATCGGAGGTGCCGCCTGCGCCGGCAGGCATGATCATCTTGATGGGTCGGGCCGGGTATTCCTGTGCCGTCGCTGGTAGCGTGAGCAGTGTGGATGCGGTCAGGCCGATGCAAAGCCCTAGCTTGAGCCCAAGCCCAAAGTGTCGTGTCATGTTGGAATTCTCCTAGGTAAATGTCATGGCGGAAAGCAGTCAGCGAACTGCATGTGCGTCATAGCTGGCGCGTAGTTTAATTCCCCACCGCTGTCGGTGTTGAAATATTTGGCCGGCGATGTGGGGTCATTGCACGTACCGGCGATGGGTGTGTCGATGCGTCGATCTTCATGTCTAATTCCTGGTGTTCGACCGTGTTCCGTGAAGCTGGTGCCGCCATCATTTCTCATTTCGTTGATTTAATAAAGGATTCATGCCATGACTGTCGTTGAGCAGAACTTTGCGGATCTCGAAGCGATCAAACAGTTGAAAGCGCGTTACTTCCGCTACGTGGACACGAAGCGTTGGACTCAGTATCGACAGTTGTTTACGGATGATGCCCGGTTCGAAGGGACCAATGTGACCAGCAGCGTGGACGATTTTGTCGCGAGTCTTGTTGAGCGCCACGCGCATTCGGTAACGGTGCATCACGGTCACATGCCGGAAATCGTGCTGACGGGTGCCACCTCGGCGCGCGGCATCTGGGCAATGCAGGATTGGGTTGAATTTCCGGCACTAATCAGGAAAGGCCCCGCAGCTGGCTATTTCGGCTTTGTCGGGAATGGCCATTACGAGGAGGAATACCGCAAGGAGGGGGGCGAGTGGCGGATCGCCTTCATGCGTCTTACGCGCCTGAAGATGACACCCATCGAGCAGCCCACGAAGCAGCTGGAGCGGGTGCTTCCCAGTTCGACCATGGCCTGGCTCGCCATCGCATCGCATTGAATGCAGCGAGATCACTGATTCGACAGTCTCGCGTGTCGTTATCGGAATGCCGCCCCGGTCAATGCCGACCTTGCCACGAAGCGTTCGCATCGTTCAGTGCGCACTGCGGGGACTCAAGCGGTATCATTGGGCGGTTGCGTATGCTTCCAGTGGCCATCATGTCAATTCTTTCGCCTGCGGTCATCGTGGCGCCGGTGCGATGGAAGTGGCGATAGGAGAGACGGGAGTGGCGGCAATTCGTAAATCACCCAGAGGCACCCCCATCGGCGTCTTCGACTCCGGTCTCGGCGGTCTGTCGGTGCTGCGCGAGATCCGCGACCTGTTGCCTAACGAAGACCTGGTGTACGTGGCCGACTCGGGTGCGGCACCCTATGGCGATCGCACCGGGGAGTTCATCGAGGCGCGTGCGGCGTCGATCGCGGAGTTTCTTCTCGGCGAAGGCGCGAAGGCAATGGTGGTGGCCTGCAACACGGCGACGGCGGTGGCGGTGCGCGCGCTGCGCGAGCGTTTCCCGATCCCGATCGTGGCCATCGAGCCTGCGGTCAAGCCGGCCGCGGCGATGTCAAGGACGGGCGTGATTGGCGTCCTTGCAACCAGCCTCACCCTTTCGAGCGACAATTTTCGCCGGCTGGCCGAACAATACGGGCAGGGTGCGCGCATCGTGCCGCAGCCCTGTCCGGGCCTGGTGGAACTGGTGGAGCAGGGGCGCATGGACGGTGCCGAGGCCAGGGCCCTCGTGTCGAGTTACGTACTGCCCCTGCTGAACGACGGCGTAGATACCATCGTGCTGGGCTGCACGCACTATCCTTTCCTCATGGATGTGATCCGCGAAGTCGTCGGTCCTTCGGTGAGCGTGATCGATCCTGCACGCGCGGTTGCGAGCGAACTGCGTCGTCGGCTCGATGCGGGCGGACTGCTGTCGGAAAGATCCCGGGATGGTGAACATCGTTTCCTGACATCGGGCGAAGCGCCGCAGGTTCAGTCGGTGCTGGCCACGCTGTGGGGGCGTAAATCCAGAGTGGAGTCCCTGCCGGACAAGTACTTGGCAGGAAATTGAACACGTGCAGTCGAATCAAGCAGCCATTTCAGATTTACCGAAATGGCCCCCGAAGTAGGGGAGTTTGAGGGGAGCATCCCCTCGATTGTGAAATTAGCTCTGAGGGCCTGGCATGAAACTCTATCGTTCGATTTTGTTTGTTCCGGGCAACCGTCCGGAGTGGATGGACAAGGCCCCGAAGTACGCGCCCGACGCGCTCATCCTCGACCTCGAGGATGCCGTTCCGATCGCCGAGAAATCGCAGACGCGGCCGCTGGTGCGCGAGGGCATTGCGCGCCTGAGCCAGCGTGGCGTGGCGATATTCGTGCGCGTGAACGGTGTGGAGACGGGGCTCACCGGTGAGGACATCGAGGCCATCGTGCAACCGGGGCTGGTCGCGATTGCCATTCCCAAGCTGCAGTACGTCGAGGAAGTGCGCAAGGTCGATGCGTGGATCGAGCTCTTCGAGCGCAAGGCCGGCATGGAGGTCGGCACGATCAGGATCGTGGTGCTGCCCGAGACTGCGCGAGGCATCAAGGACGTGTACCACCTGCTGCAGGCATGCCCGCGTGTAGGCAACGTGTGCGGCGCGCCGAGCGTAAAGTCGGGCGACGTCTCCAAGGCCATCGGCTACCAGTGGACCGAAGGGGGCATGGAGATGCTCTACGCGCAGCAACACACCTTGCTCGCGGCTCGGGCCGCCGGCATCGAGTACCCGATCACGGGCGGGCCGCTGGAAATCCGCAACCAGGCCATCGTCGCCATGCAACTGCGCCGCTCGCGCCAGCAGGGCTACCGCGGTGCCTTGTTGATCCACCCGTCGCAGGTTGCGCCCTGCAACGAAGTGTTCGCACCGTCAAAGGAAGAAATCGCATGGAACAAGGGGGTACTGCAGGCCATGGCCGATGCCGAGGCCGTAGGCCGGGCGGCGGTGACCTATGACGGCATGATGATCGACTACGCGCATGTCAGGAATGCACTGGACCTGTTGCACCAGGCGGAGGCCTTTGGACTGCCGGTGGGGCAACTGCCGGCGATCAAGGCGCTGTAACGCGCACCCCGGTCGTTATGCCGGCAATCCAGGGGGCAGCGCAGCGGCCTTGTGTCAGCTTTTTGGTGTCAATGAAGCGTTGTCAGGCAAACGCCATGCAAACTGGACAGAAAGTGCGTTTGCCCTGCTTTTTCGTCCATATCGTCGCTTTTTCAGCCGCCTTCTGGATGCCGGAAAAAAGACCGGTTTTTGCGCTGGGCCGTCCCGGGTAGTAGTCGCCGGCGTAGACGGGCGTGAAGCTCCATCCCGAGGGCCAGCAGGCTTTGTTCTCGGGGTCGTACACCAGCCGCTCGCTCGGTGCAGGGGGCTTGTTCGCGGAGAAGATGACTTCCAGCGTGATCTCATTTGACATGCTGTTGTGCGAATGCACCGCGCGCGGCGGCGGCGGCATCCATACGGCCTTGCCTGGCGTGATGTCGATCTGGTCGACCAGCTTCACCTCCGCATACCCTGGCTTGGAGCCGTCGTCGAGCCGCTCATACATATCCCAGCGATCGCGCCCCTTGTAGCCGCAGCCCACCACCCAGAAGTCCTTGTGCTCGTGCACGGGCGACATGTAGCCGGGGTTCCATTCCCCGATGCACAACACCGTCGCGGGCGGTTCACGCCACAGCAGGTAGCCGCCGGTGGATGCGTCCGACGGGCCGAAGGGAAGCGCAAAGCGCAGCAGGTCGTCGCGCTTGCACAGCTCCTTCAGCCGCTCGCCGATGGCTTCTTTCTGTTTCTCCAGCGGGTCGTTGCGCTTGAGTATTGCCTTCGCGTCGGTGATGAACTGCGCGATGCTGTACTTGGTTCCCGCCATGATCTTCTTCTCCTTGGTCCTGGTTCCATTGGATTCGATGCTGCCGGGGAAGCCCGGCGCCCAAGCCAAGCATAAGTAGGCGGAAGGCATTTGTGCAAGAAAAATCCCGCTACGGTTTAGGTTGACGGCGTCTTTCATGCGAGGCTAACATCGTTTGGGCATCTAACTTGGGGAGGGAAGCCACAATGCTGGTTCAAGGAAAACTGAAGGTTGCTATTGCCGCTGGCGCCGTCATGGCCGCGATTGCATTCCCGGGTCTTTCGCATGCGCAGGCGCCGGCGGCGAAGCCCGCAGCCAAGAGCGCCCCAGCACAGAAGGCGGCACCTCCCAGCGGAGATCCGATCATTTTCGGCATTGACGAAGATGCAACGGGGCCCGGCTCCGTGATTGCCCGCATGTCCGTGCGGGCAATGCGGCTTGCGGTCGACCACATCAATGAAACCGGCGGGATTCTCGGGCGGCCGGTGAAGATCATCACCGAGAACGATGAGAGCGATGCCACCAAGACCCCGGCAGTAACGCGCAAGCTGCTCGAGCAGGGTGCCAACGTGCTCTTCTTTGCGACGGCGGGGTCATCCATCATCCAGGCCAAGCCGATTGTCAAGGAGGCGAAGGTCATCTCGTTCGGCACCTATACCATCACCGCGGCAGTAACGGCCCCACCGGACAATGAATACGTATTCAGCATGGGTAATGCCAATGCGGATGTCACCACGCTGCTGTGCCAGGGCTGGGAAGCGGCCAAGGTTAAGCGCATCGCGGTATTCGGCGACGGGTCGGCGACGGTGGATACGATCCTGAAGGGCTTCCTGCCAGCGCTGGGAAAATGCGTCGAGGTCGTGACGACCGAACGCGCGCCGGTGGACGCTAACGACGTGACCGCGCAGATCACCCGGATCCGCAATGCCAAACCTGACGCCATGCTGACCATTGCCAACGGCGGACAGTTCGAGGTGCTGGTGCAGCAGACCGCCCGGCGCCTGATGCCCAAGGTCTTGCGCTTCTCGACGGCCAGCCTGGGCAACCAGCCGGACGCGTGGAAGCTGGCCAGCCCGTCGGGCCTCGAGGGCCTGATCTTCACCGGCTCGGCGACGCTCTCCAATCCCCTGACCAAGCAGCTGGATGCCGCCTTGCGCGCCAAGCACAAGGATTTTGTCGCTGTGGCGGCTTTCGATGCGTGGTCGTGGGACGCCGTCATGATGGCCAAGGCGGCCATCGAGAAGGCGGGCGGGGTGTCCGACAAGGAAAAGCTCCTTGCGGCATTGACGTCCATCAGCGGGTTCAAGTCGAGCTTCGGCCAGCCCGGGTTCACGCTCTCGTTCTCGCCGACCAAGCATGTGGCGAGCGACGGTCTGTGCGGCATGAACTTCTCGGTCTTCGGCAAGGACAACAAGCCCTCGCCGCAGCTGTGGAAGACGTACCAGCCCAAGTGCTGATTGCCTGAGACTGGCATGACGCCGGTGACGGACTCTGTGCTGCGCGGGGTCCGTCGGGCCCGGGGCCCGGCAGGCGACGCACAATGACCGACCTTCAGCTCTGGATCTCCGCACTGGAGATCGGCAGTTTCTACGGGCTGATCGCCCTGTGCTATCTCATCGTCTACCAGGGCGCGCTGGTCTTCAACTTCGCCATCGGTGGTTACGCCATGATGGCGGGCATCGCCACGTCATGGCTTGCGACGGAGCAAGGCGCGCCGGTGTGGTTGGCCATGCTCTTCGGCGTGGTCCTGTGCGTCGGGAGTTCGGTGCTCACCGAGATGGTGGTGGTGCGACCGATGGTGCGTCGTAGCGGCCACGATGAATTGCCCAAGCTCATCGCCGTCACCGCGGTGCTCTTCGCCCTCGAACAGGGGGCGGGGGCCGTATTCGGGCGCGGCAGCATGCCCGGGCAGTGGCTGTTCGACATCGAGCCGATCGAGATGGGCGAGGCGGTGCTCGACGGCGCCGCGCTTCAGATGTTCGTTGTGACCGGGGTCGTTTTCGCACTGGTGGCTTTCTGGCTCAATGCGACGCGGGCAGGACGCATGTTGCGCGCTGCGGGCGACAACCCCGTCGCGGCACAAGTGCTGGGCCTGCCCACCGATCGAATCCGCCTGACGGCCTTTTTTGTTGCTGGAGTTATTGCCGCCATCGCGGGCATCGTGTTCGCGCTGAAGTCGGGCATCACCTTCCGCAGTGCGCTGCCCTGGTCGATCAAGGGATTTCTCGCGGCTGTCATCGGCGGTACCGGCGGGGCCTGGGCACCCTTGGTGGGCGGGCTGTTGTTGGGTGCGATCGAAGTGTTTGTTCCCTTCTATCTGGGTGGGGCATCGGTGGACTACGTGATTCTGCTGCTGGCGGCGGTGTTCTTCGTGGTCCGGCCTCAAGGCTTCTTTGCACGACGGATTCGGGTTTGAGGCCATGAACGCATTGGTCCGTCGCGCGCCATTGAGGTCGAGGGGTTCAGTCCTGCCGCAGATCCTGTGGGCGGTCGCGGGCATGATTGCCGTGGTCCTGTGGGTGGGCGGGAGCGGTTATCGGCAGGACCTCATGGTTCTCTCCTGCAGCTATGCGCTGGTGGGCCTCGGCATGTATATCCCGTTCATCATGGGCGGTTCGCTGTCGGCGGCCTACAGCGCCTATGCGGCCATCGGCGCGTATACGGTGTGCATCGTGGCCGTGCGCACCAGCTGGCCGCTGCCGATGGCCTGGATTCTCGGTCCGCTGGTCGCCTGTGCGGTGGCAGTGCTCCTCGGGATGGCGACGCGGCGCCTGTCGGGCAATTATCTGGTGGCCGTGACGTTGTTGTTCGGCTTCGCCTTCCAGACCTGGACCATCGATGCGAGCGGCATCACGGGCGGCTCATCGGGCATGCTGGGCATCCGAAAGCTCGAGATTGCCGGCTGGCAGGTGTCCCGGCAGGGATTGTTCGTCGGCTCACTCGTAGTCGTCTGCAGCGTGGCATTCCTGATCGAACGCCTGCGACTGAGCCCATGGGGCATCGCATTGCGTGGCAAGCGCGAAATACCGCTCGCTGTGGAATCCACCGGCATACCGGTGCCGGCGCTGGAACTGGTATCCCTCGGATTCGGTGCTGCCGTGGCGGCACTGGGCGGAGCGCTCTTTTCCGGTTACAACGGCGGCATCCATCCGGAAACCTTCGGCCTCAACATCCTGTTCCTGGCCGTATTCATGCCGCTGGTCGGTGGCGTTGGCACGCCATGGGGGGCGGTGGTGGGTGCTGTGCTTGCAGTACAGTTTTCCCTCAACTTCCCCTCGTCCATCGCCAAGAGTGGCAGCTTCGCCTTTGCAGTGGCGGTGATGCTGGTTCTGCTATTGGCACCAAAAGGCGTGCTCGGCTACCTTGCGTTGCTACGCGACCGGATGAGGCGGCGTCGAAGCGATGGGTCCGCTGCCGCGGGAGGTAAGCAGTCATGAGCAGGCCAATCCTGCTCAGCGGTGAGCGCTTGCAGAAGCGCTACGGCGGCGTGATCGCAGTGAGCGACGTGTCGATACAGGTCGGCGCCGGGGAGATTCTTGGATTGGTCGGACCCAACGGGGCCGGCAAGACCACCCTGATCGACGTCATTACCGGGGCACAGCAACTGGACGGCGGCGAATTGCTTTTGAGCGGCCGAGTGCTCAGTGGACCGCCTTCGCGCCGCGGCCGCCAGGGCCTGGCGCGCACCTTCCAGTATCCGCAACTCGCACAAGAGCTCACCGTGCGCGAGAGCATACTGCTCGGCCGCGTGGCGCGCCGGCTCGATTCGCCGCTCTCGCTGTGGCTGGGCCTGCTTCGCGGGCTGTTCATGCCGGTGCGTGCGGATGACGAGGCTGCGGTGGAGCGCATTGCGCGCGATACGAGAATTGGCGGGCTTCAGCGACGCTGCGGCGACCTGACCCTGGGCGACCAGCGCCTGGTGGAAGTCGCGAGGGCACTGGCGCAGGACCCGGCCGTGATGATTCTCGATGAGCCGTTTGCAGGCGCTGATGCGACCGGCGTCGCGGGCATCGGGGAGGCCATCCGGATCGTGCAGCGTCAGGGCCACGGGGTGATCCTCGTCGATCACAACGTGGACCTGGTGGCGGCACATGCCGATCGCATCATGATGCTCGACCAGGGGCAGGTCGCGTTCGACGGTGATCCGGGCGAGTGCCTGAAGAGCGAGGAGATGCAGCGTGTGTACTTCGGGAAGCGAAGCCATGGCCGTTGAACTCCAGGTCGGCGATATCGTGGTGCGCTATGGGCGTGCGACGGCCGTGCACGGTGCTGGCATCAGCGCGAGGGGCGGTACGCTGACCGCGGTCGTGGGGCCGAATGGTGCGGGCAAGAGCAGCCTGCTGCTGGCCATTTACGGCTCGATACCGTCCACGGGGACGGTCACCATCGATGGCGAGGACTTGAGCGGCCTGCCGGCTGTGGAGCGGGCGCGTCGCGGTCTGATGATCGTGCCTCAGGGCAGGCAGCTCTTTCCGCGTCTGTCCGTGAGGGAGAACCTCGCGCTCATGTCGGATCTGCTCGATTTGCCGCCGGAGACCGTGGACGAGGCGCTCGAGCGCTTTCCTGTCCTGGTCGAGCGCGCGTCATCCTATGCCGGGGTGCTGAGCGGCGGCGAGCAGCAGATGCTGGTGGTCACGCGAGCGCTGATGTCGCGACCGAAAGTGCTGCTGCTGGATGAGATGATGACGGGTCTCGCGCCGCTCATCGTCGATCGCCTCTTGGAGACACTGGGGGCGCTGGTGGCGCAGGGCGTTGCGGTCATCGTCGCGGACCCGGCACTGGGCAACTGGACCAGCATCGTGGATCGTGGCTATGTGCTCGTTCGGGGCCAGATCGTTCGGACGGTGGAAGATGGCGGTCTCGCCCTTGACGAGGCTTATCGTGCCGCGGTGACCGAGGCGCGCTGAACCGGTTTCAGGATTGATGTTCCGGTTCAGCGACCTTCGTAGCTTGGATCGTTGCGGTCCCGTGTTCCCTGCACGAACAGGCGCTTGTCGAAGCCGGGGCGCGCGTGTTCCAGGATGCAGCGCCGGTGCGCGATGCGCCACTCCCCGTTGCGTCGCTCGAAGCGATCGACGTAGCGCCCGAAACTGGCGACCGACTGGCCTTCGGGCGTGATGGAGCGCGTCTGGAAATAGGCCTCGCCAAAGGCCACATCGCCATCGATGCTGAATACCGCGTTGGAGATGGAGTGCTGCACCGGACCCGCTGCGGGATTCATGGTGCCGCGCTTGAGGTGCGCCAGGAACTCGGCCGGGTTGCCCTTGAAATTGCCGTGGTCGTCGTAGGCATCCGGGTGATAGCAGGACAGGAACAGATCCGCGTCGGCACGATCCACCGCGCGGCAGTAGCGGATGACCAGTTCGAACAGGGTTTGCTTGTCGAGCAGTTCGCGAATTGCAGCGCTGGAATCGGGTGTCATGGCGTGGCTCCTTTGTGTCGAGCGCAAAGGCTAACATGGGCGCCTTGACACCGGTTACGCCTGCTTGTACATACCCTGTAGCCGCTACGCCAGAAGAAAGGATCGCATGAACAACAGCAACAACTACCAGGACATCCGCGATGCCGTGCGCGCGCTATGCGCACAGTTTCCCGGGGAGTACTTCCGCAAGGTCGATGAACAGCGCGCCTATCCGGAGGCCTTCGTCGATGCGCTCACCAAGGCCGGGTGGCTCGCTGCGCTGATCCCGCAGGAATATGGCGGTTCGGGGCTGACCCTTGCTGAAGCATCGGTCATCATGGAGGAGATCAACCGTTCGGGCGGGAATTCCGGCGCCTGCCACGGACAGATGTACAACATGGGCACGCTGCTGCGCAACGGGTCGGACGAGCAGAAGAATCGCTTCCTGCCCAAGATTGCCGCGGGTGAGCTGCGTCTGCAGTCGATGGCAGTGACCGAGCCGACCACGGGGACAGACACCACCAAGCTGAAGACCACCGCCGTGAAGAAGGGCGACCGCTACGTGGTCAACGGGCAAAAGGTATGGACCTCGCGCGTGCAGCACTCGGACTGGATGATCCTCCTCGCGCGCACCACGCCGGCCGACCAGGTGAAGAAGAAATCCGATGGCCTGACCACGTTCCTGGTCGATATCAAGGACGCCATGGCCAAGGGCCTCACCGTGCGGCCGATTGCCAACATGGTGAATCACGAGACCAACGAGCTCTTCTTCGACAACCTGGAGATCCCGGTCGAGAACGTGATCGGCGAGGAAGGGAAGGGCTTTCGCTACATTCTCGATGGGCTCAACGCGGAGCGCACGCTCATCGCCGCGGAGTGTGTCGGCGACGGCTACTGGTTCGTCGACAAGATCACCAAATACGCCAACGAGCGCATCGTGTTCGGGCGACCCATCGGTCAGAACCAAGGCGTGCAGTTCCCGATCGCGCGCGCCTATGTGAATGTCGAAGCGGCGAGCCTGATGCGCTTCAAGGCCTGCGCGCTGTATGACGCGCACCAGCCCTGCGGCGCAGAGGCCAACATGGCGAAGTTGCTGGCGGCCGATGCCTCCTGGGAGGCGGCCAATGCCTGCCTGCAGTTCCACGGCGGCTTCGGCTTTGCCTGCGAGTACGACGTGGAGCGCAAGTTCCGCGAGACGCGGCTCTACCAGGTGGCGCCCATATCGACCAACCTCATCCTTTCGTATGTCGCCGAACATGTACTCGGGTTGCCGCGCTCGTTCTGATGAGCATCGGGTCGTGCACGGGTAAGGTGCGGTCCAGTGTTTCAATAATTCAGCTTTAAGTGTCTGCAGGAGGTGCTTGTGCGGGTGGCCAATTGGCTCTTGATCGCGACCTTGATGTGTTCCCCGGGTCTGGCAGGCGCGGCCGGTGATTTCTCGGTGAAAGGCGCGGGGCTTTTCACCTGCGACCAGATGTTGCAACAGGCGTCGCGGGATCCCAATGTTGTCAATACGATCTACACCAGCTGGCTGCTCGGGTACTTCACCGGCATGAACAGTGCGACCGCCGCCTTGCGCAACGCCGACAGCATTGTCGGTGGTGATACCACACCGGAGGAGTTGCGAAGCATGTTGATCGAATCCTGCGGCCAGAATCCGCTCAAATCGGTGCTTCAGGCCTCCTCGGAAATCTTCGAGCGCCTGTCCAAGGCGGCTAAAAAGCCCTGACGGGCATCCATTCAGCGGTCATCTGCCGGTAATATCGGGCACGTAAAAGACTCCGGTAGAGTGCAGGTGCATGGCGCGACTCCATGATGTCGGGTAAGCGCAGAGTGCGCGCGTCTCGCAAAGGACCCCGAACCGTGCACCGAATTCCCGCTTACCTGCTGCAGGCCGCCGTGATGCTCGCCTGCATGGTGACCGGCGCCTGGGCCATCAGTCCGCTGGTGGTCGACGATGCGAGCATTCATTCTCCCGAGGAGCATGAATGGGTTCCCGCCTACGACACCCTGCGCAGCGGCAGCGTCGACACGCGGACTGCCACAGTCTCCCTTGCCACGGGGCTGAATCCGCAATCCGAAATTTCCGTGCGCGCGGGCTACGGCTGGTTGCGGGATCGCGACCCTGCTGCTCCGAGGGCGGGGGAGGGCATCCTCGACGTCAATTTCGGGATGAAAGGACCGCTCTGGCAGGCTACGAGCGTGCCCTTCAGGTTTTCCGCCAGTGGCACGGTGAAGCTACCCACGGCGACGGTGAAATCGGGCCTCGGGACAGGGTTTGCGGATTTCACCGGACTGGGCATCGGGACCTTCATCCTGGGCACCGCCCTGGTTGACCTGAATGCGGGATTTACCTGGACCGCGGTCGAGCAGCGTTCCAGGCGTACGGGCGATGCATGGTTCGCCGGGAGCGCCGTGCGGTGGCGCGTCACCGATCCCCTGTTGTTCTTTGCCGAGTCCTATGCGAGCAAACCGACCGCCCCAGGCGCGGGCTCGGCAGTCACGATGCGCCTGGGCGGCCAGTACGAGTTTTTCAAGGGTATCTCACTGAACCTCGCCGTTGGTCGTGGCCGCAACCAGGGCATTGTCGAGTCGCTGGGATTGATCGGGTTGACGATCAACCGCTGATCCGCTGGTGCGAGAGGGTGTTATTCTGGAGCCACGTCGGGCCCTTTCACCCGACACCGCGGATGCCACGATGCAAAATGAAAAGATCAAGGTTCGCACGGAGTCCGGGCAGTTGATGGAAGTCGTAGTCCTCAGCAAGCGCGCGAGCGGCATCACGGTGGTATTGGGCGAGGGCGTCCACAACGTCAAGTGCGAACTCTCACCGACCAGCAAGGGTCTCTCCTATGCCGGCAGCATCATGGGCCGCGAGCTCATCTACGAGCGCAGCCGCGATCAGGTGCAGGCGGATCTCGACCTGGCCAATCCGGCGTTGCGAAAGCCGCGCTGACAGCTTTCAGATAAATTATCGAGAAAAGGAAATCACATGGGCAATCGCGACAGGCAGCGCCGGGAAGAGAAGAAACCCAAGCAACCGAAGAAGCCGGCGCCTGTGCCGGGGCGCATTCCGAGCGGATCCGCGAACTGAGGCATCGTCTGCGTCGTATTCGAATGTCGACGCCAATTGTCTGATGGGCTGCATGACCCGGGCCGACACGCGCAGTAGGTCGGCGGCTTGTTTTCGGCGCGCCTGGGCGACGCGCTGATCGTGCCGGGTTTCTTCAAGCGCCTCCGGCCTGCGCTTTTAGCTGCGCTCCTGGTCTTTGCTCCCACTGTCGTTGCCGAACCGGACGAACTGCGCCTGGGCGCTCCGTCCTATCCGATCGGCACGGCTCGCTCGGCCATGAGCCAGCCGTACCGCGTGGGCTCCTGGTCGGCCATGGAGCAGGTTCCCGGATTCGTCCATCGCAAGGTGACACGTGGAGACAGCAGCGTGCCGCTCCTCCGCGCGGAGCGCGAGCCCGACATTCGATACCGATACGACGGTGTCGATTACACGCTCGATGACTACCTCGAGCGCAGGCGGGTGACGGCTTTGTTGATTCTCAAGGATGGCCGGATCCTGGTCGAGCGTTATCGGTACCAACGCACCGAGGACGCGCGTTTCGTGTCCTTCTCCATGGCCAAGACCGTCACTGGATTGCTGGTTGGCATCGCGCTCGACAAGGGACTGATTGCCACGCTGGACGATCCCGCGGAAAAATTCCTGCCACAGTTGAAGGGGGCCGAGTACGGCGCGAGCAGCATCCGCCACCTCTTGCGCATGAGTTCGGGGATGCAGTTCACCGAGGTATACAACGGCCGGGACGACAGTGCGCGCCTGAATGCGGCACTATTGACCTCGCGGCCGGGCTTTCTCGAGTTCGCGCGCAGCTTCACCCGGCGCAATCACCCTTCCGGCGAGAAATTCAACTACGCGAGCATCGAATCGGTTTTGCTCGGGCGCATTCTCGAGTCGGCCACCGGGCGAAGCGTGACCGACCTGACCAGTGATTGGATCTGGCAGCGGCTGGGGGCGGAGCAGGATGCCGCCTGGCGACTGGATGCCGAGGGCCGGGAGGGCACGCATGGCTTTTTCAACGCCACCCTGCGAGATTGGGGGCGACTGGGCCTGATGATGGCCGCAGACGGCGCGTGGAATGGAAGGCAGATCGTTCCCCGCGAGTACCTGATCGATGCAACCGATGTATCGCGGCAGCCGCCCGCATTCGCGCCGGGAGTGGCCACGCCGTCGCTCGGCTATGGTTACCAGGTGTGGCTCTGGCCGTTGCGCGCGCGCACCTTCATGTTGCAGGGGGTCTACGGGCAGGCGATGCTGGTGCAGCCCGAGTCGGGCATCGTCGTCGTCCAGACCGCAGTCTTCGAGCAGCCTTCGGGGCGCGCCGATCCGGCGCCGACACGGGAGCGCGGTGCATTTCTGTCGGGCGCGCTGAGGTCATTGGGTGGGAGAATGGATGCGTTTTGAATCCGTTCATCGGGAGGACGTTTCATGATTCATCGGTCGCGATTGTTGTTGGGGTTCTTGGTTGCACTCGTTTCCGGCGCCGCCCTCGCCAAGGATTTTCCCGAGAAACCGATCAGGGTGATCGTGGCGACCTCGGCAGGGACGACCACGGACCTGCTGAGTCGCGCCCTGGGGCCCGAGATGTCGCGCCTCATCGGCCAGCCGCTCGTCATCGAAGACCGCCCCGGGGCGAACCAGATCATCGGGCTCGAGCATGTGGCCAAGCAGGCCGCAGCCGACGGCTACACCATTGCCGTCGTGGGCCTCGAAGGGTTGGCCCTGCTGCCCGTGACCTCGAAGGAGTTGCGCTTCGATGCATTCAAGGACCTGCCGCCGGTCATCGGGCTGGCCGAGGGGCGCTATGTGCTGCGCTCACCCGTGACCGCGCCGTGGAAGACCTTCGCCGAGATGGTGGCCTATGTGAAGGCCAACCCGGGGAAAATGAACTACGGTTCGTCGGCCGCGCAGGTTCGCGTTCCCATGCTGTTGCTGATGCGCGAACTGGGCCTCGACGTCCTGCATATCCCGTATGGCGGCGGGGCAAAGTATCTGCAGGCGCTGGCAGCAGGCGAAGTGCACCTGGGCTTTACCGGCGAGGGTGCGCTGGCCGGTTCAGCTGACCGCGTGCGCTGGCTGGCCGTCACCGGCGAGCAGCGCGTGGCGGGGTTCAAGGATGTGCCGACATTCAATGAGCTGCGCTTTCCCCAGCTTCGCGGACCCAGCTACACCATCAATGTTCGCGCCGGCACGCCGGCCGAGGCCACCGAAAAAATCTACGCCAGTGCATCGCGCGCGCTGCAGTCGGCCGAGGTGAAGTCATCGCTCGCCAAATTGCAGCTGGAGATCCTCAATGACACGGCGCAGGTGGCAGCGAAGAAGCTGATCGATGCGGGGCGCTTCTATGCGGAGTTCGCCAAGGCGGCGGACATCAAGCCGGAATGAGCGCCAAGGCAAGACCGTCCGGCCTTCCTGCGAAGCGGTGGGGCAGCCCAGCAGTCATTGCAATGGCGACATGCAGAAAAGGCAATGACATCGGCTTTTTTATGATGTCAGTATTCTAAGTGCCTATCTAAGAATGGTTTGTACTAGTCATAAATTCTGTCAGTATTAATCGGTGTTCGTGAGTGGTCCAAGGAGTTGCCATGCATCGACGCGCCCGAGTGGTCATTAGCCTGGGAATCTTCTGCCTGCTGGCGGCGAGCAGCGTGCAGTCCCGTGACTACCCGGAGAAGCCGGTCCGGATCATCGTGCCGACCTCGCCCGGGACCACGTCGGACCTGCTGATCCGCGCCATGGCGCCCGAGATGTCCCGTGCGATCGGCCAGCCCCTGGTCATCGAGTCGCGCCCCGGCGCCAACCAGGTGATCGCCTACGAGTACATTGCGCGGCAGGCGCCCGCCGACGGCTACACCGTCGGCATCATCAACGTGGACGGGATGGCCATGCTGCCCGTGGTCACCAAGGATGTGCGCATCGACGTTTTCAAGGAGCTGCCCTCGGTGATCGGGCTGGCCGAGGGGCGCTATGTGCTGCGTTCGCCTGCCGGGGCGCCGTGGAAGACCTTCGGCGAAATGGTGGCTTACGTGAAGGCCAATCCGGGCAAAGTGAACTACGGCTCGTCCGCGCCGCAGGTGCGCTTCCCGATCCTGGTGCTGGTGCGCGAACTGGGCCTGGACATGCTCTACGTTCCGTATGGAGGCGGCGCCAAGTACCTGCAGGCGCTGATCGCCGGAGAGATCCACCTCGGCATCACCGGCGAGGCGGCGATGGCCGGCGCCGGTGACCGCGTGCGCGGCCTCGCGGTCACCGGGGAACAGCGCTCGGCCGCTTACCGTGAAGTGCCGACATTCACCGAGCTGCGCTTCCCGCAGATCAAGGGCCCCGGCTACTCGTTGAACGTTCGGGCCGGAACGCCGGCCGATGCAACGGAAAAAATCTTCGCTGCGGCTTCGCGCACGCTGCAGCGACCCGAGGTGCAGGCCGCGCTCGCCAAGCTGCCGCTCGAAGTGCTCAATGAATCGGC
The DNA here is from genome assembly GCA_947478805.1 of Betaproteobacteria bacterium. Lineage (GTDB taxonomy): Bacteria > Pseudomonadota > Gammaproteobacteria > Burkholderiales > SG8-39 > CAIYPG01. Next base: position 11,720 of record CANJXQ010000012.1, on the reverse strand, counting down.
CGAGGTGACGCAGCGCAAGCTGCTGGAGGCGGGCAGGTTCTACGCCGAGTTCGCCAAGGCGGCGGACATCAAGCCGGAGTAGCTGCGCCCCAGTTCATGCAGCCACGCCTATTGCGGTTGAAAGTTGTTTGCTTTCGCTGCACCGCGCCAGAAGTCGATTTCGTCACGCAGGATCTTGGCGTATTCCTCGCGGGTCACGGTGAGGGCGCGGCCGCGCTGATGCAGGATCACCCTTTCCATTTCCGTTGAAACCACCGCTTCGCGGACGATGGGCTCGAGTATGGCCACGACGTTCTTCGGCACGCCGGCCGGCGCATACACGGCACCGGTGAGGTAGGCCTTCACCGGATAGCCCTGTTCGGTCATGGTGGGCACGTCGGGCAGGCCCGGCATGCGCTTGTCGTCGGCCACGCCCAGCACCACGACCTTGCCGGTCTTGGTGTTGGCCGCCGCGCCGCCGACGGTGCCGAAGTAGGACTGCACTTCATTGGCCAGCAGCGCCGTGGAGGCCTGCGAATTGCCCTTGTAGTCGATGCCCTGCATCTGGATGCCCGCGAGCTTGTTGAAGGTTTCCTGGGTCAGCCGCACGGTGTTGGAAGTATTGGCGTAGTTCAGCTTGCCCTGGTTGGCCCGCGCAAAGGCCACGAAATCGGCCAGCGTCTTTGCCTTGCTGGTTTCATTGTTGACGGAGAGGACGAACGGGGCGATCCAGTTCGAGCCGATGATCTCGAAGTGCTGCAGGGGATCCGCGGGGCCATCCTTGTTGAACACGTTGCTGTACTGCGACAGATAGAGGTGCCCCAGCGTGTAGCCATCGGGTGTCGCCTTGGCGACGATATTGGTGCCGACCAGGGTGCCCGCGCCGGGGCGCGATTCGACGATGGTCGTCACCTTCAGCCGTTCCTGGATCTTGGCGGCGATGATGCGCGCCTCGATGTCGCTCGGGCCGCCGGCGGCCAGCGGCTGGATGATGGTGATGGTGCGAGACGGCCAGGTCTGGGCCTGTGCCAGCGACGACAACAGGGCCAATGCGTACACGACACAGGTCTGCAATAGGCAACGAGTCATTGGATTCTCCTCCATGGTTCGTCTTGATTATAGATGCCTGTACATATTGATCGGGAAACTCGTCCATCCGGAATCGACCCACAAGCGGTCAATGGCATTTCCCGAAAGCGGACGCGAAGAGGATTACTCGATTATCTTGGTAGCACTTATTAGCAGCGACTGCGGAATCTTGATGCCCAGCGCCTTTGCGGTCTTGCCGTTGATGAACAATTCGAATTTCGTGGGTTGTTCGACCGGCAGATCGCCGGGCTTCGCACCTTTAAGTATCTTGCCCACATAGGTGGCCACACGCAGGTACTGGTCGGCAAGATTCGCCCCGTAGCTCATCAGACCGCCGGCCTCTGTATATTCGCCAAACGAACCCATGGTCGGTAGCTGATGCTTCGCCGCCAGTTGAACAATCTGGTTTTTTTGTTGCTGAAAAAACGAATCAGGCATCACCAGCAATGCGCGGGCGTTTTGCTGGCGCATCCAGGAGAATGCATTGTCAATTTCCTGAGGAGTCTGCGCATCGGCGCGCAGAATCTTTATGCCCTGCGCCTGTGCGGCGGCCTCGATAGTCGGCAGGCCGCCGATATTGCCTGGGTTAGATGGATTCAATAGCAAAGCCACGCCTGACAGTTTGGGCACCATGCTGAGCAGCATCTCCAGCTGCTTAGCGTGAGAGTCTCGGCCCATGCTCGACATGCCGGTGATATTGGCTTCGGGCCGCGCGAGGCTTTTGACGAACCCGAATCCGACTGGATCACCGACACTAACGATGACAATCGGGATAGAGGCGGTTGCCTTCTGCGCCGCTCTGGCGCCTGTCGAGGACCCGGCGACGAGAACGTCTACTTTGAGATTGACCAACTCGGCGGCAAGACCCGGCAGGCGCTCGTTGTTTCCTTCGGCCGAGCGCCATTCGATCGCGAGATTCTTGCCCTCGACGTAGCCAAGCTCACGCATGCCCCGCGTGAAAGGACCGTAGATGTAGTCAGAATCGACAAAGTCTAAGTGGCGCGGCGACAGGAAACCGACGCGCCAGACTTTCGTTGCCGGCTGGGCGAGAGACGAGAGCGGCGAGGCGAGCGCCCCGGCGCCTAGTGCGATGATGAGTTTGCGGCGATTGTTCACTACCGTTCCCATGAAGGTACTGAGTATGCTCGATTTGGACAACATCCGTAGATTTACAAGTCTTGATAAGAGGTAATGAGCTGCCAGGGGCGAAATCTAGATGTAACAGCGAGTGGCTCCAATTGGCCGACCTCTGCCCGATGCGCCTGCATGCCAGTTCAAACCAAAGAAATGTCTCAAGAGTAGACTATTCTGCGCAAAGCATATTTTAGGAATTGCGGAGTGAACAGGCGAAACACATTATTCGCGTTGATTGCGCTGGGCGCCGCGGCCAGACCTCTGTTCTCGTTTGCTCAAGCCCAAGACAAAGTCTGGCGCGTCGGGCTGGTTCACGTGGGCAACGACCATGAGCCGCCTTCCCTCAAACCGTTGCTCGAAGGCATGCGAGGCCTGGGCTATGAGGAAGGGCGCAATGTTCGCTACGACTTCCGCAATGTCGCTGAAGAGGTTGATGCGGTAGAGGCTGCCCGCGCGTTTGTGGGTGAGGCCGTCGATGTGATCGTGGCGTTCGACAACGAGGCGGTGGCCGCGGCGCAGCGGGTGACTGCCACCACACCCATCGTGATGGTCAATGTCGGGAATCCGGTGGCTGCCGGCTTTGCGCAAAGTCTTGCGCGGCCAGGAGCAAACATAACGGGCTTTGCCGGACGCACCGAAATTCCCGGCAAGGAGATGGAAATCCTGCGAGAGATTGCCCCGAAAGCGAAGCGGATCCTCCTGCTCTTTGATTCGCAAGAGCGCGCGTCGATCACTTGGCGCGCAGATTCCAGAATCGCAGCGAAGAAATTGGGATTTACGCTGGTTGAGCGCGACACATCCAATGTCGCTGGCATTCGGCAGGCTTTCGCACGACTCAAGCCCGGGGAAGTTGAGGCAGTGGTGTTCGCCTCCAACGGCATTCGCCATCGTTACATGAGCGTCATACTGCCACTAGCCCAGGCCCACAAAGTGCTGATGATCGCTGGCGGGCGCAAAGACTTGGTGAAGCAGGGAGTGCTGTTCTCTTATGGTTATAACTACGCCAAGGTCGGTCGCGCTACGGCGGGTCGCTACCTGGATCGCGTGCTCAAAGGCATTGCCCCGCGCGATTTGCCTATCGAGGAAATCACTGAATACGAACTGACGGTCAACGGCGGTGTGGCGAAGCGTTCCGGGCTGACGTTGCCACAATCAATACTGGTCCGCGCTGATGTGATCGAATAGGCTGCAACAGCGGGTGAATGGCCGGTTTGTGGCGAATTGGAGATCAGGCTTGAGTGTCGCCTTTTGGCCGATTGCGGCAATCGGGAAAGCAGTTCAACCTTCCTATTGCAGTGACGCGGCAGGAGCCAGAAACAACCGCCATTCTCCCTCTACGCCTTTCAAGGCATGGTTCCCATGATCGCGAAACTGCAATCCCGAGCCCGCGACAAGATCCTTGACTGTGCTCGACACCAGAACCTCCCCCGCACCCGCTCTTGCGGCTACACGCGCCCCAATATGAACCGCAAGACCACCCACTTTTTCACCCATAATCTCTACCTCGCCAGTGTGCACGCCAGCGCGTATTTCTATGCCAAGTGATTTGGCATTCTCTCCTATGGTTTGTGCGCACCGAACAGCGCGTGCCGGTCCGTCGAACGTTGCAAACATGCCGTCCCCGGCGATATCAATCTCGCGTCCGCGGAAACGATCTAGCTGCCGGCGAGTAAGGGCATAGAAATTGTCGAGCAGGTCGCACCATTTGCGGTCACCAAGTTGAGCAGCTTTCTCGGTCGAGTTCACAATGTCCGTAAACATTACAGTCGTCACTACTCGATCCAGGTCCGATACCTGGCGCGAGCCAGTCAGAAATTCCTGGATCTCATTGAGGATCGCGTCACTGTCTCCCACCATTGGCATATGATCTTCACCGGGAAATTCGACCAGTTTTGCTCCCGGAATACGGGAAGCCAGATAGCGTCCTTGTTCAATGCTGGTGATGCGGTCGCCGGTCCGGTGCAAAATTAGTGTCGGAACGCTAAGTGACGACAGAATTCCCCTGACATCAATATCACGGTTCATCTGCATCACCGCGCGCACGGCCCCAGGGCTCCCTCCGGCTCGGAAATATGCGGCCAACCCGCTTAAGAGTGCTGGATTGGTTGCAAGACTGGGCGCCCATTCTGAAAAATCGAATCCAGCTGGAGTACCCCACTTCTCCTCGACATTTTTGAAAAACGTGTCGAAATGATCATTGGTCCAGCCATATGGATGGTCCGGAGCCCATGACTTTCTCGCATAGGAGCCATAGACAATTAGAGCAACGGTGCGACTAGGATAGGTGGCGGCAAACAGAATCGACATGGGGCCACCTTCGGAAACCCCGAATAAGGCAGCGCGCTTTGAACCAACCTCATTCAATATTGCCTGCACATCACTCATGCGTTGTTCCAGAGTAAAAATCTGGGACGACCGATCAGACAGTCCAGTACCGCGCTTGTCGAAAAGGATTAGTCGGCAGAAAGACGCGAGTCGTAGAAAGAATTTGGCGCGAACTGGAGAATCCCAAATTGCCTCAACGTTCGACACGAATCCTGGAACATAAACTACATCCAAGGGGCCGTCTCCCAGCACTTGGTAAGCGATATGCACATCCCCGCTCTTTACGTATCGCGTCTCTGGGGGCTTCACAATGAATTGAACCTTCGATAACAATCGGAACATGTTACATAGACGATGGGCCAATGAACAGCGGCGGTCATTGCGAATGACGGCTTCAGGGTAGTTGGACGCGTCGCTCGAACGGCGGCTATTGGCCGGGTGCTGCCTGACGAACGAACCACCCAATTCAAACCGAAAATGCCACTAAAGCGCATACTGACTACCCACTGGCGTTGACCGGGCGTTCCGTCCCGCTGATTCCGGCATTTGCCGCTTATTTGGGATCGGGGGTATTGAATGACGACACGCCGGGAGTTACTGATTGCCTTGGGTGTCCTTGCTGCGCTGCCCGCGCACTCGCAACAGCCGGGCAAGATCTGGCGCGTCGGCTACCTCTCCACGGCCTCCGGCCCGGGAGAAGCGGTCGACGCCCTGCGCGAGCAACTGCGCAAACTGGGATATGTCGAAGGGCGCAACATCGCCTACGAGTTCCGCTGGGCCGCCGGACGCCAGGAGCGTGTGCAGGAATTGGCTGAGGAACTGGTGCGACTCAAGGTCGATGTGATCGTCACGCAGACCACATTTGTCGCGACGGCTGCCAAGCGCGCGACCGCCACCATTCCCATTGTCATGGCCAGTACGCAAGACCCGGTTGGGGGCGGCGTGATTGCCAGCCTCGCCCGCCCCGGCGGCAATGTCACGGGTGTGACACAGAACACGACGGAGACCGACGCCAAGCGCCTGGAGATCCTGCACGAGATCATCCCGAAGGCGACACGGTTCGCTTCGCTTGTCTGGGACAAATCGCTCACCAAGGCGGGATTTGTCGAACAGGCCCGGGCGGCGGCGAAGAAGCTGGGCATCACGCTCATCCACCAGGAGGTCGGAACGACGGACGAGATCAAGGCTGCATTCGCGGCGATGAAGCGTCAACGCGTCCAGGCGCTCGTGGTCTCGACCGGTCCCTTCATCACCAGCCAATTCAAACTCATTGGGGATCTCGCGGCGGAGCAACGCCTGCCGGTGATCTACAACACGATAATCAACGCGGAGTCCGGCGGTCTGATGTTTTACGGCGCGACCCAAAAGGAAATGCACCGCAAGGCAGCCACCTATGTGGACCGCATCCTGAAGGGCGCCAAGCCCGCCGACCTGCCGGTAGAGGACCCGACAAAGTATGAACTCGTCGTCAATCTCAAAGCTGCCAAGGCGCTCGGACTTGTCATTCCGCAATCGGTGTTGCTGCGCGCGGATGAGGTAATTAAATAGACTTTGGCGCTCAGCCAGTGGCTGCTTTGTGGCGAATTGGAGGTGAGGCTCGAACTTCCGCTTCTGGCCGGGTGCGGTCGTTGACCTGTAGCCCGGACCGAAATCGAACGCTACTTCGCTTTGCGCCTCGACGCTTCGATCACCGCCTCGACGCGCGCCTGGACACCCTGCATCGCCAGCGGCAATGCCAGCAGCTTCTCGACTGCTTTGGGCGCATCGGGCGCCATCAGCGGCGGGGTGGCGCGTGAATTCTTGCTTTCGGCGAGGCGCTTGAGCATGCGCATGCGCCGCTCGGCCTCGAGTGCTGGCGGTGACGGGATGCCGAGCACGATTTCCAGTTCCAGCAGCAGGGCATCGCGCTCTTGCTGGGTCTTCTTTGCCTGTGTCCGCCATGCCTCGGGGCCGAGCTTCACCGCGGCCTCGAGCGCGGCCAGGCGCGCCGCGACCTTGGCATCCGGCTTTTCGCCCTCCGCAAGCATGCCCTGCAATTCGGCGCGCACCGCTTCCAGGTCCGGCGTGGTGTCGTTGCCCAGCGCCTGTTCGGCGCGCTCCACCACCGCGAGGCGCGCTGCTGCTGCGGCTCGTTTGCGGCTTTCCACCTCGCCGTGGATGGCGGTAATGCGCGCGCTCGCAGCGGCGCGGGCGCCGGCAAACTTTTGCTCCCAATCGCGCAGCGGCTTGCGGTCCGGCCATGGCATGGCATGCCAGCGCGCGCCAAGTTCGTCGATGCCGCGCTTGATCGCGGCCACGTCGCTGCCGGTGGCGAGTGCCTTCAATTCATCAATCAACGCGCCTCGCTCTGTGAGCTGCGCATCGCGTTCGGCATTGCGTGCGGCTTTCTCGGCGTCGCGCTTGCCGAAAAGTGCTGAGCCGGCGGCGCGAAACTCCTCCCACATTGCCTGGTCTTCCCTGGGCTTGAGGCGGATGGCGTCCTTCATGCCTTCCTGCCATTCCTTTTGCAGCGCGATCATGGCCGCCATGCTGGCGCCGTCGGCCGGCCTTTCTGCGATGGTCTTGGCCTGCTCGATGAGGGCGTGCCGGCGCGCGCGTTCCGCCGCGCGACGCGCATTGAGCTTGGCATCGATGTCGGCGGTGAGCGCGTCGAATCGTTTCTGCATCTCGCGCGCATTCTTGCGCGGCAGGGCGCCCGCTTCGAACCAGGCCTTGACCAGATCGCCGCGTTCGCTGAGTACCTTTCCCCACTGCGCGCCATCGACGATGCGCTGGTTCAGGGCGGCGATCTTCTCCAGCACGGCATTCTTTTTCCCGGCATTTTCCGCGCGCTGTTTTTCCAGGGCATCGAAGTGGCTCTTCGCGGGGGCGTAGGCGCGGTCGCAGGCGCGACGAAAGCGTTCCCACAGGCCCTTGGAGGATGCGCCCTGGCCTTTGTCCAGTTTCTGCCAGCGTGTCTGCAGGTCGCGCACCGCCAGTGCGAGTTCGTCCGGTGCAAGATGCGGTTCATCCGCATCGGCCGGCGTCGCCGTGGCTGCGATGGGAGCGCCTGTGGCGCCTTGATCCGGCACCGCAGTTTCCGCCGGCGCCTCCGACTGCGCTTCCTTGGGCGCCTCCGTGGATGCTTCCGCAGGTGCTTCCGCAGGTGCTTCCGCAGGTGCTTCCGCAGGTGCTTCCGCAGGTGCTTCCGTAGGTACCGGCGCGGGTGCCTCTGGCGTCACTGCTTGCAGCGGCGATTCCGGTGCATCACCCGGGGGCAGGGCCGGCGGCTCCTCGGCCATCCGTGATTTTTCCTGTCGCGCCACCCGCTTGGCCAGGGCCTCGGCTTCGCGGCAAAGCGCCTCGCGCGCCTGCACGTCGCCGAAACGCTTCCATTCCTTCATCTTTGCCAACCGTTCCTGACAGCGTTTCAGGCGGAATTCCAGCGCGGCGGGCAGCGCCCGGGCGCCGGCAGCACCGGTGGCTTCGGCGCGCTTTTCCTTGAGCGTGTCGGCGGCTTCATTGGCTTGCTGGTGCTGTCCCTTGTCCAGGAACTGCTCCAACTGCTTGACCAGCGCCTCGATCTCCGTGCGGTGCTTTTGTTCCACGGCGCGCTGGGCCTCGATCTGGCTGCGCGTGACGGCATCGATGGCGGCGCTGGCAGCGGTTGCCGCTTCCTCGATCGGCGCGCGCAGGGCATGGCGAACGATTGCGGCGGAGCGGGCGAAATCCGCGCGCCAGGCCGGTGTCAGCACCGCCGGGTCGGCCTGGAGGTCTTCGACCAGCTTGCGGGCATTGACCAGTGCCTTGCTCTCCATTTCGAGTATGGAGTGGCGCTCGGTCAATTTGCCGATGCTTTCCGCCAAAAGATTGCGTTCCTTGGGCAACACCGCCGAAGCGGCCTGAGCGAGCCACGCTGCGGCGGCTTCGCGTTCGGTGACGAGCGCCGCCAGCGCATCGGGCTCGACCGCCGCATCGGTGTCGGATCGGGCTGCCAGTTCGGCCAGCGTGGCCTTCAGGCGCTCGGCATCGCGCCAGGTCTCGCCCTGTTCCTGCAGCAGGGTCCGCGACTGCGTCTGCAGTCCGGCATAGCGCGCCTTCAGTGCCGTGAGGGCTTCGGCGTCCTGCGTCGGCGATGGTGTCGATGAGGGCGACGCGGCAATCAGCGCCGTCCACTCGCGCTCGACAAGGATGAATGCGCTGAGCGTGAGTTCATTGCGTGCGAGCAGGCCTTCCAGCCGCTCGCATAAGGCCATCGCATTGCGCCGCACTTCGCGTTCGGCGAGCACTTCGTCAGCGCGATCACGTGCCGCACGGTAGATCCGGCGCTGCTTGTCGCGATATTCGTGCGCGATGGCCTCGAGCAGCTCAACATCCCGCATGTCGCGTACTGCGGCGGCGCGGGCGTCGATGGTCGCTTTGCCGCGGGCGACCTGTGCGCGTTCGGAATCCTGCTCGAGCGTCTCCGTCAGCGCGATCGAAAGCGGATTGTTTTTTGCGTGCAAGACCAGGGCGATCCGAAAGGAGGCAGGTGTGGAAATCAGGCGCGCCATCACATCGCCGGAGGCAGTCGTGCTGTCGTCGATGCGTTCGCCAAGGCAGGCGGCAAGGCAGTCCTCGTCCGCTGCCTGGATGGTGCCCACCAGCCGCAACTGGGCCTCGAGCTCCATGCGCTCGATGGCCTTGTGGCGCACGCGCTGGTCGGCTTCATGCAATGCCAATTGCTCGAGCAGCGGGTCGTTCGGCGGCAGCCCGGCCAGCTCGGCGAGCTTTTGTTCCGAGTCAGCCTTGTCCCAATTGATTCGGCCGGAAAAAATCCTGGAGAACGTATTCATGCTTAAGAGCTCATTTCACAATCGAGGGGATAGTCCCCTCAAACTCCCCTACATGGGGGGCCATTTCGGTGTTTCTGAAATGGCCTCTAAGACTACACCTGCTTTCTAGGCAACGATCGTTCGCGTTCGGTAGGTCGGCCGACGATCACGTATCAGCTTGCGGATCATTCCGGGCCATTCGATCCGACCGCATTCAAATAATGAAACCCTCGATGGCGCGCGCCAGCGCTTCGGGCTGGTCGTGGTGCAGCATGTGGCCGGCATCGGCGATGACCTGCGCATTCAGGTTGCGAAAGCAGGCCTTGCGCGCGGTGTGCTCGGCCTCGTCGAATCGCATCGAGCGCGTATTGGCACCGGTGACCCATAGCACCGGCGCGGTGACTTGCTGCCAGCAGGCGCGTGCTTCCTCGATCCGGTACAGCACCGGGTTGACGATTTTGTGGCGCGGGTCGGCGCGCAGCGCCACGCGACCGTCCTTTTCCATGCCCCAATGCCGCGCGAGGAAAAGCGCGCGGTCTGCACTGAGGCGCGTGTTGCCTTCGCGCATGCGCGCGGCCAGCGACTCGAAACTGTCGTAGTCGCGCATGCGCGCGCCCTTGGCAAGTTCGTCGAACCAGCGCAGGTAGCGCGCCGGCGCCCCGGAAGGGTCGCTGCGGTCCATGCCGAAGCCTTCCAGGTTGATGAGGCGTGCGACGCGCTGTGGGCGCGCGCCCGAGTAGAGGCAGGCGATGTTGCCGCCCATGCTGTGGCCGAGCAGGTTGACGGGCGTGTCGGGCTGGTAGTGCTTGAGCAGAAGCTCAAGGTCGGCGAGGTAGTCGGGGAACCAGTAGGTCTCGGCGGCGGTCCAGCCGGTCAGGCCGTAGCCGCGCCAGTCCGGCGCGATGACGCGCCAGTTCCGTGCCAGCGCATCGACCAGGAACTGGAACGATGCCGACACGTCCATCCAGCCGTGTACGCAAAAGAGGGTGGGGGCGTCGTCCTTGCCCCAGATACGGCAGTGATAGTCGACCCCGTGAAAGCGATGGAACTCCGACCGGCTTGGCTTCATGTTCGTGCTGCTTTCCTGCGCCGGTGCGTGCGCGTTCAGTCGCGCCCCAGGATGGCGAGGTTGAAGTACTGCGCTCCGGATCCCGCGCCGCTGAATATGCCGTACTTCGCGTCCTTGGCCTGCGAGCTCAGCGCCTCGCCGCGCAACTGGCGCACGGTTTCGATGCATTTCAATGTCGGGCCGCTCCAGCCGATGTGGGAAAACGACATCAGGCCGCCGTCGGTGTTGATCGGCAGCTGTCCCGGCGCCACGCCCACGCCGCGCTGCGTGATGTAGTCCAGCCCTTCGCCCTCCTTGCAGAAGCCGAATGCCTCGAACTGGCGCGCGATCTCCCAGGCGTTGGCATCGTAGAGCTGGAACACATCGAGGTCGTCCCGTGTGATGCCGGCCATCGAGGTGGCGCGCTGGAACGCGTCGGCGCCAATGTCGAACACCTCTTCGTAGATCGGCGGATCGACATACTGCTGGCGGATGTATTCCATGCCGCCGCCAAGCACGCGGATGGGTTTCTTCGGGCAGTCGCGGGCGCGCTCGAGGTTGGTGACGATGAATGCCGCGGCGCCCTCGCTGGCCAGGCACAGCTCCATCAAGTGGAAGGGCTCCACCACCATGGGCGACTTCATGACGTCCTCGGCGGTGAACGGGCCGCGGCCAAAGAAGGTTGCGCCCGGGCGGATGCCGCCCATGTTGCGCACGCTGGCGGCGATCTGCGCCATCTTGCGGCGGTCGGCGCCGAACTTGTGGAAGTAGCGCGCCGCGACCAGCGCGAACTGCGCCGAAGTGTAGGAGCCGTAGCTGCCGGTGAATTCATTGTCGGGGCGCGTGTAGGCAATGACCGAGCCGGGCACGCGCGTGCGCGCCTGGCCGCCGACCACCAGCACGGTGTTGCAGTGGCCCAGCGTAATGGCTGCGGTGGCATCCATCAGCGTGGGCACGCCGGCAGGATAGCTGTCGCCGACCCAGCGCAGCGGCACGCCCAGCATGGTGGACCAGTCGGACGACCCCGGGTGCATGGCGGTGCCGCCGGGCCCCGGCCAGCGTGCGCTGATGCCGTCGATCTCGGACTTGTCCATGCCCGCGTCCTTGAGGGCGCCCATGGCGGCTTCGAGGCACAGCGACAGCGGGTCGCGGTCGATGGAAAGCGCCTGGGGGGTGGTGTACACGCCGACGATGGCGGCGGCTGGCTGTGCCAGCTTGCGTGCGACCTGCTTTCTCATTTGCTGCCTCCGGCCTGTTCTGGTTCAAAGCAGGGAATGACGAAGTTGCCGATCTTGCGGTCCCAGTTCACCTTGACGCGCATGCCGATCTTCGCTTCTTCGGGCTTGCAATTG
>CANJXQ010000011.1 GCA_947478805.1 Betaproteobacteria bacterium | reverse complement strand
ATCAGTACCATCGAATCCTATGTCGAGAACCATAACCGTAATCCCAAGCCGTTCATCTGGACGGCGCGTGCCTCGGACATCCTCGCGAAGGTCGTCAAAGCACGTGCACGACTCAATAAGTTGCAATCTGTTTGACGCACTACACTAGGAGGCGGCATGCATGACATGAACAAGGCAGTCCGGGCGATCGGCGCGGCAGTGCTGCTGGCTGCCAGCGGTGGCGTCGTGGCAGAACAGTCGGGCGAGCAGGTCTACAAGGCGGTGTGTGTGGCCTGTCATGCGAGCGGCGTGGACAAGGCGCCCAAATTCGGCGACCGCAAGGACTGGGGCGGGCGCATCCGCGAAGGGCAGGTGGTGCTGACCGCCGAGGGGCTGGTCGGCCAAGGCAAGATGCCGCCGCGCGGCGGGAAACCCGAGTTGACCACTGCGGAATTCGCCAACGCCGTGGCCTTCATGGCGCGAGCGGCGGGCGCCACCTGGAAGGACCCGGACGCGAAGATGGTCGATCGCATTGCGGCGCAGGAAAAGAAGCTGCTGGACCGCCGCAAGGCGAAGAAGTCCTGATGCGAAGCATTAGTTCTCAGCGCGTGTTGATAATAATAGCGATGGTGATTTAGGTGTAATGGATATAATCAATTCATATTGATCACATCTTCTAACCGACAAAATCGGGCATTGCCCACTGAATCGAAAGGACAGGGCATGAGCGTCAAGATCGAACGCCTCGACCACATGGTGCTCACCGTGCGCGACATCGAAGTGACCATCGCGTTCTACTCGAACGTGCTCGGCATGCAGCCGGTGACCTTCGGCAAGGGCATGCGGGCGCTTGCCTTCGGGCAGCAGAAGTTCAACCTGCATCCCGCCGACGCGCCCTACAAGCCGCATGCCGACAAGCCGCTGCCGGGAACCGCGGATATCTGCCTCATCACCAAGTCGCCGATCGCCGACGTGGTGGCGGCCTTGCAGTCGGCCGGTGTGGAGGTGGAGGTGGGCCCGGTGCCGCGCTATGGCGCGTTGGGGCGCATGACCTCGGTGTATTTTCGCGATCCGGACAACAATCTTGTCGAGGTGTCGAATTACGAAGAGCAGCTGCCGCGTCGCTCCGCAACACCTGACGCATGACGCTCCAAACCTGTGGGCTGTTCGGCCACTGACCATGGCAACGAAAAGGTCGGCCAGCAAGCCCGCGAAAAAGCGCGCTACCCGTGCACGCAAATCGGGCAAGGCGGCAAAGCGCAAGGCGCCAAGGCGTTCACTTCGCCACCATCACCATGTGTACGTCATCGAGCTGGCGCGCTCGGTGTGGATGGAGCCCGGGTTTCGCAAGGCCAATCCGGATGGTGACATCACCCGGACCGCGGTCTATGTCGGGATGACCGGCCTCATACCCGATGTGCGCTTCGACAAGCACAAGGCGGGCATCCAGGATGGGCCCTACGTCAAGGCGTATGGCCTGCGCCTCCTGCCGGCCCTGTATGAAGCCTACAACCCCATGCCCTATGCAGCGGCGCGCGAGATGGAGGTGGAACTGGCGATCGGCCTGCGCGAAGAGGGGTACGGCGTGTGGCAGGCGTAATGCGGCAGGCGTAATGCGGCAGGCGTGAAGGGGCGTTTGAAGAATCAGCCCGTCTCTCCGCGCCGGTAGCTGTCCCGTGTCAGCGTCACCAGTTCGCGCAGCTTTACCGCCGCATCGGCTTGTCCGGTGATGCCAATGCCGTAGGCGTCCAGGGTGAGGTGGGTGGCGCCGACCTTGCCCCAGGCCTCGGCACGCGCGATGAGCCCGTCTTTTTTCAATGGCAGCACGCACAGCCGCGCGTCCACGCCGAGGGCGCGGCCATCACGGCCATTGCGGTCGGCTGTGTCGCGGATGAAGCGGATGGCCTCTGCCGTCACGGCATCGGGCGGCGTCGCGGAGTCGAGGCACCAGCCGTCTCCCAGCCGGCCGATGCGATCCAGCAGTTTTGCGGCAGCGGCAACGCCCTTGGTCAAGCTTGCCCCACCGAGCCACAGCGGAATCGGCTGCTGCACCGGACGCGGTGCGATGCCGGCGGCGTTCACATGGTGGAATTCTCCGTCGAACGTGACCACGTCCTCGTTCCAGAAGCGGCGCAGCAACACCAGCTGTTCGGAAAATCGCCTGCCGCGGTCGCGAAAGCTCATGTCCATGGAGGCGAACTCCGCGGCGTTCCAGCCGACGCCGACGCCCAGGCGCAGACGGCCATCGCTGAGAATGTCCACCTGCGCCGCCTGCTTGGCCACCAGCGCGGTATTTCGCTGCGGCAGCACCAGCACGCCGGTCATCAGGCCCAGTTCGCAACGCGCCGCCATGAAGCTCATCAGCGCGAAGGGCTCGTGCCAGGGGTCCTGCCAGGTGTAGCGCGTGCGATGCTGGGATGGGTGCATCCACGCCTTGTCCCAGCCGGCTTCCTGTTTGGCGGGCTCCACGCCGAGCACATGGTCGTTGACCATCAGGTAGTCCGCACCGGATTCGGCTGCGGCATCCACCCACTGCGCGATGGCGGCGCGGGTGGGCTCGATTTCCCGGGTGGGAAACTGCAGCCCGATCTGGATCTTGTGGTCTGGTGAAGTCATTGGTGTAGCCATGAAAAGGAAGGAATGAATCGGGCGCAATGTATCATGCAACCCGCCGCGGCATTCAACTGTGGTCGGGTGTCATGGTCGATTGAAAAGATTGAATTCCCGGAGCGCCTGACCGAATGACCGTCAGGCATCCTTACTACAGCGGAGCGGACATGAAGCAGGTACTGGAGCAGTCATTCCTGAGCACTTACGACCAGGATCCCTACGCGTTTTACCGGCAGACCATCGCTCGCCAGCAGGGTGGAGGGGGCGACCCGGGCGAGGTGTTCTGGGACGAAGGCCTCAAGGCATGGCTGGTGACCTCCTATGAAGCGTGCAAGGATGTTCTCAAGCGCGACGACACCAGCTTCTTCATGCCCGAGCGCCTGGGCGAGAGCCGCAAGGTGCTCGAGCAGGCGCAGGGCGGCCCGCGCCAAATCCTGCTCATGTCGGGTGACGAGCACCTGCGCATGCACCAGCTGTGGCTGCGCATGTTCTCGCCGCGCCGCGCCGAAGAGTGGCGCAAGCGAATCATCCGGCCCATCGCCAATGCGCTGATCGACCGCTTCATTGCCAAGGGGCGTTGCGAACTGGCGGCCGACTTCACCAGCCTGTTGCCCATCCGCGTCATCGCCGCCATCGCGGGGCTGCCCTCGGATGACGACGCCTGGCTGGCCGAATGCAAGCGGCTGAACGACGCGGTGAACGCCTTCTTTGCGGCTCGGCTGGGGCTGTCCCAGACCGGCGATCCGGCGGAGCAGCAGCGTGTCAACGATGCGGCCATTGCCGCGTCGAACAGACTCAACGAAATGATCATGCCGTTCGTCGAGGCGCGTCGCGACAGCACGGGTGATGACCTCATCAGCGTGATGTGGCGCGAGGGCAGGGAGGCGCTGGCCGACTTCGGCGCCATTGAAGCGCGCGCTGCAGTGCGCGTGATGGTGCAGACGGGCTCGGACACGGCCACCTATGCCATGACCAATGCCATCCACCTGTTGTTGCAGAACCCGGAGATGCTGAAGAAGGTGCGCGAGGGCGGTGACGAGATTGCTTCGCGCTATGTGGAGGAGTCGATCCGGTTGCACGGCACGGTGCACTTTCGCTCGCGCCAGGCGATCGAAGACACGACCATTGCGGGCTGTCCGGTCATGAAGGGCGAGGCGGTGATGCCGCTCATCGCAACGGCCAACCGCGACCCGTCCTACTTTGCCAACCCCGACGCCATCGATCTCGAGCGCAAGACGCCGCGCGATCACCTGGGCTTTCACTACGGCATCCGCATGTGCGTCGGTGCGGCTTTGGCGCGGGCGGAGATCCTCGAGGCGGTGCAGTTGCTGCTCGAGCGCATGCCGGACATAGCGCTCGACCCGGCGGCGGAAGCGCCGCGCATGCGCGGCTGGCTGTTCCGCGCGTTCCGGCCGCTGAACGTGACATTTACGCCGGGAACACCGGTCGGGAAGTAAGCCTGAGGGGCATCCCCTCCTGTTGAAATGCCCCCGATTTCGCGACGCAATGGCCTGTGAAGCTGCGGCCTTCCGCAGGCGCCGCAGCGTCACACGCCAGTCGAGCCCTCCCGTAACCGCCTCGCCCGGCTTGCGGCTAGCGCTTGTAC
Organism: Betaproteobacteria bacterium; assembly: GCA_947478805.1. Classification (GTDB taxonomy): domain Bacteria; phylum Pseudomonadota; class Gammaproteobacteria; order Burkholderiales; family SG8-39; genus CAIYPG01. The sequence goes on along the minus strand of CANJXQ010000011.1, from coordinate 54,667 downwards.
TGCCGGTTCCACTTGTCGGTGGCTTGCTTCACCACTTCGGGTGTCCATTCGGCGAAGTTGTAGAACCGGACATCGGCAGGAACTTCGGTCGCGCCGGGAATGCCCTTCAACGGGCTTGCGCTTTCGCCGGTGCCACTCCACACCGTCTGTCCTTCGCGCGACATCAGCCAGTCCACGAACAGCAGCGCGGCATTCGGGCGCTTCGACCAGCCGAGCGCGCCCACCACCAGCTGAAAACCGTAGGCGGGATTGGGGACGGTGAAGTTGATGGGGGCGCCCGCCACGATGAGCGACCTGAGCGTCGAGGGATTGTTCAGCAGCGAGGCGGCGATCTCGCCCGCGGCAATGGCCTGGGCCAGCGGCGGGCTGCTGATGAAGACCTTCGGATTCTGCGCCATGACTCTGGCCGGGAAATCCGCGCCCTGCGTCTGTTCCAGCCAGGCGTACCAGGCCAGGATGAGCGTGGAGGGGATCTGCGGAATGCCGAGCTTGTCCTTGTATTCGGGCTTGAGCAGATCCTGGTAGCCGCGCGGCGGTGCGCTCACCATCTTGGTGTTGTAGGCGAGTACCCAGGGCTCGAAGGCACCGGCAATGTAGGAACCGTTTTCGAACAGGAAGTTCGCCGGCCAGCCGGCCAGCGAAGGGCCCATCGGTTTCAACAGCAGACCCTGGCGAGCTCGCTCGGTCATCCAGCCGATCTCGGAACCGATGATGGCATCGGCACCGTCCGCCCCGGTGCTGCGTTCCTGGTCCACGCGCTGGATGATGGGCCCGCCATTCATGCGCGTGAATTCGACCTTCATGTCCGGGTAGGCCTTCTTGAACCCGTCGGCGAGGCGCTGCAGCACGGGCACCGCCATGGACCCGTAGAAGAAAACCGTGCCTTCCTTCCTGGCGGCCGCAACGACCGCGGGCCATGGCGTTGAGGCCGCGGGTGCCTGGGACAGTGCCGGCGCACTGAATACGGTGCAGGCGAGGCCGACCATCAGGCCGATGCATTGGAGCAGGCCGGGTGCGGTGCAGTGACTGCTATTGGTGCCGTGGGGCTGCTGGTACCGTATTTCCATGTTGGCTCCTCGTTGACTGGTATCCGGGTTGTCGCATGCGCGCTATGGCAGTGCAATGCCGTGCCGACGGCTACTTCTTGTATTGCTGGTTCCAGCGCTCGGTGTAACGCTTCACCACGTCAGGCGACCATTCGTTGATGTCGTAGAACTTCACGCTGCCTGGAACTTCCGCGGCGCCGGAAATGCCCTTGAGCGGGCTGGCGCTTTCGCCCGTGCCGCTCCACACCGTCTGGCCCTCGCGCGACATCAGCCAGTCGGCGAGTACCAGGCCGGCATTTGGCCGCTTGCTCCAGCCCAGCGCGGCGACCCAGACCTGGAAGCCGTAGGAGGGGTTCGGCACGTTGTAGTTGATCGGTGCGCCCGAATTCATCAGCGATTTCAGGCTTGACGGGTTGTTCAGCAGCGCCACTGAAATTTCGCCGGCTGCGAGCGCCTGCGCCAATGGCGGACTGGATATGAACGACTTCGGGTTTTGTGCCATCACCTTGGCCGGGTAGTCGGCGCCCTGCGTTTTTTCCAGCCAGTCGAACCAGGACAGGATCAGTGTGGAGGGAATGGTCGGGATGCCGAGCTTGTCCTTGAATTCCGGCTTCACCATGTCGGCATAGGTCTTCGGGGGATTGGCGGCCAGCTTGGTGTTGTAGGCAAGCACGAAGACTTCGTAGGCGCCGGTAAAGTAGGTGCCATCGAACAGGTAGTTGGCGGGCCAGCCATTGAGGGCCGGACCGACCAGCTTGTGCAGCGCGCCTTGCTTGGAGCGCTCGATCATCCAGCCCACTTCGGATCCGATGATGAGATCCGCCCCATCGGCGCCGTTGCTGCGCTCCTGGTCCACGCGCACGACGATGGGCCCGCCGTTCATGCGCGTGAACTCCACCTTGATGTCCGGGTAGGCCTTCTTGAAGCCGTCGGCCAGTCGCTGCAGCACTGGCACCGCCATCGGCGCATAGAAGAACACGGTGCCTTCCTTTTTGGCCGCGGCCACGATGGCGGGCCATGGCGTCGAGGCCGATGGTGCCTGCGACCAGGCGGGGGCGGCCAGCGTGGAGGCGACCACCCCAAGGCTGATGAAGGCGCTTCGCAGTCGGCGGGCAATTGCACTGCGTGTGGTATCGAAGTTACGGCGAGGTAGCGATCGGTTCATGTGGGTTCCCAGTGATTGGCATTCCAGTGCGTTGCACGTTGCTGTCATCGCACATAAGCCGCGCAATGCATGGCGGGCAGTATAGGAGGGCGCTCCCCGCAGGGTCAATGCAAATGCGGGCGTGCATGGCGCGCTGTTGCTCGTGCAGGCGCCGACCGTGCCACAATGTCGCCCATGCGGCAGCGCCCGGGAGGAACATCGGTGGGCGCTGCTTTTGTGAGGCAACCATCTGACAGGGGGAATGATGAGGGCATTGGTCACGGGAGCGAGTTACGGGATTGGCGGGGCGACCTGCCTCAAGCTGGCAAAGGACGCGATCGCCAAGGGTGAGCCGGCCAAGATCGTCGCATCGGCCACGGGCCTGCGGCCGGACCTCTTGGAACTGATCGCGGAATTGAAGGCGCTCGGCGCCGAAGCGAAGGCGATCCCCTGCGATCTGTCCGATCCGGATGCCTGTGCGCGCCTGGTGGCGGACGCCGTGGCGTTCTGTGGCGGCCTCGATGCGCTGGTGTCGAATGCGGCGGCACGCTACCAGGCGCCGCTGCTGGAGATGGAAGTGAAGGACTGGAACCGGGTATACGCGGTCAATACCAGCGCCACCTGGCTGCTCGGCAAGGCGGCCCACCCGGCGCTCAAGGCTTCCGGCGGCGCCATCGTCGCCGTCACTTCCATTGCCGGATCCAATCCGCACGCCAACTACGGCCCGTATTCAGTCACCAAGGCGGCCCTCATCATGCTGGTCGCGCAAATGGCCGCCGAATGGGCGAAGGACGGCATCCGCGTGAACGGCGTCGCGCCAGGGGCGACCAAGACGCGCTTCAATTCGCCGATTTATGCCGACCAGCAGTTGGCAGCGGCGCGCGCAGCGGTAATTCCCATGGGACGCGCCTGCGACGCTTCGGAGCAGGCTTCGGCCATCGCCTTCCTGCTCAGCAAGGAGGCCTCCTACATCACCGGGCAGAACCTGACGGTGGACGGCGGGTATGACCAGAGCGTCATGGCCTTCATTCCGGGGCGCCATTCGAAGGCGCTGACCAACAAGTAGCGTGCCAAGTAGCGTGCAGGCGATTGAATCATCACGAAGAGCGGGGGAAGTGCAATGCGGGCGTTGGTAACAGGCGGAAGTTATGGCATTGGCGGGGCGACCTGCCTGCGGCTCGCGCGCGATGCGCTGGCAAAGGGTGAGCCGGCGAAGATCGTCGTCTCGGCGACCGGCGCGAGGCCCGACCTCGCGGAGTTGATCGCCGAACTGGCAGCCATGGGTGCAGATGCCAAAGCCGTGACAGGTGACCTTGTCGATCGGGATTTCCCGAAGCGACTGGTCGATGAGGCGGTGGGGTTCTGCGGCGGGCTGGACGCCCTGGTTTCCAATGCGGGAGCGCGCTACAAAGGCTCGCTGCTCGAGATGCCCGTCGAGGAATGGGACCGGGTGTACGCAGTCAACACGCGCGCCACCTGGTTGCTGGGCAAAGCCGCGCACCCGGCACTCAAGGCCTCGCGCGGGGCCATCGTCGTGGTGACCTCGATCGCCGGCACATTCCCGCTGGCCAATTACGGCCCGTACTCAACCACCAAGGCGGCGCTCATCATGCTGGTCGAGCAGATGGCCAATGAATGGGCCGGCGACGGCATCCGCGTCAACGGCGTGGCGCCCGGCTCGACGCTCACGCGCGAGAAATCGCAGATCAAGGTGGATCCGAAGCTGGCGGCGATGCGAGCGGCGGTGATCCCGATGGGGCGCGTGTCCGACCCCTCGGAACAGGCAGCGGCCATTGCGTTCCTGCTCAGCAAGGACGCCTCGTACATCAGCGGCCACAACCTGGTGGTGGACGGCGCCTTTGGCCAGTCCGTGATGGCTTTCAGCGCGGGAAGTCATTCCAATGCGCTGAAGATGCCGTGAAATTTTGCCGCGTATGACAGCTCAGGGAGCCCGGCATGAAAACGCGTAGCGAACACGACAGCTTCGGTCCCATCAAGGTGCCTGCCGACCGTTTGTGGGGGGCCCAGACGCAACGCTCGCTGGAGAACTTCCGGATCTCGGGCGAGCGCATGCCCGGCGAATTGATTCTCGCGCTGGCACTGGTCAAGCGCATCGCGGCCGAAGTCAATCGCGACCTTAATCTGCTGGACGACGGCAAGGCGGGCGCCATCATCGAGGCGGCCAAAGAAGTGCTGGCCGGGAAGCACGACGCAGAATTCCCGTTGGTGGTGTGGCAGACCGGCTCCGGGACCCAGACCAACATGAACATGAACGAAGTGCTGGCCAACCGCGCCTCGGAACTGCTTGGCGGCGCACGCGGCGAGGGGCGACTCGTCCATCCGAACGACGAGGTGAATCTGGGTCAGTCTTCGAACGATGTCTTTCCCACGGCCATGAACGTTGCGGCGGCGGTAGCCATCAGCGAGCGGCTGGTGCCGGCGCTGTCGGTGTTGCGCAACACGCTGACCGCCAAATCGCGCGCCTTTGCCGACATCGTGAAGATCGGCCGCACGCACCTGCAGGACGCCACGCCGCTGACGCTGGGACAGGAGATTTCCGGCTGGGTGTCGCAGCTGGAGCACGGGATTGGGCACCTCACCATGGCGCAATCGCATTTGTTCGAGCTCGCGCTGGGCGGGACGGCGGTGGGCACGGGACTCAACGCGCATCCGGAATTCGGTGCGCGCGTGGCCAAGGCCCTGGCGCGGGCCACCAAGCTGCCGTTCGTGTCCGCGCGCAACAAGTTCGAGGCGCTCGCCGCCAACGATGCGCTGGTTCACGCGCATGGTGCCATCAAGACGGTGGCGGCTTCGCTCAACAAGATTGCCAACGACGTGCGCTGGCTTGCCTCCGGCCCTCGGTCAGGCCTGGGTGAACTGACCATCCCCGAGAACGAGCCCGGCAGCTCCATCATGCCGGGCAAGGTCAACCCCACGCAGTCCGAGGCCCTTACCATGGCTTGCGCGCAGGTGATGGGCAACGATGTGGCGGTCAACATCGGCGGCGCATCGGGGCAGTTCGAGCTGAACGTGTTCAAGCCGCTGATCATCCATAACGTGCTGCAGAGCATTCGCCTGCTCGCCGACGGCGCAAAAAGCTTCAACGACAACTGCGCCGTGGGCATCGAGCCCAATCGCGCGCGCATCGCGCAGCTGGTGGCCGACTCGCTCATGCTGGTGACCGCGCTCAATCCTCACATCGGATACGACAAGGCCGCCGAAATCGCCAAGAAGGCGCACCGGGAAGGCAGCAGCCTGCGCGATGCTGCCGTGGCGCTTGGATATGTGACTGCGGCGCAATTCGATGCGTGGGTCCGGCCCGAGTCGATGACAGGGCAGGGCGGCGCCGCCTCCAAGCCATGAGCGGGCAAGGTCGATAGGCATGGACCTGCGGCCCATCATCAAGGAAGTCGGTCGCGGGGCGCATGGCGCGCGCGAGTTGCCGGAGGATGTCGCCGAGCAGTTATTTGGCGCCATGCTCGACGGTGATGTGGCGGAACTCGAGCTGGGCGCCATCCTGCTCGCCTATCGCATCAAGGGCGAGACAGTGGCGGAACTGCGCGGCTTTGCGCGCGCACTGGCCGCAAGAACCGCCAAGCTTGATCCGCCGGAGGGCCCGAGGACTCTGCTCCTGCCCAGCTATAACGGCGCCCGCAAGCTGCCCAATCTCACGCCGCTGCTGGCGCATCTGCTGGCCCGGCGCGGCGTGCCGGTATTGATCCATGGCATCAGCGCATCCTACGGGCGCACCACCACGGAGGCGATCCTCGCAGAGATGGGCGACGGCATTGCCGCCAGCCTCGACGACGCGGATGCGCATCTCCTGTCGGCGCGCCTGGCCTATGTGCCGCTGCACGTGCTTGCGCCGGGGCTCGATCGGTTGCTTGCCGCGCGCGAGCGCATCGGCCTGCGCGGCTCCGGCCACACGGTGGTGAAACTGCTCGATCCGTTCGCCGGGCAATCGGTGCTGATGGTCCCCGTCACGCACCCCGACTACATCGCGTTGATGCGCGATTACCTGCAATCGACCCATGCGACGGCGCTCCTTTTCCGCGGCCACGAAGGCGAGCCGAGCGCGGGTCCCAGGCGACCGCTGGAGGTGGATGTGTTTGTTGCCGGCGTTCACTCCACCCTGAACGCCGATCGCCCGCCGGAAGTGCCGCTGTCCGCGGCGATCGATGCGAAGACCACTGCGCAATGGACGCGCGCAGCGCTGGCAGGCGAGGCCGAGATTCCCGCGCCGCTGGTCAAGCTTGCCGACTGGTGCGAAGCGGTAGCGCGCGGCAGTACAGCCTGAGCATGCAGGATGAAGTGCTTTCCTTCTGGTTCGTCGAGGCATCGCCTGCCCAATGGTGGATCGCGAAACTGGAATTCGATCAGTTGATTGCCCGCCGCTTCGGGGCGTTGCATGAGTCGGCTATCAGGTCGGAGCTGTATGCCTGGCGCAGCGAGCCCAGGGGCCGATTGGCCGAAGTCATCGTGCTGGACCAGTTTTCCCGCAACCTGCACCGGAGCAGCCCGCTGGCGTATGCCTACGACCCGATGGCGCTGGCCCTGGCGCAGGAAGCCGTTGCAGCGGGGGCGGACCAGGCATTGAACCCGATCGAGCGCGTATTCCTTTACATGCCGTTCATGCACAGCGAGTCGAGGGCCATTCATGTCGAGGCCGAGAAGCTGTTCCTGGCCACCGGCAGGAAGGACAACTACGACTATGAGCTGCGCCACAAGGCGATCATCGATCGTTTCGGCAGGTATCCTCACCGTAATGCCGTGCTGGGGCGAGCGTCCACCGCCGAGGAAGTGGCCTTCCTGCAGCAACCGGGCTCCAGGTTCTAGGGAGGATTTGATGCTTCTTGCGAGTGGATACTCCACTGGCCTGCGAGCCATTGCAGCGGGGTTCCACGTCTTGAATCGGTGTCACATGACTTGGTCGAGTGCTCGTTTGGTTGGGCAGATGGTGGCACCAGTGACCGATAGGCGAGCCACTTTGGCCGTGACGTTCATCTGCTTGGCCCTCGGTGGGTGCGCAGCGGCCCCCAGGGTGGGCGACATTGTCCATGCGCGCGTCGCCGGCGTGGTCGGGGAGCAGCAATTCAGGAAGGTGCAATCGAAGGACCAGGACGAGGCCACGCGCAATCCGTACAGTTATCAGGATATCCAGGGCGCCATCGCCAACGGCGTCACCATCGAAGATGTGCGAGAAGGCCGGCTCGTATTCGCCAGCTGCAGGTATGGCAGCAACTCCGGCAAGGTATTCATCGTGCTCGTGCCCAAAGGCGTCACGCTGGGGAGCGGCCATCGAGTGGACATGGAACTCGTGGCTGGAGCGTCATTCACCGCGAGGGGCTCCGGTAGCCTCAGTACCTTTCGCCGGCTGTTGCCGGAGCGCGCCGTCGGACGCACGGATTGCTTGCCGGAGGCAAATTGATGCCCTTCAATGTCACATTGCCCGATCGCGGATAGGCCATGCCGAAGTTCCTGCGCATCGTCCTGTGGGTCTGGCTGGCCATTCAGGGCTTGCTGCTCGCATTCATCCTCGCCACACATGGCGTGGGGATGGAACTCGACCTGCGGCTCGTGAGTGGCGCGGCCATGGTGCTTGCGTCGTTCCCGCTCTCATTGCTGTCGATGTTCGCATCCTTGTCCGGTCTCGAGAAGCTGGCGGTGCAGGGCCTGCTGGTCAGCGCCCTGGTCAATTGGACCGGCTGCTTCATTGCGGGCATCGTTGAACTGTGGATACTGTCTGCGTTGGTGAAGCGACTCCGCGCAGCGCGAACGAAATGGAGCGTCAAATGAGCGATTTACCTCCACTGCCAGATGCAAGGCCCGGTCGTTACCGGCATTACAAAGGCGGCGAGTACGAAGTCGTTGGCGTGGCGCGTCACAGCGAGACGCTGGAGCCCATGGTGGTGTACCGGCCGCTGTACAACGCGACGGGCCTGTGGGTACGCCCGTACGCGATGTTCTTCGGGGAGATCGCGGTGGATGGACTCAGGCAGCCCAGGTTTGCGCCCATGGCCGGGTCTGGCGGGACGCCCCCGTAGGTCGCGACGCCGGGCTACTTCTTGACCTGAGAGAGCCCGGATTCCAGAAGTTCGGCCACCACCTCATTGATCGGCGCGCCGCGCTGTTGCTGGAGTGCGTGGATCCTGGCGATGAGTTCGCTGTTGAGCTTTACGGCAAAAGGGACAAGGCCCAGCGCCTGGTCGGCCTCGCGGCGCTCGCGTTTGCTCTGCACCTGGCCCGATTGCTGGCCATAGCGCCCGGGCACGACAGCCTGCTGCATGCGGCTTTGGATCCCACTGCCCTTGAGTTTCTCCAGGTCGGTTCTTTTCATTCTGCATTCCCCAAAACCGTCATTTTACGCGGTGTGCGAATGAACGCCGGCGCGATACGGCTCCAGGTCCTCAGGGGCGACAAGTGCCGCTATCATTCGCAATGATATCTCCCGCAACCCCTGATCGATGGGTCCCCATGCAAGCATCCACCTCCATATTTGAAGGCATTCGCATTCTCGACATCGGCCACATCGTGGCTGGGCCATTTTCCGCGTCGATCCTCGCCGATTTCGGCGCCGAAGTGATCAAGATCGAAAAGCCCGTTACTGGCGACCCGCTGCGCTGGATCTATCCGAAGAAGGGCCTGGGACTCTGGTACAAGGTGGGCGCGCGCAACAAGCAATCCATTACCCTGGACCTGAAGAGTCCCGAGGGGCGGGAACTGTTCCACAAACTGGTGGCCCAGTCCGATGTAGTGATCGAGAATTTCCGTCCCGGCGTGATGGAGCGGCTGGGCAACAGCTGGGAGGTTCTGTCTGCCATCAATCCGCGCCTCATCCTTTGCCGCTTGTCCGGTTACGGGCAGACGGGACCGTTCAGGAACCGGCGCGCCTACGGGCGAATCGCCGAGGCATTCAGCGGATTCGTGAACATCAACGGCGATCCCTCGGGGCCGCCCACGCATCCGAACATGGCGCTGGGAGATACCACGGCTGGCAATTGGGCGGCCATGGGCATCATGATGGCGCTTTACTGGCGCGATGCGCGTGGCGGCACCGGGCAGGTGATCGATCTGGCCCTGTACGAGGCGCTGTATCGCCAGTTCGAGCCGCAGATCGTGCTGGTCGACCAGCTCGCCAAAGTCCAGGGGCGCGGCGACCGCACCGGCTACGCGCCCTACCAGGACTGCCTGCCGACCAGGGACGGGCATTACTACTCGTATTCGGCGATCACGCTCAAGAGCGCGCTGGCGCTGCTGGAGGCCATGGGCATGGCCGAGGACCAGCGCTTCAATTCCTGGGACCGCTGCATCGAGAACCGCGTGGCTTTCAAGCAGGCCGTGAGCGAGTGGATGCTGGCGCGGACGGTGGACGAGGTGGACGCGGCGTTCCAGGCGGTGGATGCGCCGGGGGCGCCGGTGATGAGCGGCGCGGACCTGATCAAGCATCCGCATGTGCTGGCGCGCGACATGGTGCTGACGATGCAGGACAAGGAACTGGGTCCGGTGCGCATGCAAGGCGTCGTGCCCAAGCTGTCGGCTTCACCCGGCAAGGTGAATCACACCGGCCAGACGCTGGGCGAGTCGAACGAACGGATCTACAAGGAACTGCTGGGCCTGGGCGACGCGGAACTGGCTTCGCTGCGAGAAAAGGCCGTGATCTAGATGCCCGGCGTGCCCGAAAGGTTATGCATCGTGCCTACTTGAAGATCTTCGTCCAGTAGTCGCGGTAGCTCTTTACCTTTTCTGGTGTGTAGGTGGCCGGGTCGTAAGGCGTGATTGTGGCTGCGGACAGGGAACCGGGAATGTTGGCAAGCGGGCTGGCGGTCTCGCCCTGGCCATGCCACGCGGATTGACCGGCGCGTGACATCAGGTAGTCGAGCAGGACGAGCGACGCGTTGGGGCGCTTGCTCCATTTCACGGCGGCGATGGGATACTCGACGCCAAAGGCCGGGTTGGGCACGACGTAGTCGATGGGGGCTCCCTGCTGGATCATGGGCTTGGCGGAGGAGGGCAGGCCGAGCGCCGCAATCACGTGTTCGCCGGAGGCCACCGATTGCGCGGCGGGCACGCTGCCTGTCACGATCCTGGGTGCCTGGGCTTTCAGCTTCAGGAGGAAGTCCGCTCCCTGGGTCTTTTCCAGCCAGTCATACCAAGCGATGTTGCCGGTGGCATTCAATTCGCTTGTGCTCAGCTTGCCCTTGAATTCAGGTCGCAGCAGGTCCGCATAGCCTTTGGGCGCTGGCGACACGAGCTTGGTGTTATAGGGAATGACAAAGGGCTCGAGTCCCGCGATCATCACGGCGCCCGAGCGCACGTACCGCGACGGCCACTCGGTCGCGGCGGGGCCGGAGGGCCTGAGCAGGTTGCCATCTTTCGCAAAGGCTTCCGTCCATGCCACTTCGGAGGTGATGACAACGTCTGCGCCATCGGCGCCTGTTGAGCGTTCCTGGTCCACTTTGGACATCAGCGCGCCGCTGGTCAGGCGAACGAATTCGATCGGCATGTCCGGGTGGGCGGACTTGAAGCCTGCAACCAGGCGCGCAATGAGCGGCGCCGGCTGCGCGGAATACAGGTTGACCGCGCCTTCTTTGCGCGCTGCGGCGACGGTCCTTGCCCATTCGGCGGCGTTGTAATTGCCGGCCAGGGATTGGGCGAAGCACGGGGTGGCGATGGTCGCGGCAACGCCGAGCAGTCCGCCCGCAATGCGCCTGAAGGTGGAGGCAAGGGGTTGGCAATGTGGGGTCATGCAGTTCCTCCTGTCGCGTAGTCTAAGCGTGGATAGCGTGTTGAAATGCCGAGAGATGGGGCCGTCACGCGGCAGTGATGGCGCGATCGGGAACCCCTCTTCTCAGGGCGTGATTGGCATTGATGGCGGCGGCGAAGAGCAGCACGGCGCCACACTGGTGAAGCGCGGCCAGCCAGATGGGCACGCGCAGCAGCACCGTGTAAATGCCCAGCGTGGCCTGCGCGGCAAACATCAGCAGGAGCAGGGTCGCCGCGATGCGCGTGCGCGTGTCGATGGAGCCGAGTACCGCGCGCAGCCAGAAGATTGGCACCAGCGCGGCGAGGACCCATGCGCCGAAACGATGGTCGAACTGCACTGTGGCCATGTTCCAAAAGAAGTTCATCCACAGCGGTTCCATGAGGAAGGATTCGAGCGGGAAGAATTTTCCGTTCATGAGCGGGAAAGTGTTGTAGGCGAGGCCGGCGCGCACGCCCGCGACCAGGCCGCCGGTGACCACCATGTAGCAGATGATGCCGGTGAGCCATTTACTCATGCGCGCGAGCGAGCGGTCGGGCAGGGTGTCGCCGAGCCGGCGCTGGGGGTAGATGAGCCCGAGCGCTGTCCAGAGCATCGCGGCCAGGATGGCAAACGCCAGCGCGAGGTGAGCCGTGAGGCGATAGTGCGATACGCGCGGATTGTCCACGAGGCCGCTCATCACCATGTACCAGCCCATGGCGCCTTGCAGGCCGCCCAGTATGAATATTCCCAGCAGCCGCCAGGCGAGCGGCCGGTCGATGCGTTTCCTGGCCCAGAACCACACGAGCGGCAGGAGAAACGCCACGCCGATGATCCGGCCGAGCAGACGGTGGGCATATTCCCACCAGAATATCTGCTTGAAGCCATCGATCGTCATGTCGTGGTTGACGAGCTTGAACTCGGGGGTGAGCTTGTATTTCTCGAACACCGTCTGCCAGTCAGCGTCGTTCAGAGGCGGCAGGGTACCGACCAGGGGTTGCCATTCGGTGATGGATAGCCCGGAGTGGGTGAGGCGGGTCACGCCGCCGACCACGATCATTGCCAGCACGAGCAGGCAGCAGGCGAGGAGCCAGATGGCGACGGGCTGCGCCTTTGTCGAGGCTGCCGGCTTTGCCGCGGGCGGCGTTTCGGGGATGGGCGATGGCATGGCGGAGCCTGAGGGGGAGGGGGCTGTCATACGGGGTGGCGGACGCGGTAGGCGAGGCACGATTGTATCTTGCGCCGGATGGTGGGCTGGCCGGATTTGCGAGGTATTGCGTAGACTTGCGTGAACTTACGTCGCTGCCCTTGTCAGCGAGCCGCTCCCGGCGGGGCCGTGTTTCTGTTACCTTGCGATTCATCAAAAAAGCACTGGAGATTGGCATGGGAGGGGTAGCTGCTCGCCGGGGAAGGTGGGCCGTCGTTGCGACGGCGCTGGGACTGCTGCCCGTGGGTTTGCTGCCGCTGGGATTGCTGCCGTCTGCGGCGCTGGCCCAGGCCGGCGGCGCGCGCATGCCGATCTTCGATGCCCACCTGCACTACAGCCATGATGCCTGGGAAAGCGTCCCGCCGAAGACGGCGATCGAGATCCTGCGCCAGGCCGGGGTGATGCGGGCATTGGTGTCCAGTTCCAACGACGAGGGCAACCAGATGCTCCATGCCGAGGCGCCGGATCTGATCCTGCCCTCCCTGCGCACCTACCGCACGCGGGCCGAAGTCAGCACCTGGGCGCGGGACGAGACGGTCATTCCTTACCTGCAAGAACGGTTGAAGAAGTATCGTTACGTTGCCATCGGCGAGTTCCACTTGTTTGGCGCGGATGCCGACCTGCCGGTGCCACGGCGGATGGTGCAGCTCGCGCGCGAACACAATCTGTTCCTTCACGCGCATTCCGATGTCGATGCCATCGAACGCTTGTTCCGGCAATGGCCGCAGGCGCGCATCCTGTGGGCACATTCCGGCTTCGAGCGGCCGGATGCGGTACGAGCGGTGTTGCGCCGTCACAGCAACCTGTGGGCGGACCTGGCCTTTCGCAGCGAGCAGGGGACTGTCAGCAACGGGGTGGGGAAGGTCGAGTCGGAATGGCGCGCAGCATTCATGGAGTTCCCGGATCGGTTTCTCGTGGGTACCGATTCCTACGTGCCCGAGCGCTGGCACTATGTGGGTGGCAATGCGGATTTTTCGCGCGCGTGGCTTGGCGACCTGCCCAAGGACATAGCTGAGCGCATCGGCTGGCGCAATGGCGAGACGCTTTTTTCTGGAAAACTGGTGAAAAAACAATGATGTTGTGCTCCATCCCATCGATTCGCAACGGTTTGCTGCTAGCTGCTTTGGCGCTGGCGGCCGTGGCGCAGACGGCTGATCGCCCCGCGCGCCCCTCATCGCCGTACAGCTGCGAGATGGTCGGAGGCGAGCGCCTGAGCGGCACGCAGGTGGACGTGATGTACCGCGTGGTGCCCGGCCCGATCACGATCGGAAAGCATTTCGCGGTTGCCATGCTGGTCTGCCCGCATGCTGGCGTGACTTCACCTGCCAGCGTGACGGTCGACGCCACCATGCCAGAGCACCGTCACGGCATGAATTACAAGCCCAGTGTGAAGTTCGAATACGGCGGCGGGCAGGGCTTTCGTTATCGCGCCGAAGGAATGATGTTCCACATGGCGGGGAGCTGGGAGCTGAAAATCGAGGTGCGGGCTGGCGGGAAAATCGACCGCCTGACCCGGCGCATCGTGGTGGAATGACGAGGCTGACGTGTGGCAAGGCGTCGCCCGCGGCATTGTTTCAGGTGCGTCAATTGTTATCGTATTGGCATGGGTATGTGCCGATGCGCTTGCTCAGACTGGACAATTATTATCGTTCAGCCAAAGCGACATCCGGCGCATACGGTCCTTGGGGCCATGGCCGCCGAACCTGCCCCCCGATCCGAGCAATCGCGTTTCGGGCAAGCCAGCCGCCATTGAACTGGGCGAGCGGCTCTTTTTCAGCGCTGCGCTGTCCGGCAACGGGAGCATGCATTGCGCAAGCTGCCATGTCCCCGCGCGAACTTGGACCGACGGGCGCGCGCGCGGGTCGGGCCTCTCAGAACTGGACCGCAATACGCCGACGCTGGAGAACCTTCGGCTGCAGCGCTGGTATGGCTGGGACGGCGCGAATGACACTCTTTGGGCGCAAAGCATCCGTCCGCTCCTCGATCAGCGCGAGATGCATTCGAGCGTCGCGGCGGTGGCGCGCACGGTTCGGCAGGACGCACAGTTGGCCAGCATGTACGCGAAGACTTTCGGCAGACTGCCGGGAGCGGGCGACGAACGGGTGCTGGTCAACGTCGGCAAGGCGCTTGCCGCATTCCAGGAGACCATCGTCAGCGCGCGATCACCTTTTGACGCGTTTCGCGATGCGCTTGTGGCGGGCGACCTCGTTAGCGCAGCGCGCTACCCGGAGGCGGCCCAGCGCGGACTGACGCTCTTTATCGGGCGCGGCAACTGCATCGCATGCCACGCCGGGCCGGCGTTCAGCAATGGGGAGTTCCACGAAATCGGTATCGGCTATTTCATTACCGGCAGCGGCGTGGATTCGGGGCGGCACGGCGGTATTGCCCGACTGAGGAGCACCCGACTGAATCTGCTGGGTCCCTACAACGATGATCGTTCGCGCAAGGCGGCGATCGGAACTCGGCATCTGCGCGAGCAGCAGCGCAATTTCGGGGAATTTCGCACGCCCGGCCTGCGCAACGTGGTGCTCACCGCGCCCTACATGCACAACGGGAGTCTGGCGACGTTATGCGACGTGGTGAACCACTATTCGGAGCTGAACGAGGAGCGCCTGCACGCCGATGGCGAGCGCATCCTCAAGCCCTTGCGCCTGATTGCCGATGAAAAAAACGACTTGGTGGCGTTTCTGGAGTCGTTGACCGGTGTTGGCAGGGGGGCGGCTCCTGCCGAGCGCCCGGCCGCCTGCGGGGCGACGGTGCGGTAGCGCGAGCGCATGACCTGCAATAACGCAGGCACGGCAGTCAACCCATCAGGATCATGCCTTCGGAGACCACGAAGATCAGGGCCGAGATGCCAAGGGCGATCTTGCCGATACGGAAAATGTTCTTGTCGATATGCGTATCAATCAGTCCGAGCGAAAGTACCGCGACGACGCCGCTGATCAGGGCCAGGTTTTGCATTGAATTCCTCCAGTTTTTCAGCGCTTCGGGAAATCTGCGCCGCTGGAGGCGACGCTACAGGATGAGGGGTGTCGCGGGTTGTCTGATTACTGACGATTGGCTGACTGTAACCTGACAGCGTCGGCGCACTGGCACTCGGCACGCGATGCAGTCATTGCCGGTGTGCAGTGGCGGCCCCGGACACGAATGCACGCGTGCGCTCGGCGAGCGCGGGATCGCGGGCGTCGCCCGCCTGGAGGAGCGAGCCGCCGATGAGCAACATGACATCGGCGCCATAAAAGCGAACCAGCTCGGGCACGCGCTCGACGGTCATGCCGCCCGCCGGCACCGGGGCTGCCGCGGGGATCCCCGGCCATGGCGCGAGCGCCGCGCGTGCGATATCCCCGCACAGGGCCTCGGGCCAGGCAAAGCGGCCCATGTAATGCGGGTAGATGACTGCGTCCGCACCGAGCAGGCGATACAGCTTGCCCAGCAAAAGCGCGCGATCGATGCGGCCCGAACCGCAAAACGCAGGGTGCGCAAGTACAGGAACCTGCAAGTGTCGCCGGACGAGTTCATGGAAGACCGGCAGGCCCACCAACATCGGTGCGACCAGTGCCGCTCCGACGCCTTCATCGTGCAGGATGCGCGCATTGGCCGCGAGGGTTTCGGGTGTGCCGACTAGGTTGGGCGCGTAGAGCGCCTTGCGCCCGGTGTCGCGCTCGGCTTCGACGATGGCCTTCTGGCAGGCACGCACGCGCTCGGCAAAGGGCGCGTAGCGCTGGTCGGCAAGTCCGTGGTCGTCCTTGATGACGTCGATTCCGCTGCGGGCGAACACGCCGCACAGTCGCGCCAATTCCGCCGTCGGCAAGCCCTGGGGTTTGAGGGCAGCGCAGGTGAGGGGGCGCGACTTCGCCGCGCCGACCTGTTCGCGGATGCCATCGATGCCAAAGCGCGGGCCGCCGATGGCTTGCGCAAAGCCCTCCGGAAAGCTGACATCGACCAGTTCCACCATATCGTGCATGGAGCTGTTGCCGAAGATCATGTTCAGCGCTTGGGCAATGTCGGGCGCTTCATTGTCCCGGCTGCCCTGGCGGGTCATGGTGTCGGCGGCGAGGCTGACATCCACCAGGTAATGTTGTGCATCGACGGGAGTCACGGCCTCCACGCGCCCGACGATGTGCTCGCGGACCCAGGGATCGCGCACGACGTCGAGCGGAACTTCCACGCTTTGCTCGACGGCGACAGCCAGGGCAAAAGCGTCGATGGAGTCCGGGGTCGCGCGAATGCGGTAGCGCACCCTGAGGCGGGAGCCGGCGTTCATGAAGGGTCAGTCCAGCCAGTCGACGATGGTGTGGGTCTTGCGATCGAACACCAGCATGATGATTTCGCGCCGGCACACGACGGGCACGAAACCGAGCGTTTCCATGGGCGCGGTATTGCGCTTGCGAAAGCGCTCGAGGTCGGCGGCAATGGCCGGGTCGAGCCTTGCCAGGTCCTCAATGCGAGGCCCGCGGGCGAATAGCGCATTCCAGTCGGCATCGGTGAGAGTGTCGTAGTAGTCGCCGCGACTGACAATGGCCGTGCCATCGGTGCTGCGCAGCGCGCGAAACAAAGACTGATCCTTCGGGGCGCTCGGTGGGCGCAGTATCACGATGCCGGGGCCGCGGTCGGGCACGAATCGCTCCAGCCTGCCCAGATCCCGGGTGTTGCGCCGCACTTCGTTCAACGTGACCGAGAAGAAATTGCTGTCGCCGTACACGATGAACGCGGGGCGGTACTGGTACATGGTGCCGGTGCCGAAGGCGAGGGCCCCCAATTGCACCGCGACAATGATGGTGATGTCGCGCTGCATGCCAGGCTTTCCCTGGCGATACACGATCAGTGTGAGCAGGGGCCCGAGAATGACATCGACCAGGAGGATCAACTGGTAGACCTGCCAGCCGCCATCGTGCATGAACCAGGGTTGCGGGAACCACAAATACCACATCAGCGCACCGATGCTCCCCACCACGAGCGCACTCGCAATGACATGGATGAGGAACGCGCGAAGCTTGCCTGTGGCGATGAGTCGTGTTGCCGGTGTCATCGCGGGCGTGATTGAGGCCACGGCGCGTCCTGACGCATGGTCAGGCGCTGGCCCGGTTGAGCAGGTCCAGGCAATCCGCAGGCAACGCCAGCCGGGCGGCCCCCATGAGTTCCGTCAATTGCGCCAGGCTCGTTGCACCCGCAATGGGGGCGGTGAGTCCGGGGCGGGCCATGAGCCAGGCGAGCGACACTTGCGCCTGCGTGGCCTGGAGGCGGGCGGCGACCTCGTCGAGCGCCGCGAGAATGCGAAAGCCGCGCTCGGTCAGCAGCCCCTTCACCCAGGGGCTGCGTGTGCGATTCGCAAGGTCCGCTTCCGATCGGTATTTGCCGGTCAGGAAGCCGCGTGCGAGCGATGCGAAACTGATCACCCCGAGCCCATGCTCGCGGCAGACCGATTCCAGTTCGCCCTCGTAGCCCGCGCGATCATGCAGGTTGTAGCCGGGTTGCAGCGTTTCATAGCGGGGCAGCCCGCAATCCTGGCTGATCTGCAAGGCTTCGCGCAGGCGCGCCGCGCTGAACTGCGATGCCCCGATGGCGCGCACCTTGCCAGCCCGGATCAACAGGTCGTAGGTCTCCAGGGTTTCCTGCTGCGGTGTGTCGGGGTCGTCGATGTGCGATTGGTACAGGTCGATGGTGTCCGTTTTGAGCCGGCGCAGTGAATCCTCGACCGCGCGCAGCATGTAGGCGCGCGACAGGCCTTTGTCGGTGTCGTTCATCTTGAAGCCGACCTTGGTCGCGATCACCACCTTGTCGCGGTTCCTGCGGCTCGCCAGCCAGCGGCCGATAATCGTCTCGGACTCGCCCCCCGCGTTGCCGGTCACCCAGTTGCTGTAGACATCCGCCGTGTCGATGAGGTTGAAGCCCGCATCGACGAAGGCGTCCAGCAATCGAAACGAGTCGGCCTCGCTGACCGACCAGCCGAACACATTGCCTCCGAAGGCGAGCGGGGCGACCTCGATTCCGGAGTTTCCCAGCGGTCGTTTGATCATGTTGTGGAGCAGTTAGTCGGGCGGTTGCGGTATCGATGCATCGACGCGGTTCAGGCAACCTTCACCGGGATCTTGAATTCGCGGATGCGTTTTTCCCATTCGGCGGGGCCGCTGGTGTGCACCGAGGTGCCGTTTGAGTCCACAGCGACGGTGACCGGCATGTCCTTGACCTCGAATTCGTAAATCGCCTCCATGCCCAGGTCGGCGAAAGCCAGCGTCTTTTGCTTGCGGATCGCCTTGGCAACCAGGTAGGCCGCGCCGCCGACTGCCATCAGGTACGCGGCCTTGTGCTTCTTGATGGCCTCGATCCCCGTGGGGCCGCGCTCGGCCTTGCCGATCATGGCAATGAGTCCCGTTTTTTCGAGCATGGCGTCGGTGAACTTATCCATGCGCGTGGCGGTGGTGGGGCCGGCGGGGCCGACCACTTCCTCTCGCACCGGATCGACCGGGCCGACGTAGTAGATCGTGCGATTGGTGAAATCCACGGGCAGCTTCTCACCCTTGGCAAGCATGTCGATGATGCGCTTGTGCGCGGCATCGCGGCCGGTCAGCATCTTGCCATTCAAGAGGAGGATGTCGCCCGGCTTCCAGCTCTGCACTTCGGCGCGTGTGAGGGTGTCGAGATTTACGCGCTTGGAAGTGGGCGCGGCGGTCCAGCCCACTTTGGGCCAATCGTCGAGGGAGGGCGGCTCGAGCTCCGCGATGCCGGAGCCATCGAGCACGAAATGCGCGTGGCGCGTGGCGGCGCAGTTGGGGATCATGGCGACAGGTTTGGATGCCGCGTGCGTCGGGTAGTCGAGAATCTTGACGTCCAGCACGGTTGACAGGCCGCCTAGGCCCTGCGCACCGATGCCCAGGGCGTTGACCTTGGTGAAGATCTCGATGCGCAGTTCTTCGATCTTGTTGCTCGGGCCGCGCGCGAGCAACTCGTGCATGTCGAGCGGGCCCATGAGCGACTCCTTGGCCAGCAGCATCGCCTTCTCGGCGGTGCCGCCGACGCCAATGCCGAGCATGCCCGGCGGGCACCAGCCGGCGCCCATGGTGGGCACGGTCTTCATGACCCAGTCGATCACCGAATCCGACGGATTGAGCATCACGAACTTGGACTTGTTTTCGGAGCCGCCACCCTTGGCGGCGACCGTCACTTCGACGGTGTTGCCCGTGACGAGTTCGGTGTGGATCACTGCGGGCGTATTGTCCTTGGTGTCCTTGCGCGTGAATAGCGGGTCCGAGAGGACGGAGGCCCGCAGCGGATTGTCCGGGTGGGTGTAGGCGCGTCGCACGCCCTCGTTCACCGCGTCACTGATGGAGCCCTTGAAACCCTCCCAGCGGACGTCCATTCCGATCTTCAGGAACACGTTGACGATGCCGGTGTCTTGGCAGATCGGGCGGTGGCCCTCGGCGCACATGCGCGAGTTGGTGAGGATCTGCGCGATGGCGTCCTTGGCTGCCGGGGACTGCTCGCGCTCCCAGGCGCGCGCAAGGTGCTGGATGAAATCCTTCGGGTGGTAGTAGCTGATGTACTGGAGCGCATCGGCAACGCTCTGGATCAGGTCTTCCTGCTTGATGACGGTCATGTCGTCTCGCCCTGGTCAGTGAGTTGAGGCGCGGGTGCGCGTGGTAATGGTTTCCGTCCAGGCAATGGCGAGGGCCGAAAACAGAAACGAAATGTGAATGACGGTCTGCCAGAGCAGGGTCTTCTCGTCGTAGTTTGGCGCGTTGATGAACGTCTTGAGCAGATGGATGGAGGAGATGCCGATGATGGCGGTGGCGAGCTTGACCTTGAGCACGCCGGCATTCACATGCGACAGCCATTCGGGCTGGTCCGAATGCTGCTCGAGGTCGAGGCGCGACACGAAGGTCTCCCAACCACCCACGATCACCATCACCAGCAGGTTGGAAATCATGACGACGTCGATGAGGCCGAGCACCACCAGCATGATTTCCGCTTCGGTGGTGCCTTTGGTGGAGACGATCGCCAACAGGTGGACGATCTCCACCCAGAACTGCCACACGTAGACGCCTTGCGCGACGATGAGGCCCAGGTACAGCGGCGCTTGCAGCCAGCGACTGGCGAAAATCCAGCGGGGTATCGGGCGCAGGGGCGGCTTGGGCGTGGAATCGGGGGACATGGGGGTATTGGTCTCGAAAGTGGGGAAGGGGCTTGGCCAATGAGCGGCGCTCAGAGGGTGACAGAGCGGCGAATCTTACCATCCGAGAATCTCGGTCCTGCGGTGCCCATCGTGCCTTGGCCGAGCCAAGAGATGATGGATGGTGCGATGCAAAAATATTTGTGTATTTTTTGTTGCGCCTGCCGAAATGTCAATTATAAGTAATTGATAAATATTATATTTATGTAATTTGTCGGCGGAATGGGCTTTGTTGCAGCGCCGATAGAAACATGAAAAAATCCGCCATCGCAAGAAACACGCGAATTCATGCTTCGGGACAAGCAAAAATGTCCCGAGAGCTGGGAAACGGAGCGATGTCCCCGATCCGCGGCATCGATTTCGACGGCAAGGCCCTGTAGCGATCCGCGTGCATAACCGGCTGCATGCAGATTGTTCAGGCGCAAGAACAGGACGCAAATATTTGCGCGTTGTTAATCCTTTTTTTGGACTGGAGTTGTCATGACGAACCGTGATCTCGAAATAGCAAAGATCAAGAAGGACTGGGCAGAAAACCCGCGCTGGAAGGGCGTACGCCGTGGTTACAGCGCCGAGGAAGTCTATCGCCTGCGCGGCAGCCTGCAGATCGAGTACACGCTCGCAAAACGCGGCTCGGAAAAACTCTGGGAGCGCATGGCAAAGCTGGACTTCGTCAATGCATTGGGCGCGCTGACGGGCAACCAGGCCATGCAGCAAGTCAAAGCCGGTCTGCAGGCGATTTACCTGTCGGGATGGCAGGTCGCGGCTGATGCCAACGACAGCCTGTCGATGTACCCCGACCAGTCGCTGTATTCGGTGTCGAGCGTGCCGACCGTCGTTCGCCGCATCAACAACACTTTCACGCGCGCGGACCAGATCCAGCACATGGAAGGCAAGGGCGACACCGATTACTTCTCGCCGATCGTCGCCGATGCGGAAGCCGGCTTCGGCGGGGTGTTGAACGCGCACGAGCTGATGCGCGCCATGATCCAGGCGGGCGCCTCCGGCGTGCACTTCGAGGACCAGCTGGCATCGGCCAAGAAGTGCGGCCACATGGGCGGCAAGGTGTTGGTGCCGACGCAGGAGGCCGTGCAGAAGCTCATCGCGGCGCGCTTGGCGGCCGATACCATGGGCGTGCCGACGGTGCTGTTCGCGCGCACCGACGCGGAGGCCGCGAACCTGTTGACCTCGGATGTTGACGAGAACGACAAGCCGTTCCTCACCGGTGAGCGCACTGCCGAAGGCTTCTATCGCGTGAAGAACGGCTTCGACCAGGCGCTCTCGCGCGGTCTGGCCTATGCCGAATATGCCGACCTCGTGTGGTGCGAGACCGGCACCCCGGACATCGAGTTTGCGCGCAAGTTTGCCGAGGGCATCCACAAGAAGTACCCGGGCAAGCTGCTGGCGTACAACTGCTCGCCGTCCTTCAACTGGAAGCGCAATCTCGACGACGCCAAGATCATGAAGTTCCAGCACGAGCTGGGTGCGATGGGTTACAAGTTCCAGTTCATCACGCTGGCGGGATTCCATTCGCTCAACTACTCGATGTTCGAGCTGGCGTACGGCTACGCGCGCGAGAACATGACCGCTTTTGTCGAACTGCAGGAGAAGGAGTTCGCCGCGGCCGACAAGGGATTCACCGCCGTGAAGCACCAGCGCGAAGTGGGCGCCGGATATTTCGACGAGATCAACAGCGTTTGCACCGGTGGCACGGCATCGACCGGAGCGCTGCATGGGTCGACCGAGAACGAGCAGTTCTTCGAGTCCAAGGTGGCCTGAAGACCGCACTGTCCCTGAAAACCGCGCTTTCGGGCGCGGTTTTTTTTCGCCTGCGATTTGACGTTGGTGCAGTGGTCCTCGGGTACGAAATGCTTGAACTGCTGCGCCGCAGCATGCGCGTGTGGCAAGTTGTGCCGGAATCGCGAAGGCTGTAAGTTCAGTGAAAGATTGGCACTGAATACTGCGCCATCGAAACCATTCGGTTTGATTTCATCTGGGGAGAATTGGGAGATGTCTGCCACCATTGAATCGGTCCTGCAGGAAGACCGCCTGTTTCCGCCTTCGCCCGAGTTCGTCAAGCAGGCCAACATTTCGGGCATGGCCGCCTACCAGGCCTTGTGCGATGAGGCCGAGCGCGACTTCGAGGGCTTCTGGGCGCGCCTCGCGCGCGAGCACATGTACTGGAAGAAGCCTTTCACCAAGGTGCTGGACGAATCGAATGCGCCGTTCTTCAGGTGGTTCTACGACGGCGAAACCAACGCCTCATACAACTGCCTCGATCGTCACCTGAAAACGCAGCCGGACAAGATTGCCCTGATTTTCGAGGCGGACGACGGCAAGATCGCGAAGGTAAGCTACAAGGAGCTCTATCACCGCGTGTGCCGGCTTGCCAACGCGCTCAAGGCAAATGGCATCCAGAAGGGCGACCGCGTCATCATCTACATGCCGATGTCGGTGGAAGCAGTGGTGGCCATGCAGGCTTGCGCGCGCATTGCGGCAACGCACTCGGTCGTGTTCGGCGGGTTCTCCGCGAAAAGCATTCACGAGCGCGTGCTCGACGCGGGCGCGGTCGCGGTCATCACCGCCGATGGACAAATGCGCGGCGGCAAGGAAATCCCGCTCAAGCCTGCTGTGGATGAGGCATTGGCCATGGGCGGCTGCGACAACGTGAAGAACGTGATCGTCTATCGACGCACGGGCTCCGCGGTGGCTATGCAGGCACCGCGCGACAAGTGGTGGCATGAGGCGGAGAAGGGCCAGGCTGAAGATTGCGAGCCGACCTGGGTGAATGCCGAGCATCCGCTCTTCATCCTCTATACCTCGGGTTCTACCGGCAAGCCCAAGGGCGTTCAGCACTCGACGGCGGGCTACATCCTTCACGCCATCCTCACCATGAAGTGGACTTTCGACTACAAATCCACCGACACGTTCTGGTGCACGGCTGACGTGGGCTGGGTGACAGGCCACACCTACATCGCCTACGGTCCGCTCGCCTGCGGCGCGACCGAAGTCGTGTTCGAAGGCGTGCCGACCTATCCCGATGCAGGGCGCTTCTGGAAGGTGATCCAGAACCACAAGGTGAACGTGTTCTACACCGCGCCTACTGCGATCCGGTCGTTGATCAAGGCTGGGGGCGACCTGCCCAAGCAGTACGACCTCAGTTCATTGCGCATCCTCGGCACGGTGGGCGAGCCCATCAATCCGGAAGCCTGGATGTGGTATCACCGCACGGTGGGCAACGAGCGTTGCCCGATCGTGGATACCTGGTGGCAGACGGAAACAGGCGGTCATCTCATCACGCCGTTGCCGGGCGTGACCGCAACCAAACCCGGATCCTGCACCTTGCCGTTGCCGGGCATCATGGCCGCCATCGTCGATGAAACGGGACTCGATGTCGAGAAGGGCAAGGGCGGCATCCTGGTCATCAAGCGACCATGGCCGTCGATGATCCGCACCATCTGGGGCGACCCGGAGCGGTTCAAGAAGAGCTATTACCCGGAAGACTTCAAGGGCAAGTATTACCTTGCCGGAGACGGTGCCAGCCGCGACATGGACGGCTACTATCGGATCATGGGGCGCATCGATGACGTGCTGAACGTGTCCGGACATCGCCTCGGAACCATGGAGATCGAGTCGGCGCTGGTATCGCACACCAAGCTGGTGGCCGAAGCCGCGGTGGTCGGACGACCGGATGACCTGACAGGCGAGGCGATCTGCGCATTCGTGGTGCTCAAGGGACACCGGCCCAGCGGCGACGAGGCGAAGAAGATCGCCGAAGAGTTGCGCCAGTGGGTAGCCAAGGAAATCGGTCCGATCGCCAAGCCCCGCGACATCCGCTTTGGCGACAACCTGCCCAAGACGCGTTCCGGCAAGATCATGCGCCGCTTGCTGCGCTCGATCGCCAAGGGCGAAGCCATCACGCAGGATGTCTCCACGCTGGAGAATCCTGCCATTCTCGAGCAGTTGAAACAGGCGACCTAGACTGCGGCAACGGCGTTTGCTTGAGGCCATGCGCGCAAGGCGTTGATTAAAGTGGCAACCCGGTTCCTGCCGGGTGCCTCTCGGTTCATTCTGCTGTGGCTTGTGCGCAGCCGGGCTATCATCGCGGCCACACCAATCCGCAATGACAGGAGTTTTCCATGCCGACGAAATGCCGCGCCGCGATTACGTACGCCGTCAATGAGCCCTTCCGGGTCGAGGAAATCGAGGTTGCGGATCCCGGGCCGAACGACGTGCTGGTGAAGATGGCGGCATCCGGCATCTGCCACTCCGACCTGAATTGCGTCGAGGGCAAGATGCCGCACGCCATGCCGGCGGTCTTCGGGCACGAAGGGTTCGGCTATGTCGCCGCCCTGGGTTCCGGTGTCAAAGGTTTGAAGGTCGGCGATGCAGTGATGCCCTATTGCGTTCCGGAGTGCGGCGTGTGCGCCTATTGCATTTCCGGGCGCGGCAATTTCTGCGTGGAGATGCCGGCCGCCTTCAATCCGGAGCGCGCCTCGCCGCTGTCGCGTCGCGGCCAGAAGGTCATGAATTTCACTGGTACCAGCACATTCTCCGAATACAGCCTGGTACGCGACAACCAACTCCTCAAAGTTCGCCAGGACGCCAAGCCCTCCGAATGCTGCTGCATCGCCTGTGCAGTGACTACGGGCGTGGGGTCGGTGTTGCGGACGGCGGAGATGAAGCCTGGCGGAACGGCCGTCGTGTTCGGCGCCGGTGGCGTCGGATTGAGCGCCGTTCAGGGCTGCAAGATCGGCGGTGCCAAGCGCATCATCGTGGTTGACACCAATCCGCTGAAGGAGGCCGTGGCGCGCAGTTTTGGCGCGACCGACTTCATCAATCCCAAAAAGCAGGCCGTGGTCGAGACCATCGTCGGCATGACGGGCATTGGCGCCGATTACAGTTTCGACTGCGCAGGCTATCCCGAGACGCTGAAGGCGGCCGTGCTGTGCCTGAACAAGGGCTGGGGCAAGGCGGTGAGCGTTGGCTCGTCGGGGACGGATGTGGCCGTGCCACTCACGTTTTTCGACCTCGCCGGCCGCACGCTGACGCGCACGCTCATGGGAGGCGCGCGCCGCAAACAGGTGGCGGAATACGTGGACTGGTTCCTCGACGGCAAGCTCAAGCTCGACAACCTGGTGTCGCACCGCATCCGGCTCGATGACATCAACGAAGGGGTGGCAATGATGAATCGCGGCGAGAGTGTGCGGGTGGTGATCGAGTACGCTTGATGCAATCATGAAAGTGAGGGTAGATCCGGGGTAATTCCCGGCCAGAGCTCATTTGCCCTATGAGTCGGTCTGGTTTAGACTTCGCGCCTTCCTTTTCCCAATAGTTCGGTTCCTTCCGGCGCAATCCCAGGCGCCAGGAACCGGGGCGGCATGAAGAGGGAAACCCGGAGAGGTGGATGAGTGGTTTAAGTCACCACCCTGGAAAGGTGGCACAGGGGCAACTCTGTCGCGGGTTCGAATCCCGCCCTCTCCGCCAGTGACTTTAGTCCAGTTTTCCAAGCATTTGGCATGATTTCGCGATGTTTCGGCTTCAATGAAGCCTTGAAGTCAATCGGGAGACGGACATGAAGCTGGCCTGTTACTACGCGGGGAAGTTTTCACAAGCACGCCTGTGCATCATCAATTCGGATGGCCGGCTGCTCGATGTCGAGGCTGCGGTTGGTCATCTAGTCCGCCATCCGCTATCAGGTGCCGACGGGGATGTGTTGGGTTCCCTGACCAACGCACCGCAATCGAATGACTGGTTGACGAGCTCGGGACAGGCAAGCTTGCAAAGTCTTTCGAAGTGGATGCCACGCTTGCCTGACGAACTGTTTATCTCCGCGGACTCAGTTCGCCTGGCGCCGCCGGTACCCAATCCGGGAAAGATCATCGCCACCGGATTGAACTACAACGATCATGTGAAGGAAGCCCAGAAAGTGCTGGGTGAAAAGGGCGGGAGCGCGCCTGACCTGCCCCCATTTCCCACGGGTTTCATCAAGCTTCAATCGGCCCTGACCGGTCATGATTCGGCGATCCTCATCCCGGAACAGGATGAATGGATGGACTATGAGATCGAGCTGGCCGTCGTCATTGGCCGTCGGGCCGACCGGGTGAAGAAGGAAGATGCGCTGGCCTACGTGGCCGGCTACACGATCCACAATGACGTCAGCGCACGGCGCATCCAGTTGGCGGAAATGCAGCAGAAGGTTGCGATCCTGTTGGGAAAGAACTACGCGACATTCGCCCCCATGGGGCCGTGCATGGTTTCTGCGGATGAAATTGGCGACCCGCAGCGCCTCGACATCGAGCTCAAGGTGAACGGCGAAGTGAGGCAGCATGCCAACACGGCCGACATGATTTTCTCGGTGGCGGAGCAGGTTGCCTACTGGTCGAAAATCGGGCTCAACCCAGGAGACATCATTTCCACCGGAACACCGTCCGGTGTCGCCGTGGCACGACCGAATCCCGGGGCGTTCTACCTGAAGCCCGGGGATGTCGTAGAGGCGAGCATCCAGGGCATTGGCGTCCTTCGAAACACGGTGTCCTGAACTGCGGGGCCATGCCCCAGGCGATGCGAACAAGGGAAACAGATGGACTATGACCTCAAGATAGTCGATGGCGTGATCGTGGACGGCCTAGGCAACCCGCGCTATCGCGGCGATGTTGCCGTCCGAAACGGCGTGGTTACCGCCTTGGGCAAAGTGGGCGGATCTGCGCGACAGACAATCCGGGCGGAGGGCTGCGTCATTGCGCCCGGTTTCATCGACATCCATACGCACTACGACGCCCAGGTGTTCTGGGATCGGATGCTCAGCATTTCCCCGTGGCATGGCGTGACCACGGCCATCATGGGCAACTGCGGCTTCGGGATCGCGCCGACACGTCCGCAGCACCGAGAGCTTGTCATCCAGTCCCTGGAGCGCGTCGAGGGGATGGATGCGGCGAGCCTGCGCGCGGGCCTGGGCGATCCATGGCAGTTCGAAACCTTCGCCGACTACATGTCGGCCATCGAGCGGCGCGGCGTCGCGGTCAACGTGGCGGTGCTTGCCGGGCATACGCCGACCCGCTTCTATGTAATGGGTGAGGCGGCGATCGAGCGCGCGGCAAGTGCCGAGGAAATCGAACGCATGTGCGCGGTGCTGAGGGATGCGCTGAAAGCGGGGGCGGTCGGTTTTGCCACTTCGTTTGGCGAAGTGCATGTCGGCTACGGCGGGCGGCCTGTCGCCAGCCGCTTTGCGGACTATGCCGAAGTGGAGGCGCTGACGGGGGTACTCGCTGAATTTCCCGATGCGGTCTTCTCGCCCAACGCGGGAGACAAACTGGACGTCGGGCGCCTGACCGAGATCGCGCGCGCCACCGGCGCAAATGTCATTTGGAACCCGCTCGTCTCCGACCTTGTGACGCATGTGGGCAACCACCGCGATGAGCTGGCGCAAAGCGCCGCCGCAATGGCGAATGGACAGACCGTGGTTCCGCAGATATCGGCGCGCCCGATGGTATTCGAGTACCAGTGGCGGGCTCCGCTGCAGTTCGAAGGCCTGCGTGCGTTCAGGTCGACGGCGGTGGCGAAGGAGGAGGATCGCCTGCGCGCGTTTGCGGACCCGGGGTTCAGGGCGATGCTCCGCGAGGACGTGGATGCGAAGCCCGAGCTCTTTCAGCGATCGGTCGGGCACACGACCGTCCACGAGACCGGCGATGCTGCAATGGACGGCAAGACGCTGGGCGAGCTGGCTGCGAGCAGGGGCATCAAGCCGGTTGAAATGGCACTCGACATCGCCATTCGCACGAAGCTCGATGCGCGCTTTCGCATGCCGCTGGGTAATTACCGCGAAGAGGAAATGCGGCACCTGCTCACGCACCCGAATACGGTGATCGGCCTGTCGGACGCGGGGGCGCATGCGAGCCAGCTCTGCGACGCGTGCTTTCCGACTTACATCCTCGCCCACTGGGTGCGGGACAAGCAGGTCATCGAGCTGGAGCGTGCAGTGCAGATGCTGACCTCACGCCCTGCCGATCTGCATCACCTGAAGGGCCGCGGACGGCTTGCCGTGGGGGCCGCTGCCGACATCGTGATCTTCAACCCGGATACCGTGACGCATGGTCCCATTCGCCGGGTATGGGACCTGCCAGCCAAGGGCAACCGCCTCGTCGTCGATGCCTTGGGGATCGAGGCGGTGATCGTCAATGGAACGGTGATTCGGCAAGGAGGTGCGGACGCAATGGATGCGATGGGCGAGCTGCCGGGAAAACTGATTCGGCGTGGAGCGTAACCAATCGCATTACTGCGCTTTGACGCCTGCCTTTGCGGCAATTTCAATGTAGGACCGCGAAATCTCCTCATACTTCTTTGCTGCGGCTTCCGGTGAAATGTCGATCGGGTAGACACCGTTCTTGGCGAAGAACTCCTTCACTTCCGGCTGCTGTACCGCGTAGCTTGCGGCCTTGTTCAGGCGGTCGATGATGGGCTTGGCGGTGCCCGGGCGGACGATGAAGGCCCACCACACGCCCACCAGCGGGGGATAGCCGAGTTCCGCGAAGGTGGGAACGTTCGGGAAGGCTGGCAGGCGACGGTCGCCCGTGATGGCCAGTGCCTTGGTCTTGCCCGCGCGGGTGTGAAGCATGCCTTCGCTTTCGGTCGAGAGAAGCAACTGGATGTCGCCAGCCAGCAGCGCGATGATCGCGACGTTGTTGCCGCCCTGATAGGGGATGGTGACGATGTTCAGGCCATCTTTCTGCAGTACGGCATCCTGATTGAGGTTGGCCACCGAGGCCGATCCGGCGGTTCCCCAGTTGAGCTTTCCCGGATTGGCCTTGGCATAGTTCACCAGTTCGGTCATGGTGTTCCACGGCGTATTTACCGGTGAATGGAGGACCAGGGCGCTGTCGCCAATGATGGCCACCGGAACCATGTCCTTGACCGGGTCGATGGACAGGTCCTTGACGAAGATCGGCAGCGTCAGGTTGGAATTGTTCGCGGTGGCAATCGTATAGCCATCGGCAGGCACGCGTTTGACCACGTACTCCCAGGCAATTACGCCATTGGCGCCGGGCCTGTTCTCGACGACGATTTGCCGCCCGAGATTTCTGGACATGTGGGGTACGACGGCCCGGTAGACGAGGTCGGACACCGTGCCTGCTGCAAGGTGAACCACGACGGTGATCGGCTTGTTCGGGTAATCCTGCGCCTGCACGGCAGGGGACAGCAATCCGATGCCAAGCAACGCGATCGATAGCTGGATCGACATCACCTTGATCTGGAATGATTTCATCACTGCGCTGAACGGTTTCGTCATCGTGCTTCCTCCCCAGAGTTTACCTATCAACATGAACCAAGTATCCGGCCACGCCACGGATTATGGGTTGTGACGACCGACATGCGCAATCGATAGTTATCCGCGCATTGTGTCGCCGCTGCGGCAAAAGGATGCGAATTGCGTGCCTGTAATTGCGTGCCTGTGTAAGTGAGGTGTATTCCAGAAACGCGAATCCCCGATGGGATCAACGAGCGCGTTGACACCGGTAAAGCCCCTTGTTAGTCTGCCCGGTCTTGTGGATATGCAATATAGGGGGTCCAATGCTTGATGTTCGCAGCGCAATGCGCAGGGCGGCCGGCTTCAATCGCGAGCGCATCGCAATCGTTTGTGGTGACCGCCAATTCACCTATGCGCAGGCATGGGAGCGCGGCCTTCGTATGGCTAACGCATTGTTGGCCCTTGGCACCAAGCCGGGGGATCGAATCGCGGTGCTGGAGGACAACTGCCTTGAGGCAGCTGATTTCTTCCTGGGGACCGCGGCCGCAAACCTTGTCCGCGTCCCCCTCTACAAGCGCAACTCCAAGGAGGCGCATGGCCACATGATGCGGCACACCAAGTGCCGCGTGCTTGTCGTGTCAGAGGAGCATATGCGCGAAGTGGAGGGTTTGAAGGAGAGCTTGCCCGACCTCAAGCATGTGCTCGTCCGTGGTTCGGACTACGAGTCGTGGCTGGCCAAACAGCCTGCAACGGATCCCAATCCGACAGTCTCGATGAACGACTATTACGTCATCCGGCATTCCGGAGGGACGACCGGGGTGTCAAAGGGTATCGGGTTCACGCATCGCGAATGGATGTCGATGGAGCGCGACTGGACGCACCACCTGCCGCCGTTCAGCCCGTCCGACTTCTGCATCCATGCGGCGCCGATATCGCACGGTTCGGGCATGTTGTTCGTGCCGGTGTGGTTGGCGGGCGGCTGCAACATGCTGGAACCGAAGTTCGACGCAAAACGGGTGCTCGATCTCCTCGCGACCAAGGGCGGGTACATGTTTGCCGTGCCCACGGTGGTGAGCGATCTGGTCTCGACGGCGAAACAGATGCCCACGCGGCCCACTTTCCCGAAGCTCAAGGCGCTGGTGGTCTCGGGGGCTCCCATTCGCGCACAGACGGCACTTTCCGCGCGCGATCTCTTTGGCGACAAGCTTTACCAGATGTATGGGCAGACGGAGGCGGTGCCCGTGGCGTTCATGGGGCCTGCCGAATGGTTTGCCGAGGTTCCCGGCTCCGATCCCATCTCGTCGGTCGGTCGCGTGATGCCGTTTGCCGAGATTGAGATACGTGGCGATGACAACAAGCCGCTGCCGACGGGTGAAGTCGGCGAAATCGCGGTGCGTTGCGACGGGCAGATGAGCAGCATCTGGGACGATCCGGAGCTCACTGCACAGCGCCTGATCGACGGCTGGGTCTTGACGCGAGATGTCGGCCGCCTCGACGAGAACGGCTATCTGTACCTTGTCGATCGCAAGGACGACATGATCATTTCGGGCGGCTTCAACATCTGGCCCGCGGAATTGGAAATCGTGATCGCCGCCATGCGCGGCGTGCGCGAAGTCGCTGTCGTGGGAATTCCGGATGCACGCTGGGGTGAGACACCAGCCGCGTTTGTCGTCCTGGAGCCCGGTGTCGATATGAGCGCGGATGCGGTCATCCGCGAATGCGCTGAACGACTCGGATCGTACAAGAAGCCCTCGCGCGTGGAGTTCCTGAGCGAGCCGCTGCCGCGCACCCCGGTCGGCAAGATCCTGCGCAAGGCGCTGCGCGAGCCGTTCTGGAAGGGGCACAAGAGTTCGATCAGCGGCGTTTGAGTTTCCACGCAAACGCACGCAGTCAAGCCATCTTATATGGGAATTTCTCCTAATTCGGCGTATATCCAAGGCGTAGCGATTTCGGTCACATGGGCCGATGCCGAGCGCAGCCTCCCCGATCTCATCTTCGAGACGGTGACCGGCGCGCTGTCGAACGCGGGCGCAAAAATGGCCGAGATGGATTCGGTGGTGCTGGCCGCGCATGACCTCGTCGATGGGCGTTCGCTGTCCAGCATGGTGACGGCACCGGCGGCCGGTGCCTACATGCGTGATGAAATCCGCCTCGCCGACGATGGGCTGGTGGCCGCGTCGCTCGCAGCAGCGCGCATCGAGGCGGGAGAGTCGGAATTCTCGGTTGTGGCGGCATGCGGCCGCGCCAGCGAAGGCGATTTCCAGCGCACGTCGCAGACCGCCTTCGATCCATTCATGATCCAGCCGCTGGGACTGGATGAGTTTTCACTGTCTGCACTGCGCCTGTCGGCATGGCTTCAACGACACCCCGGCCTTGAAGATTCACGTCGTCGCGCCGGTCAGGCACGTGCCCGGCGGGCGGGCAGCAATGGGCGAGCGTTGAAGTCCGGCGGCCATGCCCCGAACCTGTGGCATCCGTTGCGGCAAGAGGAGGCGCCGTGCATGGCCGATATCGTCGTTGCCGCCATCCTCGGGCCGCGTCCGGCGCGTGTCCGCATCGCGGGGACTGGCCACTCCAC
The DNA here is from genome assembly GCA_947478805.1 of Betaproteobacteria bacterium. Taxonomy (GTDB): domain Bacteria; phylum Pseudomonadota; class Gammaproteobacteria; order Burkholderiales; family SG8-39; genus CAIYPG01. The sequence goes on along the minus strand of CANJXQ010000011.1, from coordinate 22,544 downwards.
CGATTCTTCAAATGTCGGCGATCGCGACCTGCTCAGGATGCCTTCGTTGGCGCAGGCCGCGGAGCGAGCGTTGTCCAGCGCATCGATGCAATCCAGGGACATTGACCTGTTCGAGCTTGAAGGAGCAACCCTGTTCGATGAAGCGTATGCCCTGGAGGTGCTGGGGCTGGCCGCACCGGGCCAGGGCTTTGCAACCTATGCCGATGGGACTGGAATCAATCCGTCCGGGGGCGGCGCATCGGGGTGGTGTTACCCGGCCATGGGTTTGGTGAGGCTTGCCGAGTGTTACCTGCAGTTGACCGGACAGGCCCAGGGGGTGCAAGTCCCCGGGCGATTGCGAGCGGCGCTAGCCACCGGGTTTTCGCCGGTTGGCGCGCAGTCCCATGGTGCCATGGTGCTGGTGACGGCATGAGAGATCCGGTTGCCATCATCGGGGTGGGACAGACCACCTACCGGCGTCGCCATGTCGAGCGCAATACCGCCGAATTGGTGCGTGATGCCGTCGAGGCGGCATTGACCGATGCGCAGATCGATTCGGATGCCATCGGTGTCATTGTCGGTGGTGTCGCGCCCGATGCCCTGGCCGGCATCAATCACATCGACATGGCGTCGATATCGCGGCCCGGCGTGCCGTACTTCCGCGTCAATACGGGCGGGGCCACCGGGTCATCGGCATTTCTTGCCGCCATGTCGTGGATTGCTTCGGGTCGCTGCGACGTTGCACTGGTGGTCGCGGTCGAGCGCATGGGCTATGCGACCACGGCGCAGGCGGTTTTCAACTCCATTTTCGATCCGATCTACGAGAAGGACATCAGCATCAGCACGATCAGCATGATCGCCATGCGTGCCACCATGCTGATGCAGGAGTACGGTTACACGACCGACCACTGGGCGTCGCTGGCAGCGAAGAATTCACTGGCTTCCCAGAACAACGACACGCTGGAGAATCCGCGCCTGTTCGACAAGGCACAGGTGCTCGCGTCACCGATCCTGTCGTGGCCGATCCGCACGCTGGAGGCATGCCCGATGAGCGAGGGCGTTTGCGTGGCGGTTCTCGCATCGGAAAAGTTCGTCGGTGCGCGTCGCGCCGCCTGGGTGCTTGGCACCGGTGCCTTCAGCGATGCCTACGCGATGGGCGATCGGATTCGCCGGCCGGAGGGCTCGCTCGTCGAATTGCTCACATTGCGCAGGTCGGCCGAAAAAGCCTACCGCGAGGCCGGCATCGCCAACCCGTCAGAAGTAATCGATTGCGTGGAGATACAGGCTCCCTTTGCCAGCGCCGAGGCCATGGCTTACAGCGCTTTGGGTCTTTGCGAAGCGAAGAATGGCCCGGCCTTCCTCGACAGGCTGCTTGAGGGGCGCACGCGGGCGCTTGTCAATCCTTCGGGTGGGCCGCAGGCAGCCAATCCGGTGAGCGCAACCGCGCTGATTCGGATCGTCGAGTGCGCACTGCAGGTGCGTGGACTTGCCGGCAAGCGCCAGCTTGACGGGGTTCGCCATGCGGTGGCCACAGGGCAGGGGGGCGCTACGCAATTTTCGACTGCCGTGGTTCTCGGTTCCAACCGTCCTTGAAGGAATTCGTCGTGCAAACACCCGATCCCATCTCCAAGCCCATCACCATCGCCGGCCACTGGAATTTCGAGTACCGCTATTTTGCCGGGGCGGTGGCCAGTCGGTTTTTCAACGAGATCAAGATCAACCGCAGGATCATGGGGACGCGCGTCCCATCGACCGGGCGCGTCCTCGTACCCGCCAGGTCATTCTGCGATGCGAGCTATGAGCGCACCGGGGAATGGGTCGAAGTCGGGCCGGAGGGGACGCTGGACATCTTCACGATCGTGGCGGCGAAGTTTCCCGGCTTGCCGGACCCGCCGTTCGTCATGGGGTATGTGACGCTGGACGGCGCGGATACCGCAGTGCTCAACTATGTTCGTGGCGTTGATCTCACCGACATTGAAGCCGCGGGCAACAAGCTCATGGCCAAGCCGCGCGTTCGTGCCATATTCTCGGATGTGCGCGAAGGTCGTATCACCGACTTTCACTTCGAATTGATCGCGCCGATTTAGGGGTGATCCGTTCCGCCGTTGGGAATGGCAGTGACGCTGAATGGGCGATCGCCGCGAACGACTAGGAAGGGATTGCGGCCCCAGTCTTCGCGGCGCGAGCGCCATTGGACTTCCTGACCGATTTCTTGGCCGCGGGAATGGCAAGCCTGAGGCCCCCGGGAGAAGCTGCCGGGAGCGACTGCGCGTAAACCCCATCCAGGACCATGTCGGCGAACAGATTGCCGACGGCTCGCGCGGACAAGCCGTGTCCCGGGCGGAACCAGCGGTGGCTCCAGTTGCACAATCCGATCATCCCGAAGGCCAGCACGCGGGCCCGGCGTCGTTCTGCGAGTGAGGGTTTGGGAGCAAAGCCGCTGAGCACGATGCCGGTGACGGCTTCGTCGAACCGTCTGGCCAGGGCGTTCATTTCCTTTCCCCAGCGCGTACGGTCACTGGAGACGCGGGTCATGTCCTCCTGGATATACACATACAGGTAAGGGTAGTGGCGCTCGAAGGACTCCATGAGCGCGACCATGAATGCGCGCAGTTTCTCGCGGGCGCTCCCTGCACCCTTGAAAATGCGCTCGGCCATCAGGACGTTCTCTAGCGTTGCGTCGCGATTGATTTCGCGGAACAACTCTTCCTTCCCAGACACATAGTAGTAAAGGGAGGCGCGGTTGATTCCGACGATTCTGGCAATGTCATCCAGGCTCGTCGCCCGGAAGCCTTTTTCGAGGAATATTTTCGCGGCCGCCTTCAGCAGCTCTGCGCGCCGGCTCTCGTATTCCTTTTCCCCGCTCTTGCGGGCCAGTGCCCGCCGCTTGGCGATGCTCTTCACGGTGTGATCCGGTTGACTGCTAACTTGGTGGGAAAACGTGGGCAGGTACGCACGGGCAGACGCAATCGCCTGACGATCAGGTGCCGCCGATGCGACTCTTGTGCCCGACCCAGAACGTCTCGCGAACAAGCTTGCGTTGTATCTTGCCGACCGGGGTGCGGGGAAGCGGTTCGCTCTGCAGCACCACTTGCGAGGGTTTCTTGTATGAGCCTAGCTGCTGCGCGCAGACCTGGATGACCTCTTCCTTGGTCAGCGTAGCCCCCGGATTGACGACGACGACGGCAACCGGCGTCTCGCCCCAGCGCTCCGCAGGCGCTCCCACAACGGCGACTTCGCGCACGCCGGGAAGGCTGGAGATCGCAATTTCCAGTTCCGCGGGCCAGATGTTCAGGCCTCCCGAGATGATCATGTCGTCCTTGCGGTCGACGAGGTACAGAAATCCGTTTTGGTCGAGCTTGCCGATGTCGCGCGTCAGGACCCAGCCGTCGAGCACTCGGCTGGCGGTCTGCTCCGGCTCATTCCAGATTTTCTCCATCTGCCCGTCGCTGCGCACGGCAATTTCGCCCACTTCCCCCACGGGGCGCGTCTTGTTGTCATCATCGCGGATTTCCACTTCCGCATAAGGCATGACCCGCCCGCAGGATGCCAGCGGGTCGGACCCCTTGACCTCGGTGAACCATTCCTTCGGGCTCATCCAGACGACGGGCGTGCATTCGGTCTGTCCGTAGAGCTGGTGCAGGCATTCGCCGAACATGTCCTTGGCGGCAAGCGCCGTTTGCGCGCGAATCGGCGCACCGGAGATCACGATGGCCTTCAATTTCGAGAATGCGCGCTTGGTCGGCGGCGCCGCCAGCATGTCGCTGATCATCGTCGGCACGGCAAAGAAATAACCGCAATGCTCGTCGATCAGGTCGAGCATGCGGGTGGGGTTGAATTTGGCCTCGAGAACGTTGTAGCCACCGGCCAGCCAGATGGGCAGGAACAGGTAGCCTGAACCATGGGAAATCGGCCCGGCATGAACGCAGCCGTCTCCGGCGTCGATGGGCGGCAGCAGATAGGTCCAGTCGCGTTCCGTGTTCATCCAGGTGCGGTGCGAAAAGGCCATGCCTTTCGACTGGCCGGTCGTCCCGCCGCTGTGGCGGATGATGTGGAAATCGTCCAACGCCACTGGGGGATTGGGATCTTCCTTGGAGTGCTTGAGCAGCCAGCTCTCATAGTCTGCCCGACGCACGATCACGTGCTTCAACGTGGGAATGGTCTTCTCGAGTCCCTCGATCTCGTGCAGATACTCTTCGGAGACGACGATGGCCGAACAGGCGGTGTTGCGAAGCATGTGCCCGTGCGCCTCCCGTGAATTGCGGCGATAGAGGGGGACGCGCACCACGTTCGCGGCGGCTGCTCCCAGGAAGAAATCCGAGGCCTCGAGGCAGTTGTCCTCGAGCACCGCGACGCGATCCCCGGGCACGACGCCCAGTGACAGCATGGCGTTGGCGAAGCGCAGGCCGCGCTCCCAGGCCTGCGTGTAGGTGAGCTTGCGGTCATTGCTGATGACAGCAATGCGGTCCCGGTGAAACGCGGCGGCCCTTCGCATCGCATTGCGCACATCCAGCATGGTGATATTCCTTTCCCGCGAGAATTGAGAGTCTGTACGTGATCCGCACAACTGAATACAAGGTGTAAAAATAGCACAGCGGCTGCAGCATTTTGCCGTGAAAGGTAGAATCCAATCAACGTTATTGTTGATCTGGGGGCGCCGAGCGGCGGGCCCAGGTCAATCCGAACCGTCTCGATCTGGATGAGGACACCCGAGTGAATGCGCGACCGGTCTACTTGCATGGCGCGGCGACGTCCGTCGGCTGGGGCGATTCGCGTCGTAGCCTCACGGACATGATATTCGCCACGGTGACCGATGCATTGCGCCAGTCCGACGCCCACATGGATGCGGTCGACTCGGTGGTCATTGCGGCTCACGACTTGATCGACGGACGGTCCTTGTCCAGCATGGTGACGGCGCCGGCAGCCGGCTCTTACTTGAAGGACGAGATGCGGGTGGACGAGGATGGATTGGTCGCGGCATCTTTTGCCGCTGCCAGAATCGAGGCGGGCGAAGCGCGGTTGTCCGTGGTTGCCGCCTGGGGGCGTGCCAGCGAAGGGGCGCCCGATTCGGTGTCGCGGGTCGGATTCGATCCCGCGTTCGAGAAGCCCCTGGGTCTGCAGGAACTCGATATTTCCGCTGTTCGATTGAGCGCCTGGCTGGCCAGGTACGGGGATCCCGGGGATTCGCGCGCAGCTGCAACTGCCGCGCGCTCGATGCGGGCAGGGCGCAGCCCGCGTGCATTGCGCGTCCCGAGTCGCGATTCAGTGCTGGCTTATCCCCTCCGACAAGCGGAGGGGCCGAAATGGGCGGACATCGTCGTTGCCATGATCATCGGCGCGGCTCCGTCACCGGTGCGCGTTGGCGGTGTCGGGCATGCCACCGACCTTCCGCGACCTGGCGAGCGCGACCTGGTGGGGATGCCCGCATTGCGGCAGTCAGCGGAGATGGCATTGCGTGGCTCCGCGCGGGGGATCGACAGCATCGACCTGTTCGAAATCGACGGGATGACCCTGGTGGAAGAGGCGCTTGCACTGGAGTCCCTCGGACTGGCGGCGCCTGGGCACGCGTTTGAACACTATGCTCTTGCGGAGAACGTCAATCGCGCCGGCGGTTCGGCTGCCGCGTGGTGTTATCCGGCGATGGGGCTGATGCGACTCGCGGAATGCTTCCATCAGCTGAGCGGCACGGCCGGCGCAACGCAACTGGACACAGCGCCGAGGCGCGCAATGGCCATTGGGTCCTCCCCATTAGGCGCACAGACACACACGGCCGTCGTGCTGGAGCGGGCATGAGTCGCCGGGCGGCCGTTGTCGGCGTGGGGCAGACCCAATACCGCCGCAGGCATTCGGGCCGCAATACGGCGGAACTGGTTCGTGAAGCGGTGACGGCCGCACTGACGGATGCTCAGATGGACCTGGATGCCATCGGGCTGGTTGTGGGTGGTGTGGCCCCGGACGCGCTGGCGGGGATCGACCATGTCGACATGGGGTCGATTGCGCGGCCGGGAATCCCGTACTTCCGGGTGAACACGGGCGGTGCGACGGGCTCCTCTGCCTTTCTCGCGGGGTTGACGTGGATTGCGGCGGGTCGCTGCGATGCCGTGCTGGTCGTCGCGGTTGAACGCATGGGGCATGCGGTGACTGCGCCCAAGGTGTTCAATTCCATCTTCGATCCGATCTACGAGCGCGACATCAGCCTGAGCACATTGAGCATGGTCGCGCTTCGCGCCACCATGATGATCCAGAAATACGGCTACACGCTGGAGCAATGGGCACACCTGGCAGCACGCAATTCCGAACTGTCGTTGCTGAATGACACGCTCGAATCGCCTCGGCGTTTCAGTGCCGGGGATGTGCTCTCTTCCGGCGTGATTTCCTGGCCCATCCACAAGCTGGAAATCGGGCCTGTGTCCGAAGGGGCCTGTGCGATGGTTATCGCGGCAGAAAACCGGGTCGGGTCGCGACCCGCCGCTTGGATTCGCGGGGCGAGCGGGTTGAGCGATACCTACGAGATGGGCAGCCGCATCTCGCGCGCGGAAGGTGCGCTCGTCGATGTCGTGACGCTGCGCCGTTGTGCGGCGCAGGCCTATCGTGATGCGGGAGTCGTCGATCCGGCGAAGGAAGTCGACATGGTGGAAATCCACGCCGCCTGTGCCAGTTCCGAGTCGATGGGCTATGCCCCGCTAGGCATTTGCGCACCTGCGGACGGACCGCGGTTTCTCGACAGCATCGTCGATGGCACGGCTCGAATTGCTGTGAACCCTTCGGCTGGAGCGCAAGCTGCGAACCCGGTCAGTGCCACTGCCATGATCCGTATCGCGGAATGCGCGCTGCAGATCCGTGGCCGGGCAGGCCGTCGCCAGGTGGACGGCATTCGTCTTGCCGTTGCCACGGGGCAGGGCGGGGCGACGCAGTTTTCGACCGCAGTGGTGCTTGGGGCAGAACCATCATGAAAGACGTTCATATGCCGAATGACGTGGAGTTGATCACGATTCCGGGGAACTGGAATTTCGACTATCGCTATTTTGCCGGCGAAACGGCCAGCCGATTTTTTGCCGAGCTCAAGAACTCGCGCCGGATCATGGGCACCCGTTGCGGAAAATGCCGTCGTCTGTTGGTGCCGGCCAGGACGTTCTGCGAGGCGTGTTACGTCGAGACGGTCAGCTGGGAGCCCGTGGGTGAGGAGGGGACGCTCGAAGTCTTCACCATCGTCGCCGCGGCTTTTCCCGGGATGCCGCCGCCGCCCTTCGTGATCGGCTACGTGACCCTGGATGGCGCTGACACCTCGATTGCCAATTTCATCAAGGGCGTGGACTTGTCGGACATCCATGCGGCCGGGAAGAGCCTTCTTTCCCGCCCGCGCGTGCGGACCGTCTTCAGTGCCGAGGTGCAGGGGCGGATTACCGATTTTCATTTTGAATTGATTTGAACGTCGACGCGATGAGTATTGAAACCATGGAGCTGGATCGGGCGGCGTCATTGCTGCTCGCCGGCGATCCGCAAGTCGTGCGCAATCCCTACCCGGTGTATCGGCGCATGCGCGAAAAGGGTGCGGTGTACTGGCACAAGCCCGATATGCCGTTCGTGACGACGCACGCCTTGGCCAAGGCCTGTCTGCAGGACGACCAGAGGCTGTTGACGCGGCGCGCTGAAGACCGCTTCAAGCTGGATTCCTTGTCCGAAGAAGATCGCAAGCGAGCGCGCGAAATCGTGGCCTTCGAAGCGCTCCACCTGAGCGGAATGAATGGGCCGGTGCACCAGCGGGTGAGGAGTGCGGCCGTGCGCGCGTTCACGCCAAGCCGCATTGCCCATCTGGGGGAATTCGCCAAGAAGGTTGCTAACGATTTTCTCGACCAGTTGGCCGGGGAGGCGGACTGCGATCTGGTGCAGATGTCCTATCGATTGCCTCTGCTGGTGCTCATGGAATTGTTGGGCGCCCCCCACGAGGATGCGGACATGCTCAAGTCCTGGGGCGACGACCTTGCGGGCGTGAAGGGTTTTGCCGCAGGCGGAGTGCCTTCGGAAAAAATCAAGGCCGGTCACGACGCGATCTCCAACCTGCGGGCCTATGCCGCGAGCCTGGTGGAGCGCCATCGCAAGCAGCCGAACAACCTCAGTCTTCTCAGCGTGCTGGTCGAGGCAAGGGATGGCGGGCGCATCAACGACGAGGAGCTGACGGGCACGCTGGTAATTATTCTCTATGCGGGGCATCTCACGACGACCGACCTTCTCGGCACGGGAATACACGACCTCTTGCTGCATCGCGACCAGTGGTCGCGCCTTTGCGCAGATCCGAACCTGGCCAAGGGAGCAGTGGAAGAGGCGCTGCGGTTCAACGCGCCGGTGCAGATGATGCCCAGGATCGCGGCGGCGGACATGGACATTGGCGGTCACCGGATTGCTGCCGGAACCAGTGTCATGCTTCTTTTTGGGTCCGCGAATCGCGATCCGGCCGTTTTCCAGGATCCTGACCGGCTCGACATCTCCAGGGTGAACATCGACCATCTGGCATTCGGCAAGGGCGTGCACGTATGCATCGGCTCCTCGCTGGCGCGCCTGGAGGCGCAGGCGGTGTTTGATACGGTCAGCAGGCGCTTCCCGGAAATGCGGCTTGCCGCCGACCCAGCCGACCTTGAATGGAATCCCCATCCGAAATTCCACGGGGTGAAACGGCTGCCGGTTCGGTTGGGGCGCGATTGCGGCCGCACGGCATAGGACCATGAAGGCCCCTCAGGATAACGATGAAAAAGGAGCCCAGATGACAGTTCCCGACGCCGACCTGGAGCAGGCAGTGGCAGCTCTGCTGGCAGGTGATCAGGACGTGGTACGCAACCCGTATCCGGTCTATCAGCGAATGCGTGATCTCGGCCCCGTGTACTGGCACAAGTCGACAGTGCCTTTCGTCACGCGCCATGCCGAGGCGAAGGCATCCCTTTTGGATGATCAGCGCCTGCTGACGCGCCGCGGGCAGGAACGATTCAAGATGGATTCGCTGTCGGAAGACGACCGGCAGCGGGTGCGGGAAATCGTCGCCTTCGAGGCATTGCAGCTCAGCGGGATGAACGGCGCGATCCACCAGCGCGTCAGAAGTGCGGCAATCCGCGGCTTCACCCCGAGCCGCATCGCGCATCTGGGCGACTACGCCAAGAAGCTCGCCAACGATTTCCTCGATGACCTTGCCAAGACCGAGGAGAGCGACCTGGTGAAACTGTCCTACCGTCTGCCTTTGCTGGCATTGATGGAGTTGCTTGGGGCGCCGCGGGACGATGCGGACATGCTCAAGTCGTGGGGTGACGACCTGGCGGCCGTAAAGCAGTACGTCCCGGGGGGCGTGCCTTCGGACAAGATTCGCAAGGCCCATGCCGGCATCGCGAACGTGCGCGGCTATGCGGCGAAGATGGTGGAGCACTCACGCAGGAACCCCGGCAATGTATCGCTGGTCAGCGCCTTGATCGAAGCGCAGGACAATGGCCGTATCAGCGAAGATGAACTGACCGGGACGCTGGTGGTCATTCTTTACGCAGGGCACCTGACGACGACCGACCTGATCGGCAGTGGTATTCACGACATGCTGGTGCATCGCGACCAGTGGGAGCGCCTGTGCGCGGATCCCTCGCTGGCCAAGTCCGCGGTGGAGGAAACACTGCGCTTCAATGCGCCGGTACAGATGATGGTGCGCATGCCCAATGTGGACGTCGAAATCGCCGGCCACAAGATTGCTGCGGGAACGAACACCATGATCCTTTACGCCTCGGCCAACCGCGACCCGGCAGTATTCAAGGATCCGGACCGAATGGACATCGGGCGCACCGATATCGATCACCTGTCGTTTGGCAAAGGGGTGCATGTCTGCATCGGTTCGTCACTGGCGCGGCTCGAGGCGCAGGCGGTGTATGACACGGTGTGCCGGCGTTTTCCGGACATGCGGCTGGCGGAGGATCCGAGTCGCATCGAATGGAATGCGCATCCGATGTTCCACGGACTGAAGCGCCTGCCGGTACACCTGGGTCGGGATCGGGGGAGAACGGCGTAAGGCGCGGCGTCATTCAGCGGCGTGCAGGGGGAGCCAGCGCACGCCCGGTAACAAGCACTCAGGAGTCATCAAATCATGGGACGAGTCAGGGCGGAAGGGAAGGGGCAAACCGTCGTCGTGAATACCGACGCGGTACCGGCGGGAGCGTTTCCCGTTTTGGCCAGTGTGAGTCACAGCGGGGCCGTGAAAAGCCGTGCGGTCATCGTGGGGCAGGACCGACCGCTGTGGCTGTGGATGCACGAGCTGGCGGCTGGCGCATCGATCCGATGGGATCAACCTCCCGTCGGCCACCTCGTTTATGTGTGGAAGGGAAGCGTATTGGCGGGGGGCGAGCAACTGGGGCCGGCCGGCGTGGTGTACCTGGAGCACGCGGGCTCGACGAGCATCGGTGCCGGTGAGGGCGGAGCCACGCTGCTGCACTACCATAGCCGTGACGTGCGGCCGGAATATTCCAGAAAGCCAGGGGGCCATGTGCATCGTGTGGATGCCAGGGGCCTGAGACAGGTCAAGGACAACGTGTACTACGACACGGCGACCACGGTATGGGCGGATGCGGCTTGCCCGACCTGCGATGCCTGGTTCCACCAGTCCAAATTCAACACGCCGTGTCCGCAGGGGCACCCTCATTTCCATCCGGAAGACGAAATCATCTTCGTGGTCGAGGGGGGCATGATCGTGGGCCGTCAGGTGCTCAAGCCCGGGACGGCCCTGGCAGTCGATGCGAACACCGTGTACGGATTCGGGGTCGCCGAGGGCGGGCTGGCATTCACGAATTTTCGACCGACCGAGCCGCATTTCGTGATGATGTCTCGCGAGGGACCCAAGCATGCACCGATCAGCGAGCGCGACCATCTAGGGAAGGGCGAGACCACCTATGTGCGGGCAGGGGGAGCGGCCTGACAGCCCAGGCGCATGAGTGCCCGGATCATTGCTAAACTGCTGGCCGCGCGTGGTTTTGCCGCGTTGACTTTGACGATGGGCTCTTCTAGGATTTGAGCAACACGCGTGTTGATTACGGAGGTGTGAATCATGAGAATCGCCGTTGAGGAAGAGCTCGGCTGGACCCAGTATCCCGGCACGCGCTCGGTGACCATTCGGTACAAGCCCTTGCTGCAGGGCAATCCGATTGCGAAGGACAATTACGAGATGGCCTACGAGTCGTTCGGTCCAGGGGATTCCTTCTCTCCGCGCCACCGCCATAATTTCGAGCAGTTTCGCTGGGCATTCGACGAGCCCCTCAACTATTCGCCGAAACTGGACGTTCCGCCAGGGCACCTGGGCTATTTTCCCGAAGGCGCCTATTACGGCCCGCAGACAATTCTCAGCGGCTCGCACATGTTGATCGTGCAGTTTGCCGGCCCGAACGGTTACGGTTACATGAGTTGGGAGGCCCTGGCGCGAGGGGCATCGGAGCTCCAGCAAAAAGGCGAATTCGTCAAGGGCATCTACACCTACACGAATGCCGAGGGCAAGAAATTCAACCAGGATGCCTATGAAGCCGTCTGGGAGCATGTCAACGGCAGGAAGCTCGAGTACCCGCCTGCACGGTATCGCGAACCGGTGGTGATCAAGCCGGAGGCTTTTCCCTGGATGCCAGTCAAGGGGGCCGCTGCCGGCATCATGAGCCGGAACTTCGGTGTTTTCAACGAACGCGGCACCTCGGCCTACCAGGTGATGATCCCGGCCGGAGCGTCGTACCGGCACGCCGCGGTTCCGAATGTGAACCTGTTTTTCTTCCTGAGCGGCAGGGGCACCATTGCCGGCGAAGCCTACTCGCCGAAATCCGGCGTCGATCTGCTGGTGAATGAAAGTGTCGAAGTGGCGGCGTGGGTGGACACGGTGATCCTTGGATTCGTCATGCCCAGTTTTGCCGACCAGGCCGGGACAGGTACCGGCTGATATGAGCGTCAACCTGTCGTTGGGAGGCCCTGCGCAAGCCTCTGTAACCGAACAAGGCGAGCGCGCAACGACTGGTCAGGGGCAGGACTCCGGCAAACCAGCAACATCGGCCGCCATTGCGATCCGGCTCACCAATGTCAAGCGCATGTTTTCGGGAGCGCGCGGGAAATTCACGGCCATTGAAAATGTGTCGTTCGAAGCAAGGCAAGGCGAATTCCTGACGGTTGTCGGGCCGTCGGGCTGTGGAAAGTCCACGCTGCTGACGCTCATCTCAGGCCTGTCCCAGCCAGACCAGGGGACAGTGGAAGTACTGGGGAAACAGGTCAATGGCATCCAAAAGGATGTCGGCTTCATCTTCCAGCGCGACGCACTGCTGCCGTGGCGTACCGCGCTGCAGAACGTGGCTTTGCCACTGCGGTTTCGCGGAAAGTCCAAGCATGAGGCCGAGGAACTGGCGCGTTCATGGCTCGCACGCGTGGGATTGAAGCGGTTCGAGGCCAGTTACCCGCACCAGTTGTCCGGCGGCATGAGAAAGCGCGTATCGATCGCTGCGACACTGAGTTATGAGCCGCGCGTTCTGCTGATGGACGAGCCTTTCAGTGCCCTGGACGTGGAGACCCGGACGCTGATGGAAAACGACCTGCTACACCTGTGGGACGTCAACAAGCCCACGGTCGTGTTCATTACGCACGACTTGCAGGAGGCCATCGGGCTGGCGGATCGCGTGCTGGTGATGACCGCAAGCCCGGGGCGGATCCTCGGGGATTACCGGGTCGACCTGATGCGGCCGCGCGAATTGACGGAACTCCGCTTCGATGAGAAGTTCGTGGCCATACAGCACAGCATCTGGGAGCACCTGAGGGCGGAGGTTCTCAGGGCCTACGAACAGCAGTAACGAATACAAGTAATATCCTTGCCTGCTTTCAGGCATGTAACGCCAGCACCATCATCCAATGCAGTTCATCAACCGAGAATGAGGGGGAACACAATGAATCGATTCGGACAGTTGAGATTTTCAGTTGCCTGCACCGCACTGGCGCTGGCGGTGGCCAGTTCCAGCGTGCTTGCGCAGTCGACGGCCGCTCCCCAGAAGGTGTCGGTGGCGTTTTCGGGCGGGCAGCTGACCATGTTCGCTCCGATCCTGGTCGCCATGGGCACCAAGGGATTCGAGAAGCGGGGCATTCAGATCGAGGCACAGAATTTCGGTGGCGGCGTGCCGGCATTTGCCGCATTCGCCGGAGGCTCCGCCGACATGGGCATCCTTGGGTCTACGCAGATCATGACGGCGGGCGGCACCGGCAGGGACGTATTCGGGTTCTTCAACTTGTTCCATGGTGGTGCCGTCGTGTTCATGGGCCACAAGAAGTACGAGGCGGCAAGAGGCAAGGACCTGAAGAAGTATGACGGCGCGAACTGGGCCTATACCGCGGAGGGCTCTGTCAGCCAGATATTCATGGAGCGGTCGGCACAGTCGGTGGGACTGAACTGGGAAAAGCAGGGGCGGCTGGCGGTAGGCGGTGTTGCCGCGTTCGTGCCCTCGCTGCAGACCGGGCGGGCCGACCTGGTGACCATGGACATGAAATCCGCCGCCCAGGCGATGAAGCTCGGTATTGGGTACCCAGTCCTGAACACGCTGGAGCCGACGCAGGTCGAGCACATCTGGGGGCGCCAGCTGGGGCTGCCACTTGGGACGACGCGCGCGTTCGCGGCAAAGTATCCGAAGACGGTGCAGGACATGGCCGATGCCATGCGCGAAGCCCTCGTGGCCATCCAGACCAATATCAACAATCCTGCCGCGATCCTGAAAATGATGCCCGCCGATTTCCAGGAGGCCAATCGCGCCGATTTTGCCGAGCAGTGGGAGCTTGCCAAACCGGCCTTCATGCAAACCGATGGCACTTTCTCCGATAAAGCGCTTGCTGATACGCTTGCGATGGCCAAGGCAACAGGTGTCCTCGACAAGGTCGACATGGCGAAGTATGACGTCAACAAGTATTTCGACAATTCATACGCGAGAAAGGCAATCGCCAGCATCCCTGGCCCGAAGCGCTGAGAAGGCTCTGATTCAGCAAACACCGCCAGGGTTTTCCGACGATGAAAACGTGTAACTCCTTGAGTCGGCTTTCCCGCGCTCGTCCGGCTGCGCTGCCTCGCGACGCAACTCAGGTTTCTTCAGAGCTTTTCTGATGCCGGAAGTCGTGGCCAGCAATGCTGAACGTAGCCGAAACATCACCGTCTTGGCCTGGCGCATCGGCCTGACGGTGGGGTTTCTTGCCGCCTGGCAATACATGGGCAGCAAGAGTGATTTCTGGAAGCTGATTGTCAGTTCGCCACAGCAGGTGATTCTCAAGTGTTTCCAATGGGTGCAGGATCCGGTCTGGTGGGGACACGTTGGGACAACGCTTGAAGAGGCCATCCTCGGATATCTTCTGGGAGTGGTCGTGGCGCTTGTGCTGGTGGCCATTCTTGCTCCCAGTCCATGGATTTCCCGCTTCATGTCGCCTTTTCTCGCGGCCATGAACGCCTTGCCGAAAATCGCCTTGGCACCGTTGTTTATTTTCTGGTTTGGTACCACCCTGCAGTCCAAGGTCTATTTCGTGGCGAGCCTGATCAGCTTCATCGTCCTCTACGGCGTCCTGACGGGCATTCGGACGATCGATCCCATCATGCTGGCCAACACCCGACTCCATGGTGCGTCCAAGTGGGATCTGGTTTTGCACGTCTACATACCGGCGATCATCACCTGGCTCTTTTCGAGCCTGCGGCTGTCCTGGGCCTGGGCGCTTCTCGCTGCCGTGGTGGGCGAGTACCTGGGTTCCATCAAGGGCCTCGGATTCCTGATTGCCAGTGCAGAGCAATCATTGCAGGCGGACATCGTGATTGCGGGGATACTTGTGGTTGCCATTGCCGCCGTGGCGTTCGACAGGCTGTTGGTCTATGTTGAGCGCCCGATGAACAAATGGCGCGCGTTTTGAACACCCAGCGCCTGACGATGGTCGCGGCGCAAGTCGCGGTGATCCTGGCGGCGATTGCTGCATGGCACTATGTGTCCCGGCTGGGTGTTGTCGATCAGGCGTTCATTGGTTCTCCGGCCGGGGTCGTAGACCGGCTATGGAGTTGGATCGTAGACGGGTCCCTGGGAAGGCATATGCTGTCGACGCTGGGGATACTGCTTGCCGGCTTCCTGATCGGCACCGTGGCGGGCGGCGCCCTAGGCGCCTGGATCGGCCTGTCGCGGACCGCACATGACGTTGTCGAGCCGTTCCTGATCTTCTTCAATGGCATGCCCCGACTGATTCTCCAGCCCTTTTTCATCATCTGGCTCGGTTTCGGCGTGGCGTCGAAGATTGCGCTCGTGGTGGCGGTCATCGTCATCCTGGTGGCGGTCGGAATTGCCAATGCGCTGAAGGACATCGACAAGGACCTGGTATCGAACGTGAGGATTCTCGGGGGCAATCGCTGGGAGATGGCCTGGAACGTGTACCTGCCATCGCTTACGCTCGCCATCGTCGCCTCTGCGCGCACGAACATCGGCTTCGCCTTCCAGGCAGCGCTGGTGGCGGAGTTCGTGGGGACGACGTCCGGCCTTGGCTACCTGATAGTCAAGGGCCAGAACCTGTTCGACGTCGATACCATCTGGGCGGCGCTGGTGGTGGTGGTCGCTCTGGCCTCGCTTCTGGACTACCTTATTTCCAGGATCGAAACCCGCGCGACGCGCTGGATGCCCCACGCATTCTGATGTCTAGTGCTTGGGCGTCAGTGGCGATGCAAGAGGAAGCATCGCTTCGCGCTCCCCCTAAATCAGTGTGCTACTTCCGCAGCGTGGCCTAGCCTGCGTAGCAGGCGGCGCGGTCCTGCCTTGAGCAGCGCGGCCGAGCCTGCGTAGCAGGCCGCGCGGTCCCGCCTGTTAAGCGCTGGCCACCAGGCCACGGTCGTGCAGCTTGCCGACTTCGGCCGATGACATTCCCAGGCAGCTCATCAGCACTTCATCCGTGTGTTCCCCGAGGCGCGGTGCGCGCTTTGCCGGCAGGCGCTCCAGGCCGTTGAAGCTCAGGCTGGCCCCGGGCGTGAGATAGGTCAGGCCGCTCGGATGTGTGACTTGTGAAAACAGCGGGTTCGCCGCCGAAAAACGCGCATCGGAATCGAGCGCTTCCTTGATCGTCTGGTAGGGTTCCCAGCACACGCCGAGCTCGTCGAATATCTTCTTGAGGTCAGGCAACTTCATTCGCACCACCTTCGCCTCGACAAGCGGGAAGAGAACGTTGCGATGCTCGAAGCGCACGCCTTCGTCCTTGGCAAATGACACACCCAGCGAACGCTCGATGCCCTGCACGGCGTCGCCGATGTCTAGCGCCTTGAGCAGCGCGCCCCATTGCAGCGGCGTGACGGCGAGCACCATCACTTGATGCCCATCCGCGGTGGCGAAGTTCCGTCCGAATGCCCCATAGATGTCGTTGCCAAGACGCTCGCGGCTCTCGCCCGATGCCACGACCTCGGCAATCTGACCCAGATTGCCCATGGTCGCCATGCCGATCTCCCCGAGTGGGATATAGACCTCCTGGCCCTTGCCGGTCTGCCTGCGGTAGCGTTCTGCCGCGAGCATGGCATAGGCCGCGGAAGCGCCGGCCAGCAGGTCCCAGGCGGGCAGTACGTGATTCACGGGCCTGTCGCCCAGTTCCGCAGGTCCGGTCATCAAGGGGATGCCGGTCGCGCAGTTCACGGTGTAGTCCAGCGCCGACCTGCCGTTTGCCCAGCCCATGATGCGAACTGTGACGAGGTCGGCGCGGTGCTTGACGAGATTGGCGTGGGAGAGGAATCCGTTGAGGGGAAAATTGGTGAGAAAGAGGCCGCGATCGGGGCCGGGGGCGGTGGCCAATCGCACTGCGAGTTCCTTGCCCTCGGGGCTGCCCAGGTCCAGGGCCACCGACTTCTTTCCCTTGTTCAATCCTTCCCAGTAAAGGCTGAGTCCGCCCTTGTAACGCGGCCAGCGGTTGAAGTCCGGCCCACCGCCGATATTGTCGATGCGCACCACCTCGGCCCCCATTTGCAGCAGGTACAGACCGCAGGTGGGCCCGGCGACAAACGACGAGCATTCGACGACATTGAGGCCCTGCAGGACGCTATACATGGACGGTTTCCATTCGAAGACAGTGATGCGTTGGTGACGGATCGTGGGGCGCGATTATAGCGTTCCGCCATGCTGCGATCGCGTGACTGCAGTGCGTGCGTTGCGCAGCGTGTCCGGGGAATTGCTGCAATACCGACATGGCCATTGAGGATTGCGTTGCCATGCTTGGCCGTGCTGAGTACCATGCGCATTCAAGTCAACGGGGGCGTGATTGGAAAACCGGAGCGCATGGGGCCTGTGTCGCGCGTGGGGGATTTTTGCGCCAGCGTTACTGTGCCTGAGCCTCGGCGCGCAAAACGACTCGCGTGCGCAGGCATTTCCGACCCGACCGATCACCGTCATCTACCCCTACGCCGGCGGATCCACGACCGAGGCCGGGGCGCGATCGATTTCCGCCGAAGCTGCGAAGATCCTCGGCCAGCCCGTCGTCTTCGAGAACCGGCCCGGGGCCAATGGCCGGCTGGGTCTCAAGGACCTGATTGCGGCGCGTGGCGATGCGCATACGCTTTTCTGGGGCAGCGATGGCCTGATGGTCATCCAGCCGATTGCCGACCCCGATTTCAAGCTCGAGGTCGGGAAAGATTACGTTCCCATTTCGCTCGGGATACAGCTTTACCTCACGCTGGTCGGGCGCGCCGGCCTGCCGTATCGCGATGCCAAGGGGATGATCGCCTATGCCAAGGCCAATCCGGGAAAGATCAATTTTGCGCACGGTGGCACGGGATCCAGCGGGCACTTCGTAAGCGAGATGCTGCTGCAGAGCGCCGACATCACGGCCACGCTGATTCCTTACAAGGGCGCCACGCCGGCGCTCAACGACCTGATCGGCGGGCAGGTCGACCTGCTGTTCCTGTCCGCGAGTTCGCGCCCCTTCATCGACAGCGGCAAGGCCATCGGCATTGCCAGTGCCGCGAAGACGCGCATCAAGCCCTTCCTCGACATCCCGACTTTTCTCGAATCCGGCATCAACGTATCGCCGTCGATCTGGTTCGGCGTGATCGCCCCGGGCGGCACGGCGCCCGACGTCGTCGCAAAGCTCAATGCCGCGTTCAATGGTGCGCAAAAGAACCCGGAACTCGCCAGGCGCTTGGAGGCCAACGGCTACATCACCAATGTGGGCATGAGTGCCGCCGATTTCGCTTCGTTCATCCGCAGCGAAGTCGATGCGTCGACGCCGGTTGTGCGAAAGACGGGGTTCAGGCTGCAGTGAGCAGGCGGGCCGCCGGGAAAGGCTGCGGCGTCGCCGCAACGGGAAGGGCGATCTTTTTTAAGGAGCAGCAATGACAGACCAGGACCCGCGGGACATCGATGCCATCAAGCAGGTGAAGGCGCGCTACTTCCGCTTTCTCGACACCAAGCGCTGGAGCGACCTGCGCCAGCAGTTCACCGACGATGCGCGTTTCGACGGCGTGAACGGCGCACCGAACGGGCCCGACGAATTCGTGGCAAGGAACGCAACGCGTCTTGGCCCGGCGCGCACGGTTCATCAGGGACACATGCCGGAAATCCTGCTGACCAGCCCGACGACGGCCAAGGGGATCTGGTCGATGTTCGACTGGGTCGAGTTCTCCGCGCCGATCGAAGCCGGGCGCGGCAAGGGCTACCGGGGATTCGTGGGCTACGGTCACTACGAGGAGGAGTATCGCAAGGTGAACGGCGTCTGGAAGATCGCGTTTCTGCGGCTTACGCGGCTGCGCATCAATCCGGTGGTCGGTGAGCCGCAGGTCGCGCTCGAAGGCTGGCTGGCCTCGTCGACGACCGACTGGCTCACGGGGAAGTAGTAGCGCGAAAATTTGAATTCTGAATGGATGCCAGAGACATGAAACAAGCCGACGACTTGGAAAACCCGTTTGCGATGACGCGCGAGGAAATCAACGCCTTTCTCGCGGTCCCGCGTTTCGCTGCAGTCAGCACCTTGCGCAAGAGCGGCGCCCCGATCATCACCGTGCTCGGATTCGAGTGGGATGGCGAGGCGATGAACCTGTCGCTCAGGAGCACGCGCATGATGGTCAAGCGCCTTGCGCGCGACCCGAGGATCAGCATCTCGGTGTTCAACAACGAGTACCCGCCGAAGTACGTGGTGATCCAGGGCGTGGCGCAAGTGGTACCTGACCCGGGCTACGAGGCGACGCGTCGCAAGATGCTGCGTTACATGGGGCCGGAGTCGCCCACCATGACAGTCAAGGGCCTCGACCTGGATGAGTTCTGGAAGGGCTATACCGAAGTCGGCCGGGTTTTCTACCGAGTGAAGCCCACCTCCATCCTGAGCGAAGACGGTGCCAAGTGGGGCGATCATGCGCATGTGGCCGGCGCGGGCATTTCGGACGCTGCGGCGCGAAAGCGCGGAGAATTGGCGCCAGGCAAAGGTCGGTAGGCGATTGCCGGGCGCCGGCAGTTGCCCTCGACGATGCGCGGGACGCAGATTCGGTCGCATGGGAAGACTCCAAGTCGGAGGGGCCCCGGCCAATACAGGAGGTATCGATGAACGCATGGAAACTATCCGCATTTTTGATGGCGCTGGCAGGCGGGGCAGCGCCTGTACTTGGCCAGTCCTATCCCGCCAAGCCAGTGCGGATCATCGTGACCGCGCAGGCCGGCAGCGGCTCGGACGTGGCGACGCGCTATTTCGCCGATGCACTGGGGCGTGCCACCGGGCAGAAGTACCTGGTCGAAAATCGCCTGGGTGCGGGCGGCAACATCGGCATGGCGGTGGCGGCCAAGGCACCTGCCGACGGCTATACGCTGGTCCTGGGGTCGCTCGGAACCAACGTGATGAATCAATTCCTGTATTCGTCGCTGGGCTTCGATCCGGAGAAGGACTTCGAGCCTATCGGACTGACGGCGAAGTTTCCGTTCCTCATCGCAGTGGCCCCGTCCTTTCCCGCGACCACGATCCAGGCGCTGATTGCCGAGGCCAAGGCGAAGCCCGGGACCATCAACTTCGCGGTGACCAGCACCACCACACGCATGCCCTACGAGCTGTTCTCGAAGACCACCGGGGCGCCGTTCTACCTGATCAACTACAACGGGCCGGGGCCGGCGATCCCGGACGTGATCGCCGGGCGCGTGCAGGTGATCATCGAAACAGCCGCGGCGCTGCGCTCCTATGTTTCATCGGGACAGTTGCGGCCACTGGCCATCACCACGCGCCGCTCCAGCCCGTTGATGCCGGAACTGAAGTCCGTGGCCGAGCAGGGCGTGCAGGGTTTCGACGAGTTCATCGGTTGGGCGGGCTTTTTCGCCCCTGCCGGCACGCCGCAGGACGCCATTCGCTACCTGAACACCGAATCCAACAAGGTGCTGGCCATGCCCGATACGCTCAAGCGTTTCCAGGAACTGGGCTTCGAGCCGGGCGGCGGCTCGCCGCAGGAGCTTGCTGCCTACGTGGTGGCCGAGCGCCTGCGCTGGGGGCCGATTATCAAAGCCGCCGGCCTGAAGGTCGACTGATCTCTAATGCTGACAAAAAATTACAGGATGTCCTACGGTACGGACGTAAGCGTCATGATTGCTGCCATCTGAAATATGATCATCAACGTCGGGGACATGCCCCGGCTTCAGCACACAGGCTGGAAAGATCGCAGCTCAATTCGACGGTTTTTCAGGGCTTTCCTAGGTGCTCAACGGGTGGATCCAGCCCCAGCGATCGGGCTTGGTGCCGTACTGAATCGCCTGTATCTCCGCGTAAAGGCTGCTGAGCACCGGGCCCGGGGTATTGGCGTCGCCGAAGGTCACAGTTTCACTGCCGCGGGTGAGCGAGTAGAGCGGCGTGATCACCGCCGCGGTGCCGCAGGCCCCGATCTCGCTGAAGTTGCCGATTTCGTCCCAGCGGACCGGACGTCGTTCGATGGTGAACCCCATATCGGCTGCAATCTGTTGCAGGCAGTTGTTGGTCACGCTGGGTAGCACCGACTTGGAGTCCGGGGTCACAAATCGTCGATCGCGCGTGATGCCGATGAAATTAGACGTGGTGAATTCGTCAACGAAGGTGTGGGTGGCCGAGTCGAGGTACAGGGAAATGTCGAAATTCCTTGCACGGGCCTCCTTGTCCCCCAGCATGCCGGCGGCGTAATTGCCGGCCGCTTTGACGTGACCCACCCCATTCGGCGCAGCCCTGTCGTATTGTTCCTGGACCAGCCCCCGGACCGGAACCATCCCATTCTTGTAATAGGGGCCAACGGGCAATCCGAGCACGATGAAGATGTACTCGTGGCTTTCGTGCACGCCGATGATCGGGCTCGACCCGATCAGCAAGGGACGCACGTAGAAGCTCGCGCCGGTGCCGTATGGCGGGATATAAGAGCGATTGGCGCGCACCAGGGTTGCCACTGCCTCGATGAACAATTCCGACGGCGGCGCCGTCATGCACAGGCGCGCTGCAGAGGATGCGAATCGGTCTGCGTGGGTGGGCGCGCGAAAACACGCGACTGTGCCGTCGACCCTTTGAAACACCTTCACGCCCTCGAAGCAGGCTTGGCCGTAATGCAGGCAGGTGGCGGCGATATGCAGGTTGAGTTGGTTTCCCTTGACCAGTTGCGGCCGGGTCCATTGCCCATTTTTGAAATCTGCGCGGACATGCGAGCCCGTATCCATGTACTCAAAGCCGAGATTCTTCCAGTCGATTGCCTGTTCCATGTTGCCTCAAAGTGGTGGGGAGTCTTGATAAAGGCCGTAGTTTAGCGTCACCGCAGTGGAATTGAAGCACGACTCGCATTGAACGACCTGCCGTTTCCCGGCCTTGCAAGCGATGCCGGCCGGCGCGTGGGGTCTGGCCAGCCTGGTTGCGGGCGTCTAGCCGGCGACCGGGAAGCGCTTGAGCGCGTCCTCGCGCAGCTTGGCCTTCTGGATTTTCCCGGAACTCGTCATGGGGAATTCGCCGGTCACGATCACGCGGCGCGGTATCTTGAAGCTGGCGATGCGACCCCGGCAGTGCCCGATGATGTCCTCGCCGGTCACCGTATGGCCAGGTTTCAGGCTCACGTAGGCAACGCCGACCTCGCTCAAGCGCGCGTCCGGGTAGCTGACGACCACCGCAAGGTCGACGGCCGGGTGTCCCATGAGGAAAGCCTCGACTTCCATCGGGTCGACGTTCTCGCCGCCGATCTTCAGCATGTCCTTGTAGCGCCCCATGAATCGCAGGTGCCCGTCTTCCCGCAGCACGCCCATGTCGCCAGTGTGCAGCCAGCCTTCGCGATCGAGCGCGGCAGCTGTCTCTGCCGGCTTGTTGAAGTAGGCCTGCATCATGGTGTAGCCGCTGATGAGGATCTCGCCCGGCGTTCCCGTCGGCTGGTCGGCGCCGGTCGCCGGATCGATGATTCGAACGCCGTAGCCGGGGGCCGGGTACCCGGACGCCTCCACGCACTGCTCCTCGGTGGAGTCGAGCGCCGACAGCGCCGCGCCGACGCAGAATTCGGTCATGCCGAAGCCGGAGAGGAGCGGCCCGAAGGTCTTGCGCGCCTGCCGCGCAATGGCCCAGGAACTGGACATGCCGGAGGCGAGCACGCCGGT
>CANJXQ010000010.1 GCA_947478805.1 Betaproteobacteria bacterium | reverse complement strand
TCGGGAACCGCCGGGTCGCCGCGGCGTGACTCGGCCAGCAGGCGCCACGAATTGGCGATGGCGGTCTCGCCGCCCTTGACTGCTACGTACATGTCATCTCCACCCGGGTGGTGCGCGGCAACGCAGCGATGTCCGATCCGCAGATGAACAGCACATCGACCCCGCGCGGGAAAAGGGCGCCGTTGTCGCGCCATTCGGTCCAGAAACGCTCCGGGAGGCCGGCCGGCGCAAGTTGTCGGGAGTGCTTGATGCCCGGGCCGGACAATTGGATGCGGCGTCCGGTATTCAAGTCATCGACCTGGACGAGCAGCGTAGTCGAACGGTCGGGGTAGTCGCTCAGGCCGGCACTGAACGCCGTCAGCGGCGGCATGTGCTCGGGGGCATGAATGACGGCGAAAGCTGCGAGCGCGGGGTCCGCGGCGAGCGGCGAGCTGCAATGAAAACGCAGGAACTGGGAGAGCGCCTCGGTGGTTTGCCCGGTTGCGTGCGCAGTTGCGTTCTCGGTTGCGTGTGTATTCCCGCCCGCTGCGGCCTGTATCCAGACCGGCGTCTCGAAATCCACCAGGGCCAGGCAGATGGCCGCCGTGGCCGGATGGAGCGGCGGCGGCGCGTCGAATGGTGTGCCGACATCGACGATGCGGCCGGGGTGCGACGTGGCCTCGAGCACGGCGCGAAAGGTGCGCTGGCTGTCGAACACCGGTTCGGAAAACCCGGCGTGCAGGGTATCGCCGGCGATCAGCATGCGGGCAGTCCCATCGGCGAAGTCATGGGCGATGTCATGGATTCTCGCCCCTGACCATGGTGTAGAAATCGACCCGCGTGGCGGCGGCCTTGCGGCTTGCGTTGGCGCTTGCGGCGACCTGTCGCGCAGCCAGTGGAAATACAACGTCGCGCTCGATTCGCGGGCGTGTTGACTCATCCTGGAGCAGGGCGTCGAACAGCGCCGCCAGTTCCGCGCGCCGCCGGTCGCGCCCGAGGATGTAGGCGATGCCGGTCTTCGCATCGGCGGTGCGCAGTGCGCAGCGCGTGATGCTTGCTTCTCCGAGATTGAACTTGGCACCGCTGCCGCCGGCCCGTGCCCTCACCATCGCCAGCCCGGTCTCGGGGCGACGCAGCCATTGATAGGCGGGGGGGCTTTCCAGCGACGACCACGCGGCTTCCAACTCCTCGCGGCTGGCCCTGGCAAGGATGGCCATCCAGTGGCGTCGCTCCGGCATTGCTGCCGCTGGGACTGGGGCCCGTTCAGTCACAGTGCCCCACCCGGTCGTTCAACGATCGCAGCGCTCGCATTGCTCTGTTGCTTCCTTCTCATCGACTGGGTCGAATAGATAACCGGATAAATTGAACTGCGCCCGGAAGCATCGGAGTAAAGCACGCTCGTGTGACGCTTTTCTTACAGGAGCGGAAATGATGATGGGGGGTGACCTGGTACAACGAGTGGCGGAGCCAGGAATGACCGCTGTCACGTGTTGACATGCAGGCGCCGGGAGGCGTCGTTACGTTCCGCACGAAAATTCCACTGTCACGAAACGGTCACGTAACGGTCATCAAACCATCACATGATTTGGATGATGGCCGATAGCATGTCAGCATGACAGGCTCATGTCATCCAATGTCCTTTTCTGGTGGTTGTCCCTGTGCGCGGTGAGCGCGCTCAATGTGTTCGCCTGGTCGCTTTCCGCGGCCGCACTCAAGAGAAGAAAGCCGGCACTGACCCGCGAAGTCTATGCGGCGCGCCGACTGCAGGTCCTGTTGTCCGCGGGCTATGTGTTCAGCTGCGCATTCCGCTCGGTGCTGCCGGTTTTCGATGTGCCGCGCATCGTGATGGTCGATACCTGGCTCGCCAGCATCATCGTAGGCCGCTCGGTGGCGACGATTGCCGAGCTGTGCTTCGCCATGCAATGGGCGCTGCTGCTGCGGGAGCTTTCGCGTGAAGCCGACAGCTCCCTGGGAAGGGCCACGTCGACAGCCATGGTCCCGCTGATCGCCCTGGCCGAAGTCTGCTCCTGGTATTCGGTGCTGACCACATCCAATCTGGGCCACGTGTTCGAGGAAACCCTGTGGGCGGTCAGCGCGACGATGCTGATCGTGAGCCTTGCTTCCGTGTGGCCGCGAAGCAACGCCAGGCTGCGTCCCGTGCTTGCCATCATATGCGCTGCCGGCGTCGCCTATATCGGATTCATGTTTCTGGTCGATGTCCCGATGTACTTCTCGCGCTGGCTTGCCGACGAATCGGCTGGGCGCCAATACATGACGATCGCGCAAGGCGCGCTGGACGCGATGGAGCGTCGCACCGTCTCCCACCGCTGGGAAGACTGGAAGGATGAAGTCGTATGGATGTCGCTGTACTTCAGCGCAGCAGTGTGGCTCAGCATCGCGCTGGCGCATGTACCCAAATGGGAGTTCGTTCAGTCGCGGAAAAAATGTCGGCCCGTCAATCTGCTCCAATCATGACAATGTGACGATTGGATTACATGGTTTTATTTATTTTGACCTCTTAATCGACGCGCACCCTTGCCGATAGCCGTTGCAGCCACGGTGCAAATACCTTGCGTTCGTGGCCGCAGCCCTTTCAATGATCGTCGAGGAGCATGCCATGAAGTCTGCAGGTCCCATTGAGTTTGGTACGCGCGGCCTGATGGCGGCGCGCAGCCTGAGGCCGTTCTTCCAGCCGATTTGCAGCCTGCAAAGCGCCGAAGTCTTCGCCTACGAGAGCCTTATTCGCGGTCCCGAGGGTTCGCCGTTCGAGCGGCCCGACCAGCTGTTTGCCGCCGCGCGGGCCGAGGGCTGCGAATTGGAGCTGGAGTTGCATTGTTGTTTTGCCGCAATGCGCGAATTCGCGCGCAGAAACATGCCTGGGAAGATCTTCATCAACCTGAGTGCGGCGGCGCTGCTCAGCCTCAAGCCGGGCGAATTGGGCGACCGCATGCAGTTCGCCCGCCGGACCGGCCTGTTGCCAAACCGAATCGTGATTGAACTGACAGAGCATGTGCGCGTGGCCTCCGATGTCGAACTCAAGGCAGCGCTTGCACCGATGCGCGCGCTGGGGGTGGGGCTGGCGCTCGACGACTTCGGCGACGGACACTCAAGTCTCAAGCAATGGACCCTGCTCAAGCCCGACTATGTGAAGGTAGACAAGCACTTCGTGCAGGGCATCCACAAGAGCAACGAGCACCTGGAGATACTGCGTGTGTACCTGTACGTCGCGGAACGCTTCCAGACCGCCCTCATCGCCGAGGGCATCGAAGAGGCGGCAGAGCTGGCTGTGGTGCGCGACATGGGCGTCAAGTTCGGCCAGGGCTACCTCATCGGCCGGCCGGCCGCCGAACCGAGCAACTGCATTCCCACGCTGGTATCCAAGGCCCTGAAATCCTCCAAGATCGCGGTGTTGCCTGAAGCCAGAGCGGCCCATGCCGGCGGTGCGATCGCCGAGCGTTTCCTCATCAAGCGGGACGCCGTGGAGGCGACGTCCACCGTGGTGGAACTTGAGCGGATCCTAAACAAGCTCGGCAACGTCCACGCCATTGCAATCGTATCTGATGGAAAACCGGTGGGGCTCATCAACCGCCTTTCCTTCCAGAACGCGCTGGGCCGGCCTTATCAGCGCGAGCTCTTCGGCCGCAGGCCGTGCACCCTTTTCATGAACGATTCCCCACTGGTCGTGGAGTGCGGCACGCCGGTAGAATCGGTATTCGAACTGATGAAAGGGGAAGACCAGCGCTACCTCGTCGATGGTTTCATTCTCAGCCAGGTCGGCCACTACGCCGGCCTCGCCACGGGCGAACAGGTGGTCCGCGCGCTGACGGAGTTCCGCATCGAGGCCGCGCGCCACGCCAACCCGCTCACTTCGTTGCCGGGAAATATTCCAATCTGCACGCACATCGGCCGACTGCTCGCCCGCCGCTCGCGCTTTGCCGCGTGCTATTTCGATCTGGCCAATTTCAAGCCCTTCAATGATGTGTACGGCTTCTGGCGCGGCGACGAGATGATCAGAATGCTCGCCGCCACGCTCGTTTCCTTTTGTGATCCGCAGCATGACTTTGTCGGGCATGTGGGCGGCGACGACTTCGTGGTGCTGTTCCAGAGCGAGGACTGGGCAGAGCGCTGCATGGGCATTCTCTCCGACTTCAATGGGCGGGCACTCGATCTCTTCGACCAGGAAGCGCGCGACTGCGGCTACATCACATCCGAGGACCGGCGCGGCAATCCATGCACTTTTCCGCTCACCACGGTATTCGGCGGCGCGGTAAGGGTGGAGGCAGGGGACTTTCATCGCCCGGAGGACGTTGCCACGGCCGCAACGGATGCCAAGCGGATGGCCAAGCTCGCAAAGGGCGGCTTTCACGTTGCGCAGCGCAGGGCGGGCGCTGAACTTCAGTCGTCGGAGTGGCAAACCGCGTAATTCATCGCGCACTCGCTTGCGGCGGCGCTTATGCGGGAGAGGAGATTTGGCGTGGCATGCGATCAACTTTCACCGTAATGTCACATAGGGCAAGCAATATCATGCAACGCCCAATGCCGCCGGGAAGTATTGACCCAGGCATTTCTCCAGACGGCCTCCAGCGCCTGTCCTCGCCCGCATCCTGATCAATTGGCCCTCCGAATCATCGATGTCGATCATTCCCTTCTCCGCCCAGCGCAACGGGCGTGACAGTCGTTCCGCCAACATGAGGGAATGCCTGGCGCTTCACGCATCCACTGTCGGACAGCTGGCCCATTTCCTCCCGCCAATCAGAACCACCGATCGTTGCAAGAGCGCACTGGCCCGATTTCTCGGTGACCGCAGTCTCTTCGCGCTGCCGGTCGTCGACGCCTCGAACATTCCGGTCGCATTGGTGGAGCGCAAGCAGTACATCGAATTCTTCGGCAGGCTCTACGCGCTGGATATCTACGGTTCGCGAAGCATCATCGAGCTGCTGGGAATGGACGAGTTCGAGAGCGGTGATGCGATCATGGTCGAGCACGACCGTGCCGCGATGGAGGTGGCGCAGATAATCCTCGACAGCTCCGGCCAGGGCATCGGCAGCGGATTCCTGATTACCGACCAGGGTCGTTACCTGGGTATCGGCAATGCCAATGAGCTGCTCAGGATGATCACCGAGCGCAACGTGTCCGCCCTGAGGGAGAGCGAGGAACGCTTTCGCACGTTGGTGGCGGCCTCCGCCGAAGTGGTCTGGAACGTCGATGCAGGCGGGGAGGGCATCGGCGACAACCTCAGCTGGCGTAACTTCACCGGGCAATCCTGTGCCGAGATCACCGGCGGATCCTGGGGCAAAGCGGTCCATCCGCAGGATCGCGCGAAGGTGGAGGGAATCGTGTCGCGCGCGGTCGCCAATCGCGTGACCTACGAAGTCAACGTTCGAATGCGCCGTTTCGACGGCGAGTGGCGGCACATGAGGGTGCGCGGCGCGCCGGTCTTCGGGGCGCAAGGAAGCGTTCGCGAATGGGTCGGCTACTGCCAGGACATCACCGAGAGCATTGATGCCGAGGCCTCGCGCGCCCAGCTTGGAGCCATCGTCGAAAACTCCAACGATGCCATCTACAGCCGCTCCCTCGACGGGAGGATATTGACCTGGAACGCCGGTGCGGAGAAGATGCTCGGCTATTCCGCCGCAGAGGCGATTGGCCAGGCGTCCCACTTCGTTCTTGTGGGAGGTCGGAAGAGCCGGCTGAAAGAGATCAACGAAAGCGTGCTGCGCGGGGAAAAAACGACAAGGGAGTCGGAACGCCGGACCAAGGACGGACAGGTGATCCCGGTGCTGTCGAGTCATTCCCCGATCAAGGATTCCGCCGGGAACATTGTCGGCGTCTCCACGATTCTCCAGGACATTTCCGAGCGCAAGCGCCTCGAGCACATGCGTGACATGAGCGAGAGGCGCCTTCGCGAAAGTGAGGCCTTCAATGTTTCCGTGCTCAACTCGCTGAGCGAGCAGGTCGCAGTGCTTGAACAGAACGGCGTGATCATGGCGGTCAACAGCGCCTGGCGGGAGTTCGCCCGGGAGAACGGCGCATCGGAGACGGTCGTGAATCCCGTGGGGGTGAACTACCTTGATGTATGCCAACCGGCGGCGGGGGCACCCTTGGGCGAAGAGGCGTCGGCTGCCTGGAGCGGAATCATTGGCGTACTTGGCGGCGAGCGACGCGAATACATTCTTGACTATCCCTGCCATTCTCCCAGGGAGCAGCGATGGTTCCGCCTGTGGGTTACTCCCCTGCAGGGATCGTGGCCCGGCGTGGTGATCTGTCACGAGAACATCACCCCCCGCAAACGCGCCGAGGAGCGCCAGGCCTCTCTGGAGGCGCAGTTGCGTGAATCACAGAAAATGCAGGCGGTGGGAACACTGGCCGGGGGCATTGCGCACGACTTCAACAACATCATTGCCACGGTACTGGGTAACGCCGAACTCGTGCGACAGGACGTGCCAGACAATGCGCAGGCCCAGGAAAGCCTGGAGGAGATCACCAAAGCTGCCCGGCGCGGGCGCGAACTGGTGCGCCAGATACTCTCCTTCAGCAGAAGGCAGCCGGCGGTTCGAAAGCCCATCACCCTCAACCCGATTGTCGAGGAGGCGGGGCGCTTGCTGCGCGCCACGCTGCCTGCGCGCCTGAGCCTCAATATCCAGTGCGCATCTGATGTGCCCGCCGTGCTGGCCGATGCGACCCAGATTCAGCAGGTCATCATCAATCTGGCCACAAACGCCATGCAGGCGATCGGAAGCCAGCCCGGCCGAATCGACATCTGCCTGTATTCCGTGATGCTCGATCAAGCGATGGCCGAGGCGCATTCGGGACTGCGTGCAATGTGCGCGGTACGGCCAGGGCGCGCCGTGCGCGTGCGGGTTTCGGACACGGGCCCCGGCATCGACAAGGCGGTTTTGGCGCGAATTTTCGAGCCCTTCTTTACCACCAAGGCGGTAGACGAAGGAACTGGGCTGGGCCTCGCGGTAGTCCACGGCATCGTCGAGGGTCATGAGGGCGTGATCGAAGCCAAGAGCGAACCGGGCCAAGGGGCCAGCTTTGTAATCTATTTTCCTGTTGCCCAGAGTGCTGCGGATGAAACGTGTCCTGAGGAAGGCAAGGCGAGCGAGGTACGGGGATCAGGGGAGCGCATCCTGTACCTCGACGATGACGAATCCATGGTGTCGCTTGTCAAACGCCTGCTAGAACGTCGAGGCTACAGTGTCTGCTCCTACGTCGACCAGGCGGCGGCGCTCGCGGCATTGCGCGCGAACGCTCACGCATTCCGGCTGGTGGTTACCGACTACAACATGCCGGGGATGTCGGGGCTGGATATTGCGCGCGAAGTGAGGGCCATACGTGCCGACCTTCCGGTCGCAGTGGCATCGGGGTTTATCGATGAGGACTTGCAGTGCCAGGCGGGAGCGGCTGGCGTGAGGGAGCTCATTTTCAAGGCAGACGCTGTGGAAGATTTCTGCGATGTCGTGCAGCGTCTTGTCATGGCCTCGCCGCGGGGTACACTTGCCCGCGAGGCCGCCAAATAAAGCCCTGCGCGCCACGCAATGGGCGATTGGTTGATTCAGGAGGCGCCACGCGCCACTGCCATGTCAACGCCAGGGGGGGCCTGCTGCAGTTGTGCACATTTCCTGACAAGGGACCCAAAAAACCGTTTCGCAACGGCGTGAAGGACATTCTTGAGGATCCGCGAAATATTCCTGTAACCGCCTTGCCATAGGCTGGTCTACTTTTGGCGGATGCATATCGATGAGCGGCGTGTCGGAAATAACAGGAGTGGCTGGTGGCAGGGTGTTGCTTGCGGATGGCAGTTTCACAGTCACCGACATCCGGTTCGACGGTGGTCACATTGCCGACATTGGCGGGGGGCAAGCCCGGGGCAGCCTCAATGCAAACGGGATGCTCGTGCTTCCGGGCATTGTTGATATTCACGGCGATGCCTTCGAGCGCCAGATGGCGCCGCGGCCGGAGGCGCAGTTTCCGCTGGCGATGGCCATGGCCGATACCGATCGACAGCTGCTCTCCAATGGGATCACGACTGCATTTCACGGCATCACCTGTTCATGGGAAGGCGGGTTGCGCGGCATCGATACTGCGCGAGCGCTGGTGCAGCACATTGCCTGCGCGCGAACCGAGGACCTGTTCGGCGCCGATAATCGTGTCCACCTGCGCTTCGAGAACCACAATCTCGAGGCAGTGGAGGAGGTCATTGGCTGGCTGCAGTCTGGACACGTCGATTTCCTGGCCTTCAACGATCACCTGCCGGGCATCGCTCGCAAGCTGGACGATCATGGTCGAATCGCCAAGTACGCGGAGCGGGCCGGCGTCAGCGTGTCGCGTTTTCGCGAGATCCTTGAGGCGTCACGCGAGCGCGGCGATGAGGTGCCGGCTGCGGTGCAGCGACTCTCCAAGGCCGCTTCGTTGCGTGATGTGCCCATGGCCTCGCACGACGACACGTCGCCGGAGGATCGCCGGCGCTACCAGTCATTGGGATGCCGCATCGCGGAGTTCCCCATGGGGCGCGAAGCGGCGCTCGCGGCGCGAGAACTCGACAACGCAGTGATCATGGGGGCGCCCAATGTCGTGCGCGGCGGCAGCCACATCAATGGCGTGCGAGCCGCCGACATGGTCGGCGAGGGCATCTGCACCGTGCTCGCATCCGATTATTTCTATCCGGCCCTGCTGGCCGCGCCTTTCCTGTTGGCGAATGCGGGCATCGCGCCCCTGGCCGAGGCTTGGCGCCTGGTGTCGCGCAACCCGGCGCGGGCGGCGGGTCTTCGGGATCGCGGCGAGATTGCCGCCGGCCAGCGCGCGGACCTCATCCTGGTGGATGATTCGCAGCCCGAGATGCCGCGCGTCGTCGCGACGATCGTGCGCGGGAAGGCACGCCATGTGTCGCGGCATCTTGCCTTGCATTGAGAAAGCGGTTGAACATGACGAGCCGTGATGCCGGAACGGCAGGCGTACCGGAAGGCTCGTTCCGGTACGCCGTGTATTTCGCGCCGCCCCGGGACAGCGAATGGTGGGACTTCGGCTGCAAGTGGCTGGGCCGAGACCCGATCAGCGGCCTTGCATGTGTGCAGCCGCGGATTCCCGCTGTTTCAGCGGTGGAAATTGCGGACTTGACTGCCGATCCTGGGCGATACGGCTTTCATGCCACCCTGAAGCCGCCCTTTGAATTGGTGGCTGGTTGCAGTCGGGCCGATTTCCATGCGGCGGTGTCCGCGCTGGCCTGCCAGCAGACGTCTTTTGCACTCGGCCGACTGGAGGCGACTCGCCTCGGGAGCTTCATTGCGTTGTGTCCCCGCACGGTCACCGCGCAATTGCAGGAGCTTGCACAGGCCTGCGTCGAGGAACTGGATCCGCTTCGCAAGCGCCTGGGGGAGCAGGAGTTGGCGCGTCGCCGCGGTGCGAATTTGAGTGCAAGGCAGGACGCCTTGCTTGCGCACTGGGGCTATCCCTATGTGCTGGACGAGTGGCGGTTCCATATGACACTGACCCGCAGCCTTTTTCTCGGGGAAGAGGCGGGCTTGATCGAATGGCTGCGGCCAAGGATTGATCACCTGAATGCGTCGCCGTTGCTGGTCGATGCACTCTGCGTCTTCGAGGAGCCGGCGCGCGGCGCGCCGTTCCGGCTGACGCGCCGGTTCGGATTCGACGGCAGCGTGCGGGAGTACGCGATGAGCGAGGCTAGCCTATCGTCTCCAGCGTGAGTTGGCTCTTTTGCATGGCCCCGGCAAAGTGCGACAGTGAAGGCGTTTTCAATCCCGGTAGTTTGGCGGTATCGTCCCAGCGGCGCAGCAAAACCGAGTCTTGCGCGAACGGCTGGTCCATGAAGCATTGCGCCTCGGCTGGCGAGTAGATACCCCCCTGTAATTCGAGGCTGCGCTTTGACGCCGGCGACAACGCTTCCCAGTAACCGGGCTCGACGGCGCACAGGTAGCGCTTGGCGTCCACGTGCAGCCGTATGGGGGACAGCACGGCTTCCGGAAACAGATTGCGCAGGAAGGGAAGTGCGATGAACTGATGGACGTCGTCCACGCCCTGTGCCGCCGGGTCGTCGCCGAGGGAGTGCAGCAGGTGGCCAAGATCGTGCAACAGCGCGGCCGTGACGAGGGTCGGCGGTACCTGCGCGCGCTCGGCGTGGGCGGCGCATTGCAGCGCATGCTCAATCTGGCTGACTGCCTCCGCGCCATACTGATTGCTGCCGCGTTCCTCGAATAGTGCCACGATTTGTTCGATGGAAAGGCTCATTGGTATCTCCCTAGATAAACAGTTTGCGTATGCGTGCCGACAGGAGGTCGATCACGCTGACCGTCACGACGATGATGATCATGACCGCGCACGTTTGTGCGTAATAGAAACCGCGGATGATTTCCCAGAGCACGACCCCGATCCCGCCGGCGCCAACCATGCCGACGACGGTTGCGGAGCGGACATTGGACTCGAACCGGTACAACGTGTAGGAGATCCACAGGGGCAGGACCTGGGGAATGACCCCGAACACCACTTCTTCCAGGGTGCTGGCTCCGGTGGAGCGGATGCCCTCGACGGGCTGCGGGTCGATGGCTTCGACGGCTTCGGAGAACAGCTTGGCGAGGATGCCGGTGGTGTGGATGAACAGCGCGAGCACGCCAGCGAATGGGCCGAGTCCGACGGCGACGACGAAGAGCATCGCGAACACCATTTCGTTGATCGCGCGCGCTGCATCCATCAGCCGGCGCATGGGCTGGTAGACCCACCAGGGCACGATGTTGGCCGAGCAGAGCAGCCCGCAGGGCACGGCGAGCAGGACTGCCAGCGCCGTTCCCCAGATGGCGATCTGCAGGGTGACCAGCATTTCGTCGATGTACACCTTCCACTCGCGAAAATCCGGTGGAAAGAAGTCGGATGCGTAGGTAGCCATATTGCCGGAATACTTGAGCAGGTCTGCCGGCCGCATGTCGGCCCCCTTCCAGGAGGCTGCCAGGATAGCGAGCAGGAGACCCCAGGCAATCAGTTGCCATAGATTCTGCTTGGCAATGCCCCCGGCGGCGTCAGGCAGTGAGCGCGCTTGTACATGATCATTCATACGAGATTCCTAAAAAAAAGGCGGCCCGAAGACCGCCTCGAATTGCTGCCCCTGCTTTCCTATTTCAGTGATGCCAACTGTTGGTTGAGTTCAGCCAGCTTCCGGTTGATATCGTCGAGCATTTTCTGGCGCTCGGGGGCATTCATGGCCGTGTCGTTCTCCAGCCTGGTCTTGTCCTTGAACAATTCCAGCTGGCGCGTGGGTATGAGCTGGTTGTTGTTGGACTCCTTGAAGCCCTTGTAGGTGAGCTTGGCAAGGATGGCCAGTTCGCGCGCTGCATCGCCGCCCTTGCCGTAGCCGAGGAAGAACTGCTTGATTTTCGCCTTGGCGTCAGCGTCGAGGTCCTTGCGCCAGACCATGGGGTCGGACGGGATCAGGGGTGACTTCCAGATGGCGCGCACGTCCTTGATCTTCTCCGGGAAGCGTGCCTCGAATTTTTCCCAGTTTTCGGTGTTGTTCGTGGCGACATCGACCTGCTTGTTGGCCACGGCCATCATGTTGGTCTCGTGGTTGGCGGCACGAACGGATTTGAACAGCGTCTTGGGGTCCGCTTTGTTGAGGGCGAACACGTAGTAGCCGGGGACGAGGAACCCGGAGGTCGAATTCGGGTCGCCGATGCCGAAGTTGATGTTCTTGCCGCTCTTGAGGACGTCCTCGAGGGACTTGTAGGGGCTGTCCTTGTGGGTGATCAGCAGTGAGTAGTAGCCAAGGGATCCATCGGCGTACACGATCTGCGAAAACACTTCGCCGCTGGCGCGGTCAACCGCTTCCATGCCGGACTTGTTGCCCATCCAGGCCAGGTGCACCTTGTTGAAGCGCATGCCTTCGATGACGCCGGCATAGTCGGGTGCAAAGAAGGGATTGACCTTGGTGCCGAGGCGCTTGGACATGTCGTCGATCAGCGGTTGCCAGTCCTGCTTGAGGTTTTGCGAGGATTCGGTGGCTATGATTCCGAAGTTGAGTTCCTTGGGCATTTCAGCGCCAGCTGGGGCCGCGATGGCGGCCAGCACGGTGCATGCTGCGAGGTGCTTGCGTAGCATTGGATTGATCTCCACGGTTGAAAATTTGGGGGCTTAAATCGCGCGTGCCTCTACCGAGGCAGCGTGCCTTGCAGTAGCAAGTGGCTGTTCCACATAGGCGCGATGCTGAAACACGGGAATGGGGGCTTGCGCCACCGGAGGATGGAGTACCTCTTCCGCCTCGGCGCCGTACAGTTCACGCAAGAGCGTGGGGGTGAGCGCGCTCGATGCGCCATCGTAGACCACCCGACCACGGTGCAAGGCGACGGTGCGCGGGCAGTACTTGATGGCGACATCGACCTGGTGAAGCGATACCAGAACCGTGGTGCCGTCTTCCCGGTTGATGCGCGAGAGCAGGTCCATCACCTTGCGCGAGGACTCCGGGTCCAGCGAGGCGATCGGTTCGTCGGCGAGAATGACACTGGCTTTCTGCACCAGCGTGCGTGCAATCGCCGCGCGCTGCTGCTGGCCGCCAGACAGCGTCGAGGCTCGTTGCAGGGCACGTTCGGCCATGCCGACACGTTCCAGTGCCTCCAGCCCGAGGCGGATCTCATCGTGGGTGAAGTGCTTGATGGTGCTGCGCCAGGATGGAATCCGATGCAGCATGCCGGCCAGGACGTTGGTGATGACAGGAAGCCGGTCGACCAGGTTGAATTGCTGGAAGACGAAGCCGATACCCGCCCTGATGTCGCGGACGTCAGGTGCAAGCCGGCCACCCGACTGGACGGTGCGTCCGCCGACGACGATACGTGAAGCCGCGTTGGAACCGTCGGCCTTCGCCAGCCCGGCGACATGGCGCAGCATGGTGGATTTGCCGGAACCGGAGGCGCCGATCAAGGCGACAATTTCTCCTTTGGCGACGGAGAGATTGACGTCGTCCAGTGCCTTGGTATGTCCGAATGTCCTGTTCAGTCCGCTGATGGAAATCGTTTCGTTCATGGTCTGTGGCTCGATGTGGGCGATGGAGATGTGGAATGGCGGCAGTGTGTATTTCCATTGTTACGTTGGCGTGAAGGATTTGTGTCCGGGATGAGACGAGGTCGCCTTTCAACGTTGAGGGCTGTCGCTCTTCATGGGCGGATATGTCTTGCCCGTAACCCTGTCATGGCAGTGCAACCTGTTCAAGCTATCTTCCGGCGAGGTGCCGGTGTGCTCACCATGGCGACTGTCATGAATTCTTCATACTTGTCACGTAAAGTTCATGAAACCGCAATGAGGACATCATGATTTCGATCGATCTGTTCAGGAATGAAGACCGCTTCCAGACATTCGCCAAGGATGACCTAGTGTTTCGAGAGGGCGAGCCTGGTGACACCATGTACGTAGTGATCGAGGGGGTCGTGGACCTAGAAGTCAAGGGCCGCACCGTGGAAACGCTGGGTCCGGGGGGCGTTCTGGGTGAAATGACCATGATCGACGGGTCTCCACGCAGTGCCACGGCCATTGTGCGCG
Organism: Betaproteobacteria bacterium; assembly: GCA_947478805.1. GTDB lineage: Bacteria > Pseudomonadota > Gammaproteobacteria > Burkholderiales > SG8-39 > CAIYPG01. The sequence continues at coordinate 48,115 of CANJXQ010000010.1, read as the reverse complement.
AGGCCGCGAAGCTGGTTCCGATCGACCAGCGCCGGTTCAAGTTCCTGGTTCAGCAGACCCCGAACTTCTCCCTGCAGGTGATGCGCTTGCTGGCGGACCGGCTTCGTCGCATGGACGATCGCTTGTAGATAGCTGCGCTCCGATCGGCGCTCGCGGAAACAACAACAAGGAGTACCCACCGACATGAGTACCGAAAGTTCTGCGCTGCCGGATGACATCTACAATCGTATTCACCGGGATGTGCTGGACAGCCTGGATGAAGAGCTGGAAATGGAGCTCGATGATCGCATTCTGCCAGGCGCGGGCGTGGGCAACGCTGCAGCGGATTCCGCGAGCGACGAGGAATCGCGCGCGCAGCGGGTTCTCTACTTCCGCGAGCTGTTCCGATTGCAGGGAGAACTCGTCAAGCTGCAGGACTGGGTGCAGCACACGGGCCACAAGATGATCATCCTCTTCGAGGGGCGCGATGCCGCCGGGAAGGGCGGCGTCATCAAGCGCATCACGCAGCGGCTCAATCCGCGCGTGTGCCGTGTGGCTGCACTGCCCGCGCCCAACGACCGGGAGCGCACGCAATGGTATTTCCAGCGCTATGTATCGCACTTGCCGGCAGCCGGGGAAATGGTCCTGTTCGATCGCAGCTGGTACAACCGCGCGGGAGTCGAGCGCGTCATGGGATTCTGCAGCGACGAGCAGTACGAAGAGTTTTTCCGCACGGTGCCCGAGTTCGAGAAAATGCTGGTGCGCTCCGGAGTCCAAGTGATCAAGTACTGGTTCTCCATCACCGATGAGGAGCAGGAGCTGCGGTTCCATGGCCGCATACACGACCGGCTAAAGCAATGGAAGCTCAGCCCGATGGATCTCGAATCGCGCCGGCGCTGGGAGAACTACACGCGGGCAAAGGAGGTCATGCTGGAGCGCACGCATATCCCCGATGCGCCGTGGTGGGTGGTGCAGGCGGTTGACAAGAAGAAGGCGCGCCTGAACTGCATCCACCACCTGCTGAGCCAGGTGCCCTATGTCGAAGTGCAGCGCGAGGCGGTGGTGCTGCCCCCGCGCGAGCGCCATGCCAACTACCGGCGCAGCCCGGTACCCCCGGAACTTCTGGTCCCTGAAATCTATTGATTGGTGCTGTGCCGCGGGGGCGCGCCAGGGGCGCCGCCCTTGCGTAAGCGCGCGCGGGTGGCCGGCTCAGCGGCCGCTCAAATGACCAGGTGTTTGCCTGCGTATGACGTCGTCCGGTCGTTCATGGTAAGTTTCCCCGGCAACCAACGAACGCAACCGGAACAGGGGGACTCGCAAATGCCACTCAGTTTGCAGGACAAGCTGGATATCATCGAACTGGCCGCACGCTATTCATTCACCATCGACCGTCGCATGGCTGAGGAGTGGGCGGATTGCTTTACCGAGGACGGCCTGATGATTTCAGGCAATGGCAACCGCGTGGAGGGGCGGGCCGCCTTCATCGAGCACATGCGCAAGGCCAAGGCCTCCGGCAAGAAGGTGCGCCACTGGGGATGCAATCACATCGTCGAGGGTGAGGGCGATACGGCTCGCCTGCGCATGTACCTGATGGCGGTGGACATCGGCAATGGCATCTCTCCCTATGTGATGGGCGACTACGACGACACCGTTGTCAAGGTCAATGGGAAATGGAAATTCAAGGTGCGGCGCGTCAATTTTGCCGCGGGCGGCATCTAGCGCCTTCCAGGATCGTCGCCGCCCAAAAGGTTGGGCTGACAAACGGGAGAAGACAGTGGATTTGAGTGCATCGGATGAATTCGAGATCATCGAGCTGGTGGCGCGCTACAACTATGCCATTGACCATCGTCGCGCCGAAGAATGGGCCGATGTGTTTTCACCGGATGGGGAATTGTGGGCCGATGGGAAACTGCGGGCGGGGGGACGGCCGGCCCTGGTGGAGCACATTCGCAAAGCCGAACGAACAGGCCAGAAGATACGCCACTGGCCCTGCAATCCGGTGATCGAGGGAAAGGATGATCGCGCGCGGCTGCGCATGTACGTCCTGGCCTACGACATCACGAATGGCATTCGGCCCCAGATCCTGGCCGAGTATGACGATGAACTGGTGAAGCTGGACGGTCATTGGAAATTCAAGGTTCGTCGCGTCACCGCAAGCGGCGGCGACTGGCCTGTGCATGTACAGAGCAAGTAACCCCTGACATTGTTTATTGTGATCAATTTCGCCAAGGAGGGTGCATGCCGCTGAAGCCGGAGGACAGAATTGAGATCATGGAGCTGGCCTCGCGCTATAACCATGCCATCGACCATCGCCGCGCCGAGGATTGGGCGGACCTGTTCACTGAGGACGGGAAGTTCATGGCCTATGGCGAGTGCCGGGCACAGGGACGCGCGCAACTGGTGGCCTACATCCACAAGGCGGCTGCGGCCGGGCACAAGAGCCGGCACTGGACCTCCAACGCCGTCATCGAGGGGGATGGCGATGCCGTGCGGCTGAAGCTCTACGTCATGGCCATCGATATCTCCGAGGGCATTCGACCCTACATCATGGGTGAATATGACGACAGCCTCGTGAAGGTCGGGGGGCGCTGGAAATTCAAGGAGCGCAACGTCACCCTGTGTGCAGGGAAATCCTGGACACAGGGCGGACTGGCGAAATAGCCTGCCTGGGGTGTCATGCAGGCAGTGGGCGCCGGCGTCAGCGGGCCTTCAGGAACGCTTCGACTTCGAGCAGCATCATTTCGTTGTCGTCAGCCTTGTTGGGATCCCGGCTGGATGAAAACGGCAGGTTGTTGTCGTTGCCGACAATGATGTGTCGCTCGTCGACGATATCCACGTTCTCGATGGTAAAGAACGGGAAGGTATAGACGCCGTCGTTCAGGGGTTTGCGTGCCTTCTTCGCCGGGTCCTGGATCTGCATGAGATCGATGTAGCCGATCTTGCGCGCCGGCTTTCCCGAAGTTTCCGGGCTGAACTCCACCTTGTAGACACGCTTGAACCGTGCTAGATCGGGGAAGCAGTTGTCGCCGCGCGTGCCAGCCGGGCAGGCCTTGTCCGCGGTGCCCTCGCCGTTGTCACGCTCGATGATGAGGCCTGTGGTTGCGTCGATCATGTTGAAATCGCCGATCGCGTTGCCATTGGCCTCGAACACGTAGTGCCAGAAGCGCCCCGTCCATTTTTCGCTGGCCACATCGAATTCAAGGATTCTGGACGCTTCCTTGCCGTCGACTTTTTCCCAGTCCTTCTTCTCGGCGTCCCATAGGGGGCCTTCGAGCAGGCCGTAGATGAACTTGCCGTCCCTGGATGAGGCGAATCCCTCGAAGCCCTTGGAGCGCCGCAGGTTGACGTTCGGGAAGGTGCCGGTCGGCGTGCCCGGCGATTGCACCGCCCAGTGGTCGGGTGAGCGCACCGGCTTGCCGTCCGCGAGCGTCTCGAACACGGCGAGCACCTTGCCCGATTTGTCAGCCTTGATTACATAGGGCCCGAATTCGTCGCCGATCCACACGTGATTGCCGATGAACTGGAAGCCTTCGGTATCGAAGTCGGCGCCGGTCAGGTAGCGTTTCTTGGTTCCTTCGTGAACGATGCGAAACGGTACCTTCCTGTCAGGGTCGTGCAGGAAGATCGTCTTCAGCGGTTTGAATGCCCCCTTGTCCCAGTCGATGCGGTACTGGTTGAGGTAGAGCATGGAGTCGGCAGAGTTGTTTCTCGCCCCAAAGCCGTTGTCGGTGAGCACCCAGAACGTGCCATCCGCCATGGTCTTGATGCCCGAATGGCCTTGTCTCGGCTGGCCCTTGAAAGGCAACTTGACGCCCGTATCGCGTTCCGCGGATTTGCCCATGACGGTGCCCGGGGCGTCCACCCGCTTGAGCGTCGTGTATTTGCCGCTGAGCTTCAAGTCTGGCGGTGCATCAGTCGGAGCGCTGAGAAAGCTTTCGGCTGGAAGGATGGCGTGTCCGGCAAGGGTGGCCGGAAAGGACTGCTGGGACAGGGCGCCGGTCGAAAGACAGGCGACGGACAGGGCTACGCAAGCAAGCGGAACAGTACGGATCATCGCGGGTTCTCATTCAATGAAAAGCCGTAAATTAGTCCTGGCGGGTTACGCGGCTGTGACACCGGAGAACGGCTCCACTCCAGACAACGCCTCCATAGCGGCGCGTTCCCGGGGAGTTATCGTGCGGCGGAACATTTGCGGGCAATGTCTCTTTCGCCCCCGGGCTTTCAGGTGGTTGCAATACGGGCGAAGTAAATTTGTCACATGCCTGTTACTGCGCCGTTTCCAGTGCTGGTCGATTTCCCGGAGTCTCATTGCATCGCGGAGGAAGATTGAGTGTCAGCGCAGAAAGCTACGGTTCAGACCCGTCAGGACTGATCAGCGGATTCTCGTTTGCCGACGACGGCGTGGGCCGGGCAGTCGATTCGGAGCAGGCCGCGGCGTGCTTGCGGGCGATCGACGACGGAGAAAAGCCGGCCGCGTTCGGCTGGTTTCATTTCAATGCGGCCAATGCCGGGACTGCCCGGTGGATGGAGGAGCACTTCGAGCTTTCCGAGGAGTACTTCGGTGCACTGAGCGAAAGCGGGCCCTCGACGCGCATCGAGTACGCATCCGAGACACTGGTGGCGGTGCTGAATGACGTCATCTATGACTTCCCGTTCAGCGAATCCTCTCAGGTGGCGACGGTCTGGATCAGCATCGATCCCAAGACGCTGGTGACGGCGAGAAACCTGCCCTCACGCTCGATAGACAGGCTGCGCACCGCGGTGAAGTCAGGTGAAACATTTTCCTCCCCCTTGTCACTGTTCATCCACTTGCTTCACGACCAGGGCGACGTGCTGCTGGGAATTGTCCGCAAGACCGTGAAGAAAGTCGACTCCATCGAGGACCGGCTGCTTGCCGGCCGCCTGGACACCAAGCGTGCCAGCCTTGGGGTACTGCGTCGGGACCTGGTGCGATTGCAGCGATTGCTGGCGCCGGAGCCGGCCGCCTTGTTTCGGTTGCTGAATCGGCCGCCGCAATGGGTGGCCGAAGAGGATGCATCGCAGCTCAGGCAATCGGCGGAGGAGTTCTCGCTGATCCTGCGCGACATGACCACGCTGCAGGAACGAATCAAGCTGCTTCAGGAGGAGATTGCTGCCAGCATCAACGAGCGCACCGGGCGCACGCTTTTCGTGCTCACTGCAGTGACGGTGCTTGCGTTGCCCATCAATGTCATCGCCGGACTGTTTGGCATGAACGTCGGAGGAGTCCCCTTTGGACAGGATCCTGAGGGCTTCTGGATCGTCGTTGCGATTGTGGCGACGTTCAGCCTGTTCGCGGCGTGGCTGGTGTTCCGCGAGCGTGACGAATAGGCCGGTCTCACAGCCGGTTGCGTGATGCGGTGGATACGGGCTGGATGGGCCATGAGTTCTTTGGAGGCAAGGATGTTGCAGGCCGGGAAGGGGCCGGGGCAACGTTCGGGGCAGATGTTCCGTAGAGCGGGGTGCCGGGTACGCCGATGGGTGCTTCGATCTCTGCTGGAATCCCGGCCGGAACAAGTGACGGATCCTGTTCCCAGTGCACCAGCTCGATCCGCCCATCCAGATGCTCGAGAATGGCCGAGCAGCTGTCCACCCAGTCGCCACAGTTTATGTAGCGCACACCGTCGATGTCCTTGACCACCGCGCTGTGGATATGACCGCAGATGACCCCGTCCATGCCGCGGTGACGGGCGTGGTGCGCGACCGATTCTTCAAATCCATAAATGAAATCGAGCGCGCCCTTGACCTTGCGTTTGGCATAGCCTGCGAGTGACCAGTAGCCGGGCTTGTGCAGCTTGCGCCGGATCCAGGACAGGAGGATGTTCAGTCGCACCAGCAGCGTGTAGGAAACGTCGCCCGCCAGCGCCAGCCAGCGATGGTGGCGCGTGATCTGGTCGAATTCGTCGCCGTGGATGAGGAGGTAGCGGCGGCCATCCGCCGATACGTGCACCGCCTCGCGCTTGACCTGGATGTCGCCAAAGCCGGTGCCGACGTACTCGCGCAGCGCTTCGTCGTGATTGCCTGGCACGAATGTCACGTGCACGCCGTGGCGCGCGCGCTTGAGCATCTTCTGGACGAAGGTGTTGTGGGGCGCCGGCCAGTGGATGCCGCGCGACAGCGACCAGAAATCGATGATGTCGCCCAGCAGGTAGATGTAGTCGGTCTCGATGTGACGCAGGAATTCCAGCAGTCGCTCCGCCTGGCAGGCCCGGGTTCCCAGGTGGATATCGGAGAGAAACACTGCCCTTACCCGCCGGCCCGCCGCGTGCGCCGGATTGGGATCGGTGGATAGATTAGCGCTGACGCTTGCGTCCGACATAGAGGTAGTAGGGAACTCGCAGTCCTGGTAGGTAGGGAACGGGTGCCGTGCGTTCTTCGCAATGCACGGGGTCGGTGCGTCGCATCAGTTCCGGAAGGTGGTCGGCACTCAGCCGCACGCCATCGTGCGCGAACCAGCGCGGCCAGAAGCGACGTGTCGCCCATCCATGGTGGGCTCGATTGGGCAGCGGCTCCGCGCCGGACACGTAGAAATCGACCACGCCCAGCAGGCCACCCGGGCGCAGCATGCGGATGGCGTTGTTGATGGCACGGCGCCACTCGGGAATCATGGTGAGCGAATACGAGAAGTAAACGCGATCGACGCCGTAGCCGCCTATAACGTTCGGTCGATAAGTCGTCGCGTCTGCCTGCACAAGGCGCACCAGGTGAGGCCACCGCTCGGAGCGCTGCTTGGCCTGGGCCAGCAGCGCAGGACACAGGTCCACGAGTTCGAAGCGTGACAGGGACAGCAGTCTCGCCCCGAAAAACTCCAGGTTGCGGCCGGTGCCGCCACCGAGTTCGACCACGCTGTCGCCCGGGGAGGGATTCAATCGTTCCACCAGTTCGCGTCGGCCATGCAGCAGGCGCTCGCGAAAGCGGTCGTAGTGCGCCGCCTGCGGGGCGTAGAACCGTTCCAGGCGTTCGGCGTGATTGCCCATCGCTCGCTGCCCGCGCAGCAGGTGCAACAGCACGCGGCTGTCCTGGAGCAGCATCATGCAGGAACATCCGCGATGTGAAAGCCGGCATAGGTGTGCACGCGATCCAATGGTTGCAGCGCCCAGGCGAGACCGTCGTGGAATTTCAGGATCTCGCGCAGTGGCCTGCCACCGATGCACACCGTGTCCAGGTAAGCCGGGCGCAGGTGAGCGCTGCGCAGGATGATGCGCGCCCCAGGGCTGGCCCGCTCCAGGATGGCCTGCCATTCCTCGTGCAGTTCCCGCGGGAGATAGGAACTCATCCAGTCCATGTGGTCGAGCAGCACAAAGCGCGTGATCGGATCGCGCGATGCGCGCAGGAATTCCGTCACGGTACAGGTGTGGACCTTCACGCTATCTGCAAGTCCCGCCTTGAGGGCGGTGAAATTGGCGGGTTTCAGGTATTCGGGGCAGCATTCCCTGTCGTACCGTCCTCGAAGGTAGAGCTTCCAGAAGTAGTTCGAGCGCAGAGGCAGGTCGCGAAATACGTATTCGATGGCTTCACGCACGAAGCCGGCAACGCCGTCGCGGTGCTGGCGCTCGACCTCCAGTTTTTGCGGCCGCGGCACGCCCAGCATGCTCATGGTGACGCCGCGCGACAGCACCCAGTTCAGGCCCCGTCCCCACAAGTGCGGCTGGACGAGCGCATCGTAGGTTTCGCGTTGTTCATCCAGAGTGCGGGTTTCCAGCAATGCGGTGACGCCGTGCGCCAGTGTTGGCCGCATGTTCAGGTAGCTCTGGAAGCCGCGGGCCACGAGGCCGGACAGGCCGTGGAAGTAGAAGCTGGAGCGCGGGTTGGCGTCGCTGAACCAGCGGATGCGCCGATCCCAGAATTCGCGGGCGAAAGCCGACAAGTCGATTCGCAGCGCCTGACGATAGATTCGCTCCGCATCCTTATGGCGGCCATCACCGAACAAGGCGTAATAGTCCTCGAATTCGATGCGGCGAATGCCGGCGAGCTTCAATTCCAGCAATGCCGACTGTCGCGGATTGGCGTCCACGGCATGAACACGCGCAACACCGGTGAGCGCGTAGTCCAGCGCATTGCAACCCGCGCTGGTGATGACCAGGACGCGGTCTGCCGGTCGCAGGTCCAGCGCTCGGCGGTCAACTGCAGGGTCTTCCCAGCAGGTGTTGTAGACGAGCGATCGGGAGTAAAGGGCGTCGAAGACTTTCTGATCGACCTTGTGCAGCAGTTTTTGCGGAAGCCTGCGTACTGATTTCTGTCCATCAATCGACACGTTAGGTCTGCCTGTTGTAGTAATGGATCAACAGGCTGCAAGCCTAGTCGTCTGATGTGACAGCCACATGAAACGACGACGAATTCTTTTGGGCCTTGTCAGTGGGATGCGAATCCGCGCCCCTGAGTGCGCTCAAGCTGCGCAAGGTGTCCGGTTCAGGCCAGCAGGACGAGGCCCCAAACGATGGCAACATTCACCAGGCTCATGAATACGGCCGCGCTGCCGATATCCTTTGCCCGCTTTGAAAGGTTATGTTGATCGAGCGACACGCGATCGACCGTGGCCTCCACCGCCGAGTTGAGCAATTCCACCACCAGCACGAGCAGGACACTGGATACCAGTAGTGCCTTGGCGATTCCTGTTGGCCCGAGCCATAGTCCCAGGGGCACGAGGATAACGGCGAGCAGTACTTCCTGACGGAACGCATCTTCATTGCGGAATGCGGAGCCAAATCCGCTGTATGAGTAGCCCAGCGCATTCAACAGGCGTCGGATGCCGGTCTTTCCCTTGTACGGGCTTTCTTCCGTTGGCATGCCTCGTTGCTCCTTGATGTGGACCAGCACCGCATTGCAGGCGTGTCATTTTGATTGGCCGACATTTCATCCGAATGTCACGCACCTGTCACGCGCCGTGTACATGTGCCTGTCCCGCTAGCATTGTCACATCCGCGTCACATTCAGGCGGGAAACTGTGGCCCGCAACCCTTCCCGAACTTTCTGAGGTTCCCACCCCCATGGATTTCCGATTCCGCCACACAGTCATTGCCGCTGCATTGCTCAGCCTTCCCATGATCAGCCTGGCCGGCCTGGATGACGATGCCCCGTTCCGAGGAGATGGTAAGCCCAATGCCGTGCAACCGGTTCAGGGCGGGCGTGTGCTGGCGGACTTTCCGACCAATGCCGAGCCTTCCACGGGGCTGCGCATTTCTCCGCCCACCGGCACGCAGCTCATTCGCGGTCAGCGCTTCGATCTTCGGGTAGAGACCCAGATTCCGGCCAAGCAGGCGCCGGAGTTGCGCAGCGTGACCATCAACGGACGCGATGTCACCGCGGCGTTCAAGGCGAAAGTCGCAGCTCAGGGTGCGGGGCTTGAAAGCGGCACACCCCAGTCCCCCTTGTTCTTTGGCGCCACGGCGCGCAACCTCTCGTTCGACCGGGAGGGGACTTACAAGGTGACTGCGGTGGTCTCCGTGGATGGACTGGAACGGAGCATTACCAACGAATTTCCGGTGGCCGCGTCGCCATTCCCGGCAGCGGGGAAAGGCGGTAAGGCCGCGGTCAATCGCGTGGTGTTCTTCCTCGGTGATGGCATGGGCCTGCCGATCCGCACCGCAGCGCGCATCGTCGGAAAGGGGGTCCATGAAGGGCGTGCACAAGGCGGCCTTCATATGGACCGCATGGATCACTACGCCATGGTTCATACCGCTTCCTTCGACAGCATCATCACCGATTCCGCGCCCGGCATGGCGACGTACATCACGGGAATGAAGCAGCCGAACAATGCGTTGAACGTGTCCGTGGACAACACCCCGGAAACGGCGCTGGACAATCCGCGCATCGAAACGCTGTGGGAATTCCTCAAGCGCACGCGCGGCTGGAAGACCGGCGTGGTGACCGATGCATTCGTCACGGACGCAACGCCTGCGGCGGTGGCGGCGCACAGCCGCGCGCGCTCAACACGCACTGCAATCGCGCAACAGATGCTCGGTTTCTACCAGGACGGCACGGCGCAACCGGCGACCGGGTTCAAGGCCTTGGCTGAATTGACCCAGCCGCTGGACGTGATCCTGGGGGCGGGCGCGCGGGACTGGATGCTCAAGTCCAACGCGGACATGAAGGCGTTCTACCAGTATCGCGATGACGGTCGCAGCGATGTGGACCTGTTCGCCTCCATTGCACCGTCGCGCGGCTATGCAACGGCGCGCAATCTCTCCGAACTGAACGCGGCTCCGGACAACAAGCCCTTGCTCGGCATCTTCAGCGGCGAATTCCGCACCACCTCCAGCGGCCTGGGGGCGGACAATATTCCGGGTGCACTGGATCGCCGGGTGGCCCGCGGCCTGGCAACCATTCGCGGCAAGGGGGTGGCGGCACCGGAAATGGGCATGAGTGTTGCCCCGCCCTATGGAACGGGGTGCGGCGCGACGGTCGCCGATTGCTTTCGCGCCGTTCCGTCCAAAGTCGAGATGGTGAAGAAGGCGGTGTCGGTGCTGGACAACCTAGCCGGGAAATCCGGGGGCTGGATCTTGATGGTCGAGCAATCGCAAACCGACAAGCTGGGCCACACCCTGGAGTACGAGCGGGTCGTGTTCGATGCGCTTGAGCTCGATGAGGCCGTCGGTTGGGTGGCAAGCAACGTCGGTCGCCGTGCTGACGCGCTGACAGTATTGACAGCCGATCATGCGCAGCCGGAAACCATCATTGGCGTGGTGCTCCCGGGTGCCATTGCCGCAGGAGGTCCGACGCCGCCGGGAGGCTGCTTTACCGGGGCGGAATATCCCATCATGCTGGGCACCATGGGCGAAGCGGCGCGCCCCTGCCCATTGCAGGATGCGGTGGGCACTTTCAACGATGCCACTTTCCCGACTTATCGCAGCTCCCGCAACGACGGGTTCCCCGACGACTCCGATCCCGACATCAAGCTGGTGATCGAGGATGGCGGCCGCCCGACGTACAGCACCAATTTCCTCACCAATTACCAGCCGCTGGAGCCCACCGATGGCAAGAGCGCCGCAGTGCCCAATCCGAAACGCGCGCCCGATGGCCTGTTGATGACGGGCAACATGCCCACGCGCACCATCGTCGGCGGCGCGAACAAGACGGAACGCAGCGTGACGGTCGCACCGCATTCGGGAGACGATGTGGTGCTCAGCGCGTCGGGTGCGGGCTCGGCCTTGTTCGCTGGTTCATACGAAAATTCGGACGTGCATGTGCGCATCTCGGCGGCACTGGCCGGGGTGAAGGATCGTCGTGCGCTTGATCGCGGAACACCCTACGTGAACGTGCCCAAGTCTTCCCCGGACGGGAAGTTCCTGAAAGGACTCTGAGCGATGGTTCTTTCGCGCAGCTTGGTCGTTGGAGCGCCAACGGCAATCTTTCGTCGCGTCCTGGCTGTCCTCCTGATTGCCGGCCTGGCAGTACTGGCTGCGCCCACGGCGCAGGCGGCTGATGTCTACGGCAGGGTCTATGACACGATGCGCGGCGAGCTTTATCCCGGGGCTCGTGTCGAGGTCGGGACCTTCGCAGCGGTTGCAGACGATAACGCGCAGTACTGGTTACGCGATGTTGCCCCGGGGGCTTACCTGATCCGGGTGGTGATTCCGGGCAGGCGGGAAGTGAACGGCAGGGTGCTGGTTGTTGCGCGGCAGCCCACCAACATCGTCAACCTGGACCTCGGCCGCATCGACCCGCCGCACGACGAGGACGAGTACTAACCCGCGGTCAATAATGCCAGCAGTTGCGCCTGCGCCGACACCGGGATGCTGCCGCGCGAGGCCTTGCGCAGGTGGTAGCCGCCTTCGGAATCCATTTCCCATGCCTGCAGGTTGTCGGCAAGGCAGCTGCGCAGGCCCTCGCGGATCACCCGCGCCTTGAGCTTCGGATCCAGCACCGGCACGCAGGCCTCGATGCGCCGGAAGAAATTGCGTTCCATCCAGTCGGCGCTCGACAGGTAGACGTTCTCCTCGCCGCCGTTGAGGAAATAGAAGATGCGCGAGTGCTCGAGGAAGCGTCCGATGATGGAGCGCACGCGAATATTCTCCGACAGCCCTGGAATGCCCGGCCGCAGGGCGCACACGCCGCGAACGAGGAGATCCACCTTGACGCCGACGCAGCTGGCGGCATACAGGGCATCGATGACCCGCGGCTCGAGCAATGTGTTCATCTTGGCGATGATATGGGCGGGTTTGCCTGCCTTGGCATTGCGCGATTCGCGGCGAACCGCGGCGATGATGCGTTCGTGCAGGGTAAACGGCGATACCCACAGGTGGCTGAGCCTGCGGGCATGTCCCAGGCCGGTGAGCTGCTTGAATAGTTCGTTGGCGTCGTCGCAGACCGCCGGGTTCGCTGTGAGCAGGCCGAAGTCGGTGTAGAGCTTGGCGGTTCGGGGGTGGTAGTTCCCGGTGGACAGGTGCACGTAGCGGCGCAGGCGGCCTTCTTCGCGGCGCACGACGAGCAGCATCTTGGCGTGGGTCTTGTAGCCGACTACGCCATAGACAACATGGGCGCCGACCTCCTCGAGCTTGGCCGCCCAGTTCAGGTTGGCTTCTTCATCGAAGCGCGCCAGCAGCTCCACCACGACGGTGACCTCCTTGCCGCGCTTGGCCGCATCGATCAGGTATTGCATCAGAACCGAGTCGGTGCCGGTGCGATACACCGTCTGCTTGATGGCGACCACATTCGGGTCGGCAGCAGCCTGCTCGAGGAGTTCGATCACCGGATTGAACGACTGGTAGGGATGGTGCAGGAGGATGTCGCCCTTGCGGATCTGCTCGAACAGGTCGCCCTGCTTTTCGAACGCCTTCGGCAGGCCGGGCAGGAACGGCGGGTACTTGAGCTTGGGCAGGTCGATCATGTCGGGGACCTGCATCAGCCGGACCAGGTTGACCGGGCCGTCCACGCGATACATATCGCGGTCAGTGAGGTCGAACTGCTGTAGCAGGAAGTTTTCCATGTCGCGGGGGCAGCCCGACGCGATCTCCAGCCGCACCGTGTCGCCGAAGTGCCGTTGCGGCAGCTCGCCCTGCAGGGCGGTGCGCAGGTTCTTGATCTCCTCGTCGTCGAGGAAGAGGTCGCTGTTCCGGGTGACCCTGAACGGGTAGGCGCCCTGGACGGTCATGCCCTGGAACAGGGCGCCGAGGAACGCCTGGAGGACCGAGGTCAGCAGCACGAAGTGGAATGCACGGCCGGAGACTTTTTCCGGCAGCCGGATCACGCGCGGCAGGAGGCGCGGCGCCTGCACGATGGCGGTGCCGGAACTGCGCCCGAATGCGTCCCGTCCTTCGAGCGCGACCGCGATATTCAGCGACTTGTTCAATACCCTGGGAAACGGGTGCGCCGGGTCGAGGCCGATGGGCGTCAGCAGCGGCACCATTTCGCGCTGGAAGTAGTCCTGCAGCCATTTGCGTTGTTCCCGCGACCAGTCTTTTTCCTGCAGGAAACGCACCTTCGCGCCTGCGAGTTCCGGAAGCAGCTCCTCGTTGAGCACGCGGTACTGCTCATTGACGATGGCGTGCGCCGCATTGGAGACTTCTGCAAACAGCTCGCTGGCGTTCTTTTCACCCTCGCGGCCGACCTCGTCCCCCATCTTGATGCGTTCCTTGAGTTCGGCGACGCGAATCTCGAAGAATTCGTCCATGTTCGACGACACGATGCACAGGAAACGCAGGCGCTCGAGCAGCGGGGCGTCCTTGTCCTGTGCTTGGGCCAGCACGCGCCGGTTGAACGCGAGCAATCCGGGTTCACGTGCGAGGAAGCGCCCTCGAAACGATTTCATTGTGGTGCGTCTCGCCGCGGCGGGCCTGGGTGTGCGCTTGGACATAGCCTTGATCATTGGGATTCCGGTGACGTTCACGGCGCTGCGGCGCTTGCTGGCGGAATATTAACCCGTGCGTGCGGGGACGCGGCAACCTATGCAATTGAAACATTGTTGTCACATTGGATCGTTAGCATGTTGACTTGAATCAATCTGCAGTCCTGGCACCACTTGGCGCCAGGACCGAAGGCCAATCCGATGGGCTGATGACGATGCATCCTGAAACACACACTTCCAAGCAGTTCGATGCCGAGCTCGAGCAATTGCGCTCGCAGGTGCTTTCCATGGGTGGCATGGTGGAGCGCCAGATACGCTATGCCATCAGCGGCTTGAGGCGCGGGGAAGCTTCCCTGCTGGAGAAAGTGGCGCAAGGGGAAACCGAAGTCAATGGTCTCGAGCGCGACATCGACGAGCTTTGTACCTCGATCATTGCGCGCCGCCAGCCCAGCGCCAACGACCTGCGACTGGTCACCACGGTGCTCAAGACGATCACCGACCTCGAGCGCATCGGTGACGAGGCAAAGAAGATCGCGCGCACGGCGCAAAACCTGCATGAGCTCTCATGGCGGGGCGTGCCCAGACTGGGCGACCTGGGCGTCGTCGCCGACATCGTGCTCGACATGCTGCGCCGCTCGTTGAACGCCTTTGCGCGCCTCGAGGTCGAGGATGCACCGCATATCGCGCGCCAGGACCTGGACGTGGATGAGCATTTCCAGGCCATCCTGCGCCAGCTGCTGACCTACATGATCGAAGACCCGCGCACGATTTCGACCTCGATCGACCTGATCTTCATCGCCAAGTCGCTCGAGCGTATCGGCGACCATGCCAAGAATATTTCCGAGTATGTGGTGTACATGATCAAGGGCAAGGACGTCCGGCACGTGACGATCGAGGAAATGGAGCTGGTGGCTCGCTCTTGATCCGGCACGATCACTCCCGTGCGCTGCGCTGCCGTCAGTAGTGTGCCGTAGCAGTACTTATCACACTGCGCCTTGAGATGGCTCAAGCCGCTGTTCGTTTGCAGCGCGGTGACGCGGATGCTATGTTGTGAGCGTGGAAAAACAATCATCACGCGCCATCCGGCATGACACCTTAGCGGCGGTGGACCTCGGTTCCAACAGTTTTCACCTGCAGATTGGCCGGGTCGTCGACCAGCAGATCTACCTGCTCGATTCCTTGCGTGAACCGGTTCGACTGGGCGGCGGCTTCACCCGCGATGGGCGCCTGGACCGGGCAACGCAATTGCGGGCGCTGGAAGCGCTGGGCCGGTTCGGCGAGCGCCTGCGCGGGTTTCCGCGCAGTGCCGTGCGCGCCGTGGGAACCAATGCACTGCGGGTGGCGAAGAACGCCGACCAATTCCTCGTGGAGGCACGGGAAGCCCTGGGGTTTCCGATCGAGGTGATCTTCGGTCGCGAGGAAGCGCGCCTCATCCACTTGGGCGTGTCGCATTCCCTGCCGCCCTCGACCGACAAGCGCCTGGTCATCGACATCGGCGGCGGGTCCACTGAATTCATCATTGGCACCGGCTATGTGCCCGAGCTGATGGAATCGCTCGCCATGGGGTCGGTGAGCTGGAGCCAGCGATTCTTTGCTGATGGACGAATCGAAAAGGCGAACTTCAAGCGCGCCGAAGTGGCGGCCGCCAACGAGCTGCAGCGCATCGTCAAGGACTACCGGCGGGCCGGTTGGGCGCAGGCCGTGGGTTCGTCCGGAACCGCCAAATCGCTGGCTGCAATCATCGAGGCCAACGGCTGGTCCGAGGCCGGCATCACGTCGGAGGGCCTGGACAAATTGCGTGGGCATCTCGTGCGAACCGGCGATGTGTCGGGACTCAAAATGCCGGGTCTGCGGGAGGAGCGGCTTGCCATTCTTCCCGGGGGGCTGGCCATCATGTCCGCCATCCTCGACGGCCTGAAGATCGAGGCCATGGATGTTTCGGAGGGGGCGTTGCGCCAGGGCGTGCTCTACGACCTCCTGGGACGTGTCAGCCACCATGACATGCGCGAGGCGACGGTGCGCGAATTCATGCGTCGTTATCACGTGGATGCGGCGCAGGCCGAGCGCGTTCATTCTCTCGCGGCGCGCATCCATGCCGGGCTGGGCAACGAGGCGGCCGAGCAGGACGTGCTGCTGTTGCAGTTCGCCGCCGCGCTCCACGAGATCGGCATCACCATCGCCCATGCGGGCTATCACAAGCATTCCGCCTACATCGTTTCCCAGGCGGACATGCCGGGATTCTCGCGCGATGAACAGGCACGGCTGGCCAGCCTGGTCCTGGCGCATCGCGGGCGACTGTCCAAGCTCGAGTCGCTGTCGGCGCGCAGTGACGATTGGTCGCTGATTTTCGCGCTGCGCCTTGCGGCACTGTTCTACCTCAGCCGCGGCGACATCACGGCGCCGCCATTGTCGTGCCGCGCCAATGAAACGGGCTTCACGGTGTCGCTGCCGCGCGCATGGCTCGATGAGCATCCGCTGAGCGAAGAAGCCCTGGCGGGGGAGGCCGAGGAGTGGCGCGCGTTGGGGATCCGCTTCGACGTGCGGGGACTCAACGAGGAGCGGGCACGCGTGCTGGGCGCCTAGCGTGCCCCTGTAGCGGGATGAGAATTATCCCGGTATCAGTATAAAAAACGGCTGTAGATACCCGCTGCTCCGGCATCTACGAATTTCAATTCCTTGGAAATTGGGGCGCCAGCAAGGGGCTGGGCTCAGAGCAGGTCTGGAGTCAGCGCGGCGCGCAGCACGCAGCCGCGCCCGCCGTCGGTGCGCGCTGATATCCACACGATGGCGCCCTTCTTGATGCTCCAGTCGGAATCCTGATTGAAGAGCAGCATTGCGGCGACGCGTCCCAGCGTGGGTTGATGTCCGACAACGAGCACGGTGCCGCCCGCGCGCGGCCAGCCCGCTTCAGCCAGCACCAGCTCGGGGGCCGAGCCGACAGCCAGCGCCTTGGCGGTCGTGAACGGCAGCTCGAGTGCCGCCACGGTTTCCTGGGTGCGCACGGCGGGTGAGGCCAGTATGCGCCGGTCGTCGGGCAAGCGGTCGCGCAGCCAGGCAGCCATTTTCTCGGCCTGCTTGTGGCCGCGCCGGGTGAGTGCGCGCGCGGCATCGCTGCCTCCGAACGGCGCGTCTTCTGCTTCCGCGTGTCGCCACAGGATGATGTCCATGGTCATGGGGCCCTCTCCGCCGGTACCTATCCGAAATAAGTCCAGGCTGCGGTGGCAAGGAAAAGCGCCGCTGCAAGTTTTCGCATGGCGGCGGCGGGAACCCTGGTGGCCAGCTTCTGGCCGAGCAGCACCGCGGGTACGTTGGCAATCATCATTCCCAGCGTCGTCCCGACGACAACCGACGCCAGCGAGTCGTAGCGTGCCGCCAGGGCGATGGTGGCGAACTGCGTCTTGTCGCCCATCTCGGCGACGAAGAACGCGACCACCGTGGTGAGGAATGCGCCGCGATTGTCGGTCGGGATATCGTCATCGAGCGTGTCGGGCTTCACCGCCCACAGGCCGAAAATCGCAAATGCGCCGGCCGTAATCAGGCGCATGGTTTCCGGGGACACGACGCTGGCAATCCAGGCGCCCGCCGCACCCGCAATCGCGTGATTGAACAGCGTGGCAACGAATATGCCCGCAATGATGGCGCGCGGACGCTGCAGTCGCGCGGTGAGCGCGAATGAAAGCAGTTGCGTCTTGTCGCCGATTTCGGCGATGGCGACCAGCAGCGTGGAGGTGAGGAATGCTTCGAGCACAATGGCCTGCGAATGAGGTGGCGCCGGATTGAACCCGTGGTAACCGCGGCGCGGGCAAACAGCCGTGCTCTACGCTGGGTTTTGCGAATTGCGGTTCGGGCAGGCAGTCTTGATGCAGTCGGCGTAGAGCGAAAGCGCGTGCTGCTGGATCGAGAAGCCGCGTTCCCTGGCGATGCGCTGCTGTCGCTTCTCGATCTCGGAGTCATGGAATTCCTCGACCCGGCCACACTGCATGCAGACGATGTGATCGTGATGCGTGCCTTCGTTCAGCTCGAAAACCGCCTTGTCGGCCTCGAAATGGTGGCGCTTCAGGATGCCAGCCTGCTCGAACTGGGTGAGTACGCGGTAGACGGTCGCCAGGCCGATGTCCATGCCGTCATTCATCAAGGTGCGATAGACGTCCTCGGCCGCAAGGTGCCGAACCTCGGATTCCTCGAACAGTTTTAGGATGCGCAGGCGAGGCCCGGTCGCCTTCAGGCCAATGGTTTTCAGATTGTGCGTATTTGTTGTCATGATGAGCTTTGACGGGAGGGAATTCGGTGCGTCGGATCGGTTCTTGAACCGTGATGAGTGAACGTGTGTTGTCTGATCGCAACAGGTATTCCGTTATCATATCGACTTTTAATGCCTCGGGGACGCCGCGCACGCCATGGTCATCGACAACATTCGCAATCCTTGTTCCAGGTCAATCCGGCTGGCGGCGTTCCTATTTGCCACCCTGGCGCTCGCAGGGTGCAGTTTCATTCCCCAGATCTCGCCTTACCGGATGGAGATCCAGCAGGGCAACATGGTGAATCAGGAAATGGTGTCCAAGCTCACGGTGGGTATGACCAAGGAGCAGGTTCGCTTCATCCTCGGCACCCCGTTGATCATCGACCCGTTCCGCGTTGATCGCTGGGACTATGTTTTCCTGAGGCAGCCGGAGAACAGTTCGGAAGTCGAGAAGCGCCGCATCGTGGTGTTTTTCGAGGAAAACAAGCTCAAGCGACTGGAGGGCGATGTGGTGGCGGGTGGCGCCAAGGATGCCGGGGCAGCGCCGGGCGCATCGCAGAGCGGCCGGTGAAACGCAGGCGAAAAAAACTGGCTGGCGGTAAAGCGCCAGCAGTACAGACAATGAATGGAATCGGCTGATGAAGATGGTCATAGCAGGCGCGGCAGGGCGCATGGGGCGCACGCTGCTCGAGGCTGTGTTGCGGGATGCGTCGGTGAGTCTGGCCGCGGCGTTCGATGTTGCCGGGAGCCCGCTGCTCGGTCGCGATGCCGGCGAGGCTGTCGGTGCTGCGTGCGGTGTGACGATCGGAAGCGATGCGCGTGCGGCAATATCGGCGGGCGATTGCCTGATCGATTTCACCCGGCCGGAAGCCACGATTGCGCATCTTGAGATGTGTGTTGCGTCGGGTTCCCGCATGATCATCGGCACCACGGGATTTACCGATGCACAAAAGCAGCAGATTGCACGTGCTGCCGAGCGCGTGGGTATCGTCATGGCGCCCAATTTTGCCGTCGGCGTCAATGTCACTTTCAAGCTGGCGGAGATTGCCGCGCGCAGCCTCGGGCCCGCTTTCGATGTCGAGATCGTGGAAGCTCATCACAAGCACAAGGTGGATGCTCCCTCGGGAACCGCGTTGCGCCTGGGCGAGGTCGTCGCCGATGCCCTCGGTCGCAATCTCAAGGAGGTGGCGGCCTACGGTCGCGAGGGCATCACCGGGGAGCGTGATGCCAAGAGCATCGCCTTCCACAGCATTCGCGGCGGCGACATCGTTGGCGAGCATACGGTGATCTTCGCGGGGGAGGGCGAGCGGGTGGAGGTGACAGTGCGCTCGCAAAGCCGCATGACCTACGCACTGGGCGCGTTGCGCGCAGCACAGTTCCTCAGCGCCCGCGGTCCTGGCTTGTTCAACATGCAGGACGTCCTCGGCCTGGCTTGAGCGTGATCTGCCCGTCGTCGGGCAGCGCTGACGTCGGGCATCGCTGACCTGGTTTTCCGCCATTTGCAGCAGTTCCCGAGCCAAGGTCCGCGGGCGTTGAAGCAGGGCCGGCTCTGCTGTATAATTCGCCTGTAAGATACAAAACGGGACGGGCCACGAGCCTGTCCCGTTTTGCGTATCTAGGTGCTTCATTTTCAAAGAGTTTTCTGTGCCCCAGACGCCGCCGCCTGCCCTGCTGGTCCTTGCCGACGGCAGTGTTTTTCGCGGTGTTTCCATTGGTGCCGACGGGCTCTCCTCCGGCGAGGTGGTTTTCAACACCTCCATGACCGGGTATCAGGAGATCCTCACCGATCCCTCCTACTGCCGCCAGATCGTCACGCTGACGTATCCGCATATCGGCAATACCGGCATCAATCCGGAAGACGAGGAATCCACAGGGATATTTGCGTCCGGTCTGGTTATCCGCGACCTGCCTTTGCAGCTGTCGAACTGGCGTTCCACGCAGTCGCTGGACGATTACCTTCGGGCACGAAAGATCGTGGGCATCGCCGATATCGACACGCGGCGGCTGACGCGGATCTTGCGCGAGAAAGGCGCCCAGAACGGGGCCTTGATGGCCGGTGACGTGGATGAGTCGAAGGCGCTCGCCGCTGCGCGGGGCTTCGGCGGTTTGGCCGGCATGGACCTGGCGAAAGTGGTCAGCACCAAGAAGTCATATTCCTGGGATGAGGGGGAATGGGCGCTTGGCAAGGGCTATGCGGCCGTGGCGGGCGCACTCTTGCATGTGGTGGCCTACGACTACGGCGTCAAGCGCAACATCCTGCGTATGTTGGCAAGCCGCGGCTGTCGCGTCACGGTGCTTCCCGCAGAGGCCGGTGCCGATGCCGCGCTGGCGTTGAAGCCGGACGGCGTGTTCCTGTCCAACGGTCCGGGCGATCCCGAGCCGTGCACTTATGCCATCGAGGCGATTCGCACCATTCTGGAAACCACCAAGATACCGGTGTTCGGCATTTGCCTTGGGCACCAATTGATGGGGCTCGCCTCCGGTGCACGGACCATGAAAATGAAATTCGGCCATCACGGCGCCAATCACCCGGTGAAAGACCTCGACACCGGGCAGGTGGTCATCACCAGCCAGAACCATGGCTTTGCGGTGAATCCGGACACCCTGCCGGCGACCCTGCGGGCCACGCATGTGTCCTTGTTCGACGGATCCTTGCAGGGGCTGGCGCGGACCGACCGCCCGGCGTTTTGTTTCCAGGGACACCCTGAAGCGAGCCCGGGGCCGCGCGACATCGGTTACCTGTTCGATCGATTCGTGAAGATGATGGGTGAGGCGGGCCACGCCGCGAAGGAAGGCCATGCTCCGAAGGAAGGCCATGCTCCGAAGGAAGGCCATGCTCCGAAGGAAGGCCATGCTCCGAAGGAAGGCCATGCCTAAGCGCACCGACCTCAAGACGATTCTGATCATTGGCGCTGGCCCCATCGTGATCGGCCAGGCTTGCGAATTCGATTATTCAGGGGCACAGGCCTGCAAGGCGCTGCGCGACGAAGGCTATCGCGTAGTGCTGGTGAATTCGAATCCGGCAACCATCATGACCGACCCCGAGATGGCGGACGTGACTTACATCGAGCCGGTGACCTGGCAGGTGGTGGAGTCGATCATCGCCAAGGAGCGTCCCGACGCGCTGCTGCCGACCATGGGCGGGCAGACTGCGCTCAACTGCGCGCTCGACCTGGCCAAGCACGGTGTGCTCGAGAAGTACGGCGTGGAACTGATCGGTGCCAAGAAGGAGGCCATCGACAAGGCCGAGGACCGCGAGAAGTTCAAGAAGGCCATGACCCGCATCGGGCTGGGCAGCGCGCGCTCCACCATGGCGCATTCGATGGAGGAAGCCTTGCAGGTGCAGGCTGCGATCGGCTACCCGGTGGTGATCCGGCCGTCGTTCACGCTCGGCGGCGCGGGTGGGGGCATTGCCTACAACCGCGAGGAATTCGTCGCCATCTGCGAGCGCGGCCTCGAGGCATCGCCCACCAAGGAGTTGCTGATCGAGGAGTCCTTGATCGGCTGGAAGGAATTCGAGATGGAGGTTGTCCGCGACCACAAGGACAACTGCATCATCGTCTGCTCGATCGAGAACCTCGATCCGATGGGCGTGCACACGGGCGATTCCATTACCGTGGCGCCGGCACAGACGCTGACCGACAAGGAATACCAGATCCTGCGCGATGCGTCGATCGCGGTGCTGCGCGAAATCGGGGTGGACACGGGCGGCTCCAACGTGCAGTTTGCGATCAACCCTGCCGATGGCCGCATGATCGTCATCGAAATGAATCCGCGCGTCAGCCGTTCCTCGGCGCTGGCCTCCAAGGCGACGGGTTTCCCCATTGCCAAGATCGCGGCCAAGCTCGCCATCGGCTATACGCTTGATGAGTTGAGAAATGAGATCACCGGCGGGGCGACGCCGGCATCGTTCGAACCGACCATTGATTACGTGGTCACCAAGGTGCCGCGCTTTGCGTTCGAGAAATTTCCGCAGGCCAACGACCGCCTGACCACGCAGATGAAATCGGTGGGCGAGGTGATGGCCATCGGGCGCACCTTCCAGGAGTCTTTCCAGAAGGCCTTGCGCGGGCTGGAAGTCGGTGTCGACGGGCTCAACCAGAAGACCACTGATCGCGAGACCATCGAAAAAGAACTGGGAGAGCCGGGTCCCGATCGCATCTGGTTCGTCGGGGATGCATTCGAGAACGGGTTTTCCATCGAGGAAGTCCATGCGCTGACGCATATCGATCGCTGGTTCCTCGCGCAGATCAAGGACATCGTCGACACTGAAATGGTCCTTGACGACATGTCGCTCGAGGACATCGACGCTTCGCGCCTGCGCGGGCTCAAGCGCAAGGGGTTTTCGGACCGGCGCCTGGCCAAATTGCTCAAGTCCACGGAGCGGGCGGTTCGCGAGCGGCGCCATTCGCTGGGCGTGCGCCCGGTCTACAAGCGAGTGGATACCTGTGCCGCGGAGTTCTCGACGAGCACGGCTTACCTGTATTCGACCTACGAGGAAGAATGCGAGGCCGAGCCGACGAACAAGAAGAAGATCATGGTGCTGGGCGGCGGCCCCAACCGTATTGGCCAGGGTATCGAATTCGATTACTGCTGCGTGCATGCCGCGCTTGCGCTGCGCGAGGATGGCTATGAAACCATCATGGTCAACTGCAACCCGGAAACCGTATCAACCGATTACGATACCTCGGACCGGCTGTATTTCGAGCCGCTGACGCTGGAGGATGTTCTTGAGATCGTCGACAAGGAAAAGCCGCTGGGCGTGATCGTGCAGTACGGCGGGCAGACGCCGCTCAAGCTCGCGCGCGACCTGGAGAAGGCCGGGGTGCCCATCATCGGCACGTCGCCCGACATGATCGACGCCGCAGAGGATCGCGAGCGTTTCCAGAAGCTGCTTCACAAGCTCAAGCTCAAGCAGCCGCCCAATCGCACCGCGCGCACCGAAGCCGATGCGCTGAGGCTGGCGCTGGAGATCGGCTATCCGCTGGTGGTTCGGCCCAGTTACGTGCTGGGCGGGCGGGCGATGGAAATCGTGCACGAACAGCGCGACCTGGAGCGCTATATGCGCGAGGCGGTCAAGGTATCCAATGATTCACCGGTGCTGCTCGATCGCTTCCTGAATGACGCCGTCGAAGTCGACGTCGATGCGGTGTCGGACGGCAAGAAGGTGATCGTCGCCGGGATCATGGAGCACATCGAGCAGGCGGGCGTGCACTCGGGCGACTCGGCGTGCTCCCTGCCGGCGTTTTCCCTGAGCGCGCACCTGGAGCGGGAGTTGAAGCGCCAGACGGTCGCGCTGGCCCGCGGGTTGAACGTGGTCGGGCTCATGAACATACAGTTCGCGATCCAGCGCGATGTCGTGTATGTGCTGGAGGTCAATCCGCGCGCCTCGCGAACCGTGCCTTTCGTCTCCAAAGCCACCGGCCTGCAGTGGGCGAAGATTGCCGCCCGATGCATGGTCGGGCAAAGCCTTGCGGAACAGAGTCGGAGTGGCCAGGAGGTGCGGGAAGTCATCCCGCCGTATTTCTCGGTCAAGGAAGCGGTGTTTCCGTTCATCAAGTTCCCTGGCGTCGACACCATCCTCGGTCCCGAGATGAAATCGACGGGGGAAGTCATGGGCGTCGGCTATTCGTTCGGCGAAGCCTTCGTCAAGTCGCAACTGGCCGCGGGTGTTCGCCTGCCGAAGACGGGCCGGGCCTTCATCAGCGTGCGCGACGGCGACAAGCTTGCCGCGGCGGAGATTGCCAAGGAATTGCTGGAACTGGGATTCACGCTGGTTGCGACGCGCGGGACAGCCGCGGTCTTGTCCGCGCATGGATTGCCGGTGGCGACCGTGCACAAGGTGGCCGAAGGCCGGCCGCACGTCGTGGACATGATGAAGAACGGCGAGATCAACCTGATCGTCAATACCGTGGAGGAAACCCGAACCGCGGTTTCGGATTCCCGCTCGATCCGTACCTCGGCGTTGGCAAACCGCATCACCTATTACACGACCATTGCCGGCGCGCGGGCGGCCTGCGCGGGGCTGAGGCACATGGAGGCCGCGGTCCCCTACGACCTGCAGTCGCTGCATGCCGCGCTGCGTCCGGGGGACGAGGACCGCGCCTCTAGGCGCGGCGGTTCTGTGGTAACTTGAAAAAGTGAGAGCCTCTGGCAGAATGACCGTCAGGAGCATCTGATGCAGGGGAGCGCGAGGGTAATATCCCCCGCATAGTTGGACACGCTCAATTCTTTTCCGTCCGGGCTGTCATGCGCGCAGCCGGGCACCCCCGCAGACCTGCCCGATCCTTAGGATTCTGTCCTGAGGATTCCGGTGTGAATGCGGATATTTTTTGTGGAATCTCATCATGGCCAAGACCCCATTGACTGTAGCCGGTGCCGAGATGCTTCGTGCGGAGCTGCAACGACTGAAGACCATTGAGCGACCCAGCATCATCGCCTCGATTGCCGAGGCGCGCTCGCACGGGGACCTGTCTGAAAACGCCGAATACGATGCGGCCAAGGAGCGCCAGAGTTTTGTCGAGGGACGTATCGCCGAAGTCGAGTCCAAGCTGGGCAACGCGCAGATCATCGATCCGGCATTGCTGGAGACGGACGGGCGTTGCGTGTTCGGCGCCTTCGTTGAACTACAGGAGACCTCCGGGACCTCGAATCAAACTGTCACGTACCAGATCGTCGGTGACGATGAGGCAGACATAAAGAAGGCCAAGATCTCGATTTCGTCGCCCATTGCAAGGGCGCTGATTGGAAAATATGCCGGCGATGTCGTGCAGGTCCAGACGCCAGGTGGAGTCAGGGAATACGAGGTAATCGACGTACGCTACCAGTAGCGGCAGCGCTCGGTGTTTCAGCCCGGGCGGCGCCGAGGAGGTCTTGCGGCCGAGCGCGGGGCGGCCGATTCGGAAAACCCCTTTCGTGTCGTGGGGCGCGAGGTGCGTCGAGTGCCAGGAGTTTTCGGCCCGGGCGACCATGCCGACGACCGTGGCGGCGCCCCTCGTGTCGATGCAACGCCGCGCCAGGCTTTGCTCGGCTGGGCGCGCGCCGCCGTTTTCGGGCGCGACGGGCTGCGCGATTTTCTTTCCGTAACCGGCGAGGGTTCAGGATTTGGCCGATGAATGACAAGAATCTTGCCGATATGTTGCACGGGGGCTGCGCCCGTGTGCTCGCACATTTCTTTCAGCCATCGGGTGCGCGCTTCACGGTCGTCCCCCAGCACACGGATCTTGATCAGCTCGTGGGATTTCAGCGCGCGCTCCACTTCCGCGAGGACCGCCGGCGTCAGGCCGTCGTTGCCGATCATGATCACGGGTTTGAGCGGGTGAGCCTGCGCCTTGAGGGCGCGTCGTGCTGTGGGTGTGAGTTCTTGCATGGACTGGATTCTAACAGTGGGCGTTCGGGGAAACCGGAATGGCGATGAAACCCTCGAGCAAGGCATGGATGCACCGGCATGTATCGGATAGCTTCGTCAAACAGGCACAGGCGCAGGGTTACCGTTCCCGCGCTGCATACAAGTTGTCGGAGATCGCGAAGCGGGATCGCTTGATTTTCCCCGGCGCGTGCGTTGTCGATCTGGGGGCGGCGCCGGGGAGCTGGGCTCAGGTGATTACGCAACTCGCCGGGGCCAACGCAAA
The DNA here is from genome assembly GCA_947478805.1 of Betaproteobacteria bacterium. Lineage (GTDB taxonomy): Bacteria > Pseudomonadota > Gammaproteobacteria > Burkholderiales > SG8-39 > CAIYPG01. Next base: position 22,464 of record CANJXQ010000010.1, on the reverse strand, counting down.
AATCGTTGCGCTGGATTTGCTGGAGATGGCCCCGCTTGCCGGGGTGACCTTCATCCACGGAGATTTCAGGGAGGATTCGGTGCTTGCGCAAGTCGAGACGGCACTTGGCGGTCGGCCTGTGGATCTTGTGGTTTCAGATATGGCCCCCAATATCTCCGGTATAGCGGCGGCAGATCAGGCCAGAAGCCTTCACTTGTGCGAGTTGGCGCTGGATTTTTCTCGCAAGCATCTGAAATTGGGGGGAAATTTCCTCGTCAAGACGTTCCAGGGGAGCGGGTTTGTGGAGTTTCAGTCAGCGATGCGTGAAAGCTTCAAGGCAGTGGCGTCGCGCAAACCGGATGCGTCAAGAGGTCGTTCGACGGAAATGTATCTCTTGGGGAAGGGCTTTACCGGTCACTGAATGAATGGGATTGCGTGTTGTTAAAGTGCTAATAGGACAGGTTATTTGGCTGATATCTGAGGTGGGCACATTTGGTTGTCCCGATACTATGGGACTAGAATGTCAGCCATTCTCGAAGTGCGGGGGAACGCCCCGCATGCTTCCCAGGCAGTACCCTACCAGCGCACCATTTTGGAATGGTGTTTGAGGAATACTCGCCGGCAACGGCGCAGGAGGAATTTTGAACAATCTTTTCAAGAATCTGGTGATCTGGCTCGTGATCGGCTTGGTGCTGATGACGGTCTTCAACCAGTTCAACGCCCGTCAAGCCCCGCAGGCACCGATGGAGTACTCGCAATTCATCGAGGAGGTGAAGGCCGGTCGCATCGCGAAGGTCCTCATCGAGGGCCGCGTGCTCAAGTCCACCACCAACGAAGGCAAGCGCGTCACCAGCTACTCGCCCGGCGACATCTGGCTGGTGTCCGACCTGCTCAAGTACGGCGTAAAGATCGAGGCCAAGCCGGAGGAAGAACCGTCGCTGTTGATGAACATCTTCGTGTCCTGGTTCCCGATGCTGCTGTTGATCGGGGTCTGGGTGTTCTTCATGCGGCAAATGCAGGGCGGCGGCCGGGGCGGTGCGTTTTCGTTCGGCAAGTCGCGCGCGCGCATGATGGACGAGGCCACGAATAATGTGACCTTCGCCGATGTTGCCGGATGTGAAGAGGCGAAGGAAGACGTTGCCGAACTGGTCGATTTCCTCAAGGACCCGACCAAGTTCCAGAAGCTGGGCGGGCATATCCCTAAGGGCGTGCTGATGGTGGGCTCGCCCGGAACAGGCAAGACTTTGCTGGCGCGCGCGATTGCGGGCGAGGCGAAGGTGCCGTTCTTCTCCATCTCGGGGTCGGATTTCGTCGAAATGTTCGTCGGTGTCGGCGCGGCTCGTGTTCGCGACATGTTCGAGCAGGCAAAGAAGCAGGCGCCGTGCATCGTTTTCATCGACGAAATCGACGCGGTGGGGCGCCAGCGTGGCGCCGGACTGGGCGGCGGCAATGACGAGCGCGAACAGACCTTGAACCAGTTGCTGGTCGAGATGGACGGATTCGAAGGGACGACGGGCGTGATCGTGATCGCAGCAACGAACCGCCCCGATGTGCTCGATCCCGCGCTGCTGCGTCCGGGCCGTTTCGATCGCCAGGTGGTCGTGCCGCTGCCCGATATCCGTGGTCGCGAGCAGATACTCCTGGTGCACATGCGCAAGGTGCCGATGGCGCCGGATGTCAAGGCCGACATCATCGCGCGGGGCACGCCGGGAATGTCAGGGGCGGATCTCGCCAATCTGGTGAATGAAGCGGCACTGTTCGCTGCGCGCAAGAACAAGCGCCTGGTGGACATGGAAGATTTCGAGCGCGCCAAGGACAAGATCATCATGGGCGCCGAGCGCCGTTCGATGGTCATGCCGGAGGAAGAGCGGCGGAACACCGCGTACCACGAGTCCGGGCATGCGGTGGTTGCCAAGCTCCAGCCCAAGACCGATCCCGTGCACAAGGTGACCATCATTCCGCGCGGGCGCGCCCTCGGCGTGACCATGCAATTGCCGGTCGAGGACCGCTACAGCATGGACAAGGAAAGACTGCTCTCGACGATAGCGGTTCTTTTCGGTGGCCGGATCGCCGAAGAAATCTTCATGAACCAGATGACCACTGGCGCCTCGAACGACTTCGAGCGCGCCACTGATCTGGCGCGCCGGATGGTTACCCAGTGGGGCATGTCGGACGAGCTGGGGCCCATGGTGTATGGCGAGAACGAGGGGGAAATATTCCTCGGCCGGTCCGTCACCACGCACAAGAATGTGTCCGAGACGACGATGCAGAAGGTCGACCAGGAAATCCGTCGCATCATCGACCAGCAATATGGGCTCGCGCGCAAGCTGATCGAAGACAATCGCGACAAGGTCGAGGTGATGACGAAGGCCTTGCTGGAGTGGGAAACGCTGGACGCGGAGCAGCTCGACGACATCATGGCGGGTGTGCCGCCGCGTCCGCCCAAGCCGCCGCAGTCGCCCTCGCAACAGCCTCCCCAGGCAGGCGCGACGACGACCGAACCCGCAACGGCCTGAAGCATGCGTTAGGCAGCGAAGGCCCGGAGTGCGCTTCGGGCCTTTTTGTTTCTGGGTCCGGATGGGTGAATTCATCGCATGGCGCGCAAACTGATTGCCGGAAGCTTCCAGCTGGCGCTGGACCGGCCCTTGCTCATGGGAATCGTCAATGTCACGCCGGATTCATTTTCGGATGGCGGGGAGCATGCGACCGCCGCACAAGCCATTGCCCATGCTCGCCGCCTGATCGCTGAGGGCGCAGATATCCTGGACATCGGCGGGGAGTCAAGCCGCCCCGGGGCGCAGCCCGTCAGCCTGGAGGATGAACTGGCCCGTGTGATGCCAGTCATCGAGGCGCTCGTCGGTTCGAATATTCCGCTATCAATCGACACGGCAAAGCCAGCCGTGATGCGTTTGGCCATCGCGGCTGGTGCATCCATGGTCAACGATATCGAGGCATTGCAGCGGCCCGGGGCAATGGAAGCCGTTGCTGCAAGCAATGTTGCAGTCTGTCTGATGCACATGCAGGGTGGGCCTCGCAACATGCAGGCCGCGCCAAGCTATGGCGATGTCGTGTCTGAGGTGGGTGCGTTCCTGGTTTCGCGTGCCGAGGCGGCCCTGTCGGCGGGAATTGCTCGAGAGCGCATCGTGCTCGACCCGGGGTTCGGGTTCGGCAAGACTGCAGAACACAATCTGACCCTGCTGCGCGAGTTCGATGCGTTGGTGAGGCTGGACTTTCCGCTCCTTGCCGGCCTTTCGCGAAAAGCCACCCTTGGGGCGATCACCGGGAGGCCGCCGGGTGAGCGCGTGCACGTGAGCGTGGCTGCGGCGCTGATCGCGGCGCAACGCGGTGCGTCGATCCTTCGCGTGCACGATGTGGCGGCGACGCGCGATGCCCTGGTGCTGTGGTCGCAGGTGCGCTGAGTATTTTCAGCTGCGCGCCCGTCAGCGTCGCTGGCTTTGCTCATGTGGCCCAGTGAACCTGGGTGCCTGCCGGGTTGGCACGCAAAGCGAAGCCGTAGCTGACAATGGCCACGACGATGCAAGCGATGAGTGTCGCCTCGATGCCCGCATAGGTGATATCAGCAGCCAACATGAGGGCGATGACGATGGGTGCGGCAGCCGTGGCTGATGACACGACTCTCGCGAACCGGCCCAGCAATTCTCCGTAGCCTTCGCGACCGAACAGTTGTGCCGGAATAGTGCCTCTGGCGATGGTCATGATGCCATTGCTGCATCCATAGGCAATGGCAAACGCGATGGCAATGATGCCCGGACCCGGAACAAGCATCAGCAACACGATGGCGACGAGCAGCAATCCAAGCGCAATGGAACCCACGGTGGTCGAGCGGAGATTGCGCCCGAATGCCAGTTCCCCAATCCGCCCCAATACCTGCATCGGACCGATCAGGGCAGCGAGCCAGACGGCACTGCCGGCATCGAACCCGGACGTCTTCAGGATGGAAATGAGGTGTACGGACATGGCCGAAAAAATGAAGCTCGACATCGCGAATGCGAGGGCCAGGAAGTAGAAGCCGCGGCGTTTGGGCGGCAATGTTTCCGGCATGGTGATCGCCCCGCCGGTGACCGGCCGAGGCACGCTGCGCGGAATGAGGAGCGCGTGAATCGGCAGGCAGATGAGAAGATGAGCTGCGGCATAGATCATCAATGTCTGCCGCCAGCCAATGGCATCCATGAGGTATTGCGATGCGGGCCAGAAGACCGTGCTCGCTAACCCGCCAAACAGCGTCAGCGCGGTAATTGCGGTGCGATAGGACGTGCCTGCAATGCGCGTCAGCGTCGCGAAGGCAGGATCGTAAAGCGCCGCGGACATGGCGACTCCCGCGACCAGCCACCCTGCGACGAGCGCCGCCGGCCCTTCTGCGCAGGCGATGATGAGCAGCGCCATGCCTGCAATCGCGGATCCGGCCGGCATGACCGCTCCCCCGCCGCGGGCGTCCACGATTCTGCCTACGAAGGGTGCCACCATGCCGGAGAGAATCAGGCTCGCGGTGAATGCCCCATACAACAGCACCGGTCCGATCTGCAGATCCCGCTGGATGCTTTCGCCAAGAACTGCGATGGCGTAGTAAAGACTGCCCCAGGAAATGATCTGTGCGATGCCCAGCGCAGGCACCAATCGCCAAAGCAATGCCTGCGTTGCTTGGGCGCCCATGCGCTAATCGCTCGGCGTCGTCATTTCCCCGGGACCATCCATCGCACCACCGCCAGTCCGACGAGCGCGCCGACCAACTGCGCGACAACAAATCCGGCCACGTCATCGGGACGGATGCCCGCAAACGTGTCGGTCATGCTTCGTGCAAGGGTGACGGCAGGATTGGCAAACGATGTCGAGGCCGTGAACCAGTACGCAGCGGTGATGTAGAGCCCCACGGCGAACGGCGTGAATGCTGTCTTGCTCCTGACGCAGGCAAAAACGACCAGCACCAGGCCGAACGTTGCAATGATTTCGCTCCACCATTGCGCGACTCCCGTTCGCGCATGCGCGGAGGCGGCGAAGAGCGGCAGATCGAACATGGCGTGCGCCATGGCGACGCCGATAATCGCGCCCGCGAACTGGGCCGCAACGTAGGCCGGGACATCCTTCCACGACCGGTTGCCGAGCGCTGCGTCGCACAGTGTCACCACCGGATTGAAATGTGCCCCGGATACGGGGCCGAAGACAAGGATGAGCGCGACCAGCCCTGCGCCGGTCGCAACGCTGTTGGCAAGCAAGGCGATTGCGTCATTCCCGCCTGACAGGCGCTGACCCATGATGCCCGAGCCGACAACGACGGCGAGCAGCAGTGCGGTCCCCAGTGCCTCGCCCGCCAGGCGCTTGCCAATGGTCATGAGCGACCGATGTCGTCGAGTTGCTTCTTCAATCCCATGCGATCGAGGGTCGCCATCGGAAGGTTGGTGAAGATTTCTATGCGACGACGCAGATGGGTGTAGGCCGCGAAAAATGCGCGCCGCTTAGTCTCATCATCGCCTTCGACTCCGGCCGGGTCCTCGACACCCCAATGCGCGGTCATGGGTTGCCCGGGCCAGAATGGACACACTTCGCCGGCAGCCTGGTCGCAGACAGTGAAGACAAAGTCCATGACGGGCGAATCCGGTCGGGCGAACTCATCCCAGCTCTTGCTGCGCACGCCGTCCACCGGCAGGTTGTTCTTCTTCAGAAGTTCAATGGCGTACGGATTGACCGTGCCGTTGGGGTGGCTGCCCGCGCTGAAGGCGCGAAATCGGCCGGCACCTACATGGTTCAGGACGGATTCGGCAAGGATGCTGCGCGCCGAATTTCCGGTACACAGGAACAAGACGTTGAGAGGTTTGCTGGTCATGCGGGTCTCCGGGTGGGGGCTATTTGCAGCAGGATGTGGTCTCGGCGGGAACGCAACACGAATTTGCCTCGGGACTCTTCCTGGCCAGCGGGATGCAGCAGGCGCTGGCAGCACGCTCGAGTTCTCTTGCGGAGGGCAGGGTTTCCCCGAACACGCTTGCTTCTTTCAAAGTGTGGAAACTCTCCCACGCAATGTTGGCCGGATCGAGTGTCCAGTGCTTGTCCGAGTTTGCGTAGCAGCAGGTCGCATTGCTTTGCGAAGCAACGGGCAATTGCGCATCGGTCATCCGCGCATGTAGTTGCGCGAGTTCCTCTTTGCTCTCCGCCTGGATGCCCAGGTGATCCAAGCCCGGTTTCTTGCCTCGGGTGGAAATGGCAAAGTTGACCCGAGGGTCGTCGAGCATCCATTTTGCGTAATCGTCTTTCGCGACGCTGGGGCCCGTGCCGAACAACGCTGTATAAAACCCGATGCCTGCATTGAGGTCCGAGACTCCAACGTGTACATGGAAGCGTTTCACGGCTTTGTCCTTTCGGTCTGGTTTGGGAGTGCCGGGTTACCTGTGGGCGAACACGATTGCGGGCCACAGGGATCACCGCCGCAGCAGTTGTCGGTCAGGAAGCCGAGCAGCCCGGTCATGCGATTGAAGTCGACTGTGTAAATGACGAAACGGCCCCGGGCTTGCGTATTCACAAGTCCGGCGTGGCTGAGTTGGGCAAGGTGAAAGGAGGCCGTGGCTGGGGGCAGCGCCAACCGCCCGGCAATTTCACCGGCAGGGAGCCCGGAGGGGCCGGCTTGAACCAACAAGCGAAACGCGGCCAAGCGGGTGTCCTGCGCAAGGGCGGCGAGTGCGGCAACGGCATCTTTAGTTTCCATATTTCCAATAATATCGAAATATAGTAAAAATGCAAACCGCAGCATGGCCGTCGAGATCGGTCAGAGACTGGATACCACTCACTGAAAAATCAACCGATATCCTTGATACAATTGAAAAAATTAATACTTGGACGGATCTAATGGGCCGCAAATACTTTGGGACTGACGGTGTTCGGGGAAAGGTCGGTGAATTTCCGATCACTCCGGATTTCGTGATGCGACTGGGCTTTGCCGCAGGTGAGGTACTGACACGAACCGCCAAATTGCGCCGAGGCGAGCGCCCGGCAGTGCTCATCGGCAAGGACACGCGGATTTCCGGCTATATGCTCGAGGCCGCCCTGGAGGCGGGTTTGTCCGCCGCTGGCATCGACGTCATGCTCTCCGGCCCGATGCCGACACCGGCGATCGCCTATCTGACGCGGGCGTTGCGACTGCAGGCAGGGGTCGTCATCAGCGCGTCGCACAACCCCTACTCCGACAATGGCATCAAGTTCTTCTCTGCCGACGGGAACAAGCTTCCCGATGCGGTTGAGGCGGAGATTGAAAATGCCATGGAACAGCCGATGGGTTGTCGCCCTTCGGCGCAACTCGGCAAGGCGCGCCGGATCGATGATGCGGCCGGGCGTTACATCGAGTTTTGCAAAAGCACCTTCCCTTCTGCGCTCGATCTGCGCGGGCTGCGCATGGTGGTCGATTGTGCCAACGGGGCGGACTATCACATTGCGCCGCACGTATTCCACGAACTGGGCGCAGACGTGATTTCCATCGGCGTAAGTCCGGATGGACTCAACATCAACGACATGGTCGGCGCTACGTCCCCCCAGGCGCTTCAGGCGGCCGTCAAGGAGCACAAGGCGGATCTGGGTATTGCACTCGACGGCGATGGCGATCGGCTGCTCATGGTCGACGCGTCCGGAGTTCCCTTCGACGGCGACCAACTTCTCTACGTGATCGCGCGTCACCGCCACCGGCGTGGCCCGCTCAAGGGCGTTGCAGGGACTTTGATGACGAACCTGGCGCTTGAGAACGCGCTTGGGGCCTTGGGTATTGGCTTCGTGCGGGCCAAGGTGGGTGATCGCTATGTCCTGGAGGCGCTGGCCGAACGGGGGTGGGAATTGGGGGGCGAGAATTCGGGGCACATCCTGTGTCTGGACAAACATACGACCGGCGACGGGATCGTGTCGGCGTTGCAGGTGCTGACAGCAGTTTGCGAATCGGGCAAATCGCTGAGCTCGCTTGCCGGCGACCTGAAACTGTTTCCCCAGGTGCTGGTGAACGTGACTGTGCCGAGAGACTTCGAGTGGCAAAGAAATGCGTCGATCACAATGGCCACACAGGCAGTCGAGCGCCGGCTGGGGAAAAAGGGGCGCGTGTTGTTGCGTCCGTCGGGAACCGAACCGGTGCTGCGCGTAATGGTGGAAGGCGAAAACAAGGCCAAAGTCACCGCCGGCGCCAATGAGATTGCTGCAGCGGTGGGGGATGCGTCAAGAGCCTGAAATTCATCGAGATTGAGTCAGTTTGTAACCTTGCTGTCATATTCGCACCCTAATATCGTTTCCTGTAAGTCTTCCGACTATCATCAGGAGTGCTCTTATGAACACAACGGTATTTAAAGGATTGATCGGTGTTGCGGTCTCCGCAGCGCTGGCTTCCAGCGCAATTGCTGCCGAAATCACCGGTGCCGGCGCGTCATTTCCGGCCCCGATCTATTCGAAGTGGGCTGATGCCTACCAGAAAGCCACCGGAAACAAGATCAACTATCAGTCCATCGGTTCAGGTGGCGGGATCAAGCAGATACAGGCGAAGACTGTCGATTTTGGCGCCTCGGACATGCCACTTTCTCCGGCCGATCTGGAAAAGAGCGGCATGTTGCAGTTCCCGACGGTCATCGGTGGAATCGTGCCGGTGGTGAATCTGCCAGGCATAAAGCCCGGCGAGATGCGCCTGACCGGCGCTGTATTGGGCGATATCTATCTCGGCAAGATTACCAAGTGGAATGACAAGCCGATTGCTGACTTGAATCCGAAGGTTGCGCTCCCGGCACAGGACATCGCCGTGGTGCGGCGCGCAGACGGCTCCGGTACGACGTTCATCTTCACGAACTACTTGTCCAAGGTCAACGCCGAGTGGAAGCAGAAGGTTGGCGAAGGCACTGCGGTGCAGTGGCCGCTCGGATTGGGTGGTAAGGGTAACGAAGGTGTTTCCGCGTTCGTCCAGCGCGTGCCGGCGTCGATCGGTTACGTCGAATATGCGTATGCCAAGCAGAACAAGCTGACGCACACGCAAATGCAAAATGCGGAAGGTCAGTTCGTGCAGCCCGATGATGAGAATTTCAAGGCTGCGGCTGCAGGCGCGGATTGGGCGAAGTCGGCTTTCGCCGAGATCCTGACGGACAAACCCGGCAAGGCATCGTGGCCGATCACGGGGGCGACCTTCATTCTCATGCACAAGGTGCAGGACAAGCCGGCTCAGGGCATCGAAACCTTGAAATTCTTCGATTGGGCATTGAAAAATGGCGGGAAAATGGCTACCGAACTTGAATATGTGCCGCTGCCTGATTCGCTGATCAAGCTGATCAACACGTCCCTCGCCGCGAACATCAAGGATGCTTCGGGCAAGGCGCTCTGGACTGTGCGTTAGTCGCCCCAGTCTTAAAGCTGGCGGGTCTGCGAAACGCCCTCGAGGCTGGGCGACTCGCGGATCAATGTTTAGAGGGGAGCGGAATTGAGCGCTGTTCCACGAGGCACCACGGCAGACGCCGAGTCTTCTTCGGTTATGGTAGAGCTGAGTGCAATGAATAAGTCTGCAAAACCCCGCCAGTGGATTGCGGACTGGATATTCCGCAACCTGACCAGAGCGACTGCGGCGTTCACTTTCCTGGTGCTGGCGGGAATTATCGGTTCGCTGGTCTATGCCTCGTGGCCGTCGATCATGAAGTTCGGTCCGGCATTCATTTGGACCAGCGAGTGGAATCCGCCGATGGAGCGCTTCGGCGCCTTGATTCCGATTTACGGGACGCTGATCACATCGATCATCGCGCTGGTCATTGCGGTACCAGTCAGCTTCGGAATCGCAATCTTTCTGACCGAATTGTCGCCAGGGTGGTTGCGCCGTCCACTTGGAACCGCCATTGAGTTGCTTGCGGCTATCCCGAGCATCGTCTATGGCATGTGGGGGCTGCTGGTGTTCGCCCCGATCTTCGCGAAATATTTTCAGCCCGCAATCAGCGCCACTCTGGGAAATGTACCCTTCATCGGGCGCTTGTTCAGCGGTCCGCAAATGGGCATTGGCTTGTTGGCGGCGGGGATCATCCTGGCCATCATGATCATCCCGTTCATTGCTTCGGTAATGCGCGATGTTTTTGAGGTGACTCCGACGATGCTCAAGGAGTCGGCCTATGCGGTCGGCAGTACGACCTGGGAGGTCGTCTGGAATGTCGTCCTACCCTACACCAAGGTCGGCGTGACCGGAGGCATCATGCTCGGTCTCGGGCGCGCGTTGGGGGAAACCATGGCCGTCACCTTTGTCATTGGAAACACCAATTTCCTTACCGACGTCTCGCTTTACCTCCCGGGCAACAGCATTACGTCGGCGCTGGCCAACGAATTCGCCGAGGCGGGCCCCGGGCTGCATACCGCGGCCTTGATGGAGCTTGGCCTGATCCTGTTTGTCATCACCTTTATCGTCCTCGCGACTTCCAAGCTGCTGCTGATGAGGCTGCAAGGGGCCGAGGGTAGCCGGACCTGAGCGAGCGCGACGAATGAACCTTTCCCAAAAACGCAAGCTCGTCAACAAATTCGCCCTGACTTTATCGTTGGCCGCGATGTCGTTTGGCCTGTTCTGGCTGATCTGGATACTGTTTACGACGCTGCAGTTGGGCGTGTCGGGATTGTCGCTAGATCTATTCACCAAGATGACTCCGCCCCCGGGCGCTGCAGAGGGCGGGCTGGCAAACGCCATCGCAGGCAGCTTCATCCTGGTCGGGTTGGCGACCTTGATCGGCACGCCCATAGGAATTCTGGCCGGTGTGTTCCTCGCTGAATACGGCGCTGGATCCTGGCTCGCCGGCGCTACGCGGTTCATCAACGACATCCTGCTGTCAGCACCGTCAATCGTGATCGGGCTGTTCATATACGCTTTCTATGTATCGCAGGTCGGAAATTTCTCCGGTATTTCGGGCGTGGTGGCGCTGGCGCTAATTGTGGTTCCCGTGGTGGTCCGCACAACGGAAAACATGCTTCTGCTGGTGCCCAACAGCCTGCGCGAAGCGGCATTTGCGCTCGGTGCCCAGCAGTACCAGGTCATCACCCAAGTGACGTTGCAGGCCTCGAAATCCGGGATCATTACCGGCATCCTGTTGGCAGTAGCCCGCATTGCCGGCGAAACTGCACCACTGCTGTTCACTGCGCTTTCGAACCAGTTCTGGTCCACGGACCTGAACAAGCCGATGGCCAACCTGCCGGTTACCATTTTCAAATTTGCAATGAGCCCGTTCACCGACTGGCAAGAGCTTGCCTGGGCCGGTGTGTTCCTGATTACGATCGGTGTGCTTGCACTGAACATAATCGCCCGTACCTTGTTCAAGAATGAGATCCAGCGATGAATATGGCAACATTAGCCCGGGACGCCAGTGCCCAGCGACAAGGGCGTGAAGGCGGTGAAGCGGCGGCGACATCCGAGACGGTTGAAGTTGCCTTCAAGAATTTCCAGTTTTATTACGGCAAGTACCATGCGCTGAAAAATATCAACCTGGAAATCTACAAGCGCCGCGTCACGGCATTCATCGGACCTTCGGGTTGCGGCAAATCGACCCTTTTGCGCACCTTGAACCGGATGTATGACCTGTACCCCGAGCAGCGCGCAGAGGGAGAACTGTTGTTCAACGGGCAGAACATGATTGCCTCCAACGTCGATCTGAACGACCTGCGTGCACGCGTGGGCATGGTGTTCCAGAAGCCGACGCCGTTTCCGATGTCCATTTACGACAATATTGCCTTTGGCGTGAAGTTGCACGAACGACTGTCCAAGTCGGAACTGGACGATCGCGTCGAGTGGGCGCTGCAAAAAGCCGCGTTGTGGGGCGAGGTGAAGGACAAGCTGGGCCAGAGTGGCATGAGTCTTTCCGGCGGACAGCAGCAGCGCCTGTGCATCGCGCGCGGGATTGCGGTCAAGCCGCATGTCCTCCTGCTGGACGAGCCGACTTCGGCACTTGACCCCATCTCCACCTTGCGCATCGAGGAACTGGTGCATGACCTGAAGAAGGATTTCACCATCGTGATCGTCACCCACAACATGCAGCAGGCCGCGCGTGTCTCGGATTTCACCGCCTACATGTATCTGGGGGAATTGATCGAGTTCGGGGTGACCGAGACCCTATTCGTGAATCCCAAGCGTCGCGAAACCGAGGATTACATTACTGGGCGATTCGGTTAAGGTGTACCGAACCCGGTACTAGAAAGGGCCCGCGAATGCGGGCCCTTTCGTTTTGCGCATCGGTTCGGCTTTGCTTGTGGCGTCGACACGGCACGTGGTGGTGATTGGCGTGCCTCAGTCAATGTTTGGGCATGCGCGCGGAAGTGCGCTGGAACATACTGAATCCCCAGAGTTTTTCCTGGTTTTGCATTGACCTTGGCGAGCCTCGCAGCTAGAATGACGGGCTGCCCGTTTCTTGTGGGCGATGCAATTCTTGCGGCACCGGACGCAACGCGCGTCTGTACGTGTCGGTTCATCAGTGCGGCATGAATACGTGGGGGCGAAGTGGGCATGAGTCCGGGTAGAGGTCGGCTGGTCGCGGGCAACTGGAAAATGCACGGCAGCCTCGCATCCAACCGGGATTTGCTCGCACGGCTGTGTGTTTCGCTCAACGCGAACCAAGGCGCCGAATTCGCGGTTTGTCCCCCGTTTCCCTACCTTGCGCAGGTATCTGCCGCGCTCACGGGGAGTGGCATCACCTGGGGGGCGCAGACACTGTGCGAGAATGACCATGGTGCATTCACCGGTGAGGTGTCTGGTGCGATGCTCAGGGATTTCGGGTGTCGTTACGTCATTGTCGGCCATTCGGAGCGCCGGCAGCTGTATTCCGAAAGCGATGCACTGGTTGGTGCCAAGTTCCTGGCAGCGCAACGCAGCGGACTGCTCCCGATTTTGTGCGTTGGCGAAACTCTCGGGCAGCGTGAACAGGGCGAAACCGAAGCGGTGGTTGCGCGGCAACTGGATGCGGTCGTGGCTCTAGCCGGCGTGTCGGCGTTGGAATCGGCCGTATTGGCCTACGAACCGGTATGGGCGATCGGGACGGGGAAGACGGCTTCGCCAGCGCAGGCACAAGCCGTTCATGCGTTCCTCCGGGGGAAGGTTGCAAGGATGGATTCGGGCATCGCGGATGCGCTGGTGCTTTTGTATGGTGGCAGCGTCAAACCTGCGAATGCGGTTGAATTGTTCTCCCAGCCGGATATAGACGGCGGACTGATTGGCGGCGCCTCGCTGGTCGCCGATGATTTCATTGCGATTTGCAAAGCTGCAATGCGCAATAGCTGATAAAGGACATCATGAATATTTGGCTGACTCTGGTTTTAGTTGTTCACGTGCTGGCCGCCTTGGGTGTCATCGGCCTGGTCTTGCTGCAGCATGGCAAGGGTGCTGATGTCGGCGCCGCGTTTGGCAGCGGGGCGTCAGGCAGTTTGTTTGGCGCCACGGGTTCCGCCAATTTCCTGTCGCGTGCAACTGCGGTGCTGGCCGCTATCTTTTTCCTGACGAGCCTTGGGCTTGCTTATCTTGCAAGTCACCGAACAGTCGAGGGTGGTGGAGTCATGGATGCAGTCAAGGAGGCGCCCGCGACCCCGGCGTCAACGAGCGCGCCGGCTGCGCCAGCAGCGAAATCCGCGGCCGAAAGTGATGCGGCGAAGAGCTCCGGGGCGAACGAGGTTCCAAAGTAGTAGTAAAATATTCGCGCTTGGATCCTTTTCCTCCTGGTTTCCGCGGGCGGTAGAACAGCGAGGCGCGAATGGATGTTCCTCGTTGCTGGTTCCAAGCCAAAATTTGCCGACGTGGTGAAATTGGTAGACACGCCGTCTTGAGGGGGCGGTGGCGAAAGCTGTGGGAGTTCGAGTCTCCCCGTCGGCACCAGGCTTGAATGTGAGCAAGCGTACGAGAGTGGTTGGAGTGGGCAGGCAGGGCGGTCGGGGTGATGGGAGTCCCGGGTGACGGATCCGTTAATTGAAGGAAGCGATTGCGAGATGTGCGACAGGATCCTCCGGGCCAACGATCCCGCAATTGCTTCCGGTGTCCCGGGAAAAAAATCTAGCCACCATGCTTGAAGCCTATTTCCCGATCCTGGCCTTTATCTGCGTCGCTGTTGCGGTGGGCGCGGGACCCACGATTGCGGGCTGGGTCTGCTCCACATTGCTTGGCATGAACCGCCCCGACAGCGAAAAACTGTCCCCCTACGAGTGCGGATTCGAGGCATTCGAAGATGCGCGGATGAAGTTCGACGTCCGCTACTACCTTGTCGCGATCCTCTTCATCCTGTTCGACCTGGAAATTGCGTTCCTCTTTCCGTGGGCAGTCGTGCTGGACGAGATCGGCATGTTCGGGTTCGTCTCAATGATGATCTTCCTCTTCATCCTCGTCGTGGGTTTCATCTACGAGTGGATGAAGGGCGCGCTGGAATGGGAGTGACATGGGCGCCTCCGACGGACTGATGCAACAGGGTTTTGTGACCACATCGGTGGACAAACTCGTCAACTGGACGCGCACCGGGTCGCTGTGGCCGATGACGTTCGGGCTGGCATGTTGCGCCGTCGAGATGATGCATGCGGGGGCCGCGCGCTACGACCTCGACCGTTTCGGCATCGTATTTCGCCCTAGCCCGCGCCATTCTGACCTGATGATCGTGGCCGGCACGTTGTGCAACAAGATGGCGCCGGCCCTGCGCAAGGTGTATGACCAGATGGCAGAGCCGCGTTGGGTGCTGTCGATGGGCTCGTGCGCGAATGGCGGCGGGTACTATCACTACAGTTATTCAGTGGTGCGGGGCTGCGATCGCATCGTCCCTGTCGATGTATATGTCCCTGGCTGCCCTCCGACCGCCGAGGCATTGTTGTACGGGCTGGTGCAGTTGCAGAACAAGATCAAGCGCACCAATACCATCGCACGCTAGACAGCCTATCAAACTGACGCAACGGCCACCTATTCATGTCCACACGCATTGAAACGCTCAAGGCCGCATTGGCATCGACGCTGGGCGAGCGTATCCAGCGATTGGACGAGGCGTTGGGCGAGCTGACGCTGGTAGTGAAATCGAATGACTTGATCGGCGTGGCCACGCTATTGCGCGACGAACCTTCCCTGCGGTTTGAGGAGTTGATCGACCTGTGCGGCGTGGATTATTCGGGGTGGGGTGGAAGTGAAGTGCCGCCCCTGCGCTTCGCAGTCGTGGCCCACCTCCTTTCGGTGTCCAATAATTGCCGCCTGCGCCTTCGTGTGTTTGCCGCCGAAGATGATTTTCCTGTTGTCGATACATTGACCGGCGTGTGGCCGAATGCCAATTGGTACGAGCGCGAGGCATTCGACCTGTTTGGCATCATGTTCGAGGGGCATGACGACCTGCGGCGCATTCTCACCGACTACGGGTTCGTCGGCCATCCTTTCCGCAAGGACTTCCCGTTGTCAGGCAACGTCGAAATGCGCTACGACCCGGAGCAGCGGCGCGTGATATACCAGCCGGTTACGATCGAGCCGCGCGAGGTCACCCCCCGCATCGTTCGCGAAGCGCAGTACGGCGAACTTGGCGGGAAGGCCTGACATGGCCGAGATACGCAATTACACGCTCAATTTTGGCCCGCAGCATCCGGCCGCCCATGGCGTGTTGCGCCTGGTGCTCGAACTCGATGGCGAAGTCATCCAGCGTGCCGACCCGCACATCGGCCTTCTGCATCGCGCCACCGAGAAGCTTGCCGAGCACAAGACCTGGATCCAGTCGCTGCCGTACATGGATCGGCTGGACTATGTGTCGATGATGTGCAACGAGCACGCTTACTGCATGGCCATCGAGAAGCTCGTCGGCATCGAGGTGCCCGAGCGTGCGCAATATATCCGCGTCATGTTCGATGAGATCACGCGGGTGCTCAACCACCTTCTGTGGCTGGGTGCCCACGCCATCGATATCGGCGCGATGACGGTGTTTCTCTATTGCTTTCGCGAGCGCGAGGACCTGATGGACTGCTATGAGGCGGTGTCAGGCGCGCGCATGCACGCGGCCTACTATCGGCCTGGCGGTGTGTACCGCGACCTGCCGGACGCAATGCCGCAGTACCTGCCATCGCCCTACCGCAGCGAGAAAAAGGTGCGCGAGCTCAACGAGAACCGCCAGGGCTCCTTGCTCGATTTCATCGAGGACTTCACCCGGCGCTTTCCGACGTACGTCGACGAGTATGAGACCCTGCTCACCGACAACCGCATCTGGAAACAGCGCACCGTCGGCATCGGCGTGGTGACGCCGGAACGTGCCAAGGCGCTCGGTTTCACGGGGCCCATGCTGCGCGGCTCCGGGGTGGAGTGGGACCTTCGCCGCAAGCAGCCGTACGAAGTCTACGACCGGATGGAGTTCGACATACCCATTGGCGTCAATGGCGATTGCTACGACCGCTATCTCGTGCGCATCGAGGAGATGCGCCAGTCGAACAAGATTATCCGTCAGTGCATAGCCTGGCTGCGCGCCAATGCCGGGCCGGTCATCACGTCGAACCACAAGGTGGCCGCGCCTTCGCGCGTCGACATGAAGAGCAACATGGAAGAATTGATCCATCACTTCAAGCTCTTCACCGAAGGCATGCATGTGCCTCCGGGAGAGGCGTATGCAGCGGTGGAACACCCGAAGGGCGAATTCGGAATTTATGCGATATCGGATGGCGCCAACAAGCCCTACCGTTTGAAGATTCGCGCGCCGGGATTTCCGCATCTGGCCGCGCTCAACGAAATGTCGCGGGGGCACATGCTCGCGGACGTCGTGGCCATCATTGGCACGCAGGACATCGTGTTCGGCGAAATTGACAGGTGAGTGACCTCTGATGCTTTCCGCGGAATCCCTGAAAAAGATCGATCGAGAGATCGCCAAGTACCCCGCTGACCAGAAGCAGTCGGCGGTCATGGCGGCGTTGGTGATCGCGCAGGATGAAAAAGGATGGCTGGCCCCCGAGACCATCGACTTCGTCGGCGGGTACCTCGGCATGGCACCGGTCGCAGTGTACGAGGTGGCGAGCTTCTACAACATGTACAACCTGCAACCGACGGGCAAGTTCAAACTCACCATCTGTACTTGCCTGCCCTGCGGCCTGCAGGGGTCGCTGGCGGCAGCCGATCACCTCAAGTCGCGCCTGGGCATCGACTTCAACGAGACCACGCCCGACGGGAAATTCACGCTGAAGGAAGGCGAGTGCATGGGCGCCTGCGCCATGGCGCCGGTTGTGCTGGTGAACAACAAGCGCATGTGTGACAGCATGTCCAATTCCAAGCTCGATGCCCTGGTCGATGAGCTCGGGAAAGGGGCCTGAGATGCTCGACTACGGTTCCGATGCCATTCTGATGACGGGCCTTGACGGCAATAACTGGCGCCTGAAGGATTACGAGGCGCGCGACGGTTATGCTGCGCTGAAGAAAATCATCTCCGCCAAGACCCCGCAGGACGAACTGATCGGCGAGTTGAAGAAATCCAGTCTTCGCGGGCGCGGTGGTGCGGGCTTTCCGACCGGCTTGAAGTGGAGCTTCATGCCGCGGCAGTTTCCAGGCGCCAAGTACCTGGTGTGCAATTCGGACGAGGGCGAGCCAGGCACCTGCAAGGACCGCGACATCCTGCGCTATAACCCGCATTCGGTGATCGAGGGCATGATCATTGGCGCCTACGTCATGGGTGCCACCACCGGCTATAACTACATCCACGGCGAGATCTGGGAAGTCTACGAGCGATTCGAGGCTGCACTGGATGAGGCGCGCGCCGCAGGCTACCTCGGCAAGAACATTCTCGGGTCGGATTTCAGTTTCGAGCTGCATGCACACGCAGGTTACGGCGCCTACATCTGCGGCGAAGAGACAGCGTTGCTGGAATCTCTCGAAGGCAAGAAGGGCCAGCCGCGCTTCAAGCCGCCGTTCCCCGCAAGCTTCGGTCTTTACGGCAAACCGACCACCATCAACAACACCGAGACCTTCGCGCAGGTGCCCTGGATCATCCGCAATGGCGCCGATGCCTTCCTCGCTCTGGGCAAACCCAACAACGGCGGCACCAAGGTGTTCTCGGTGTCTGGGCACGTGAATCGTCCGGGCAATTACGAAGTCAAGCTCGGGACCCCGTTTGCAAAGCTGCTGGAAATGGCGGGTGGCGTGAAGGACGGGCGCAAGCTGAAAGCCGTGATACCGGGCGGCTCGTCGATGCCTGTCCTGCCGGCCGAGGTCATCATGGCCACGGACATGGACTACGACTCCATCTCCAAGGCGGGCTCCATGCTGGGTTCGGGGGCAGTCATCGTCATGGACGAGCGGACCTGCATGGTGCGGGCGCTGGAGCGCTTGTCGTACTTCTATTACGAGGAGTCCTGCGGCCAGTGCACGCCCTGCCGCGAGGGTACCGGCTGGCTGTATCGCGTGGTCCACCGCATCGAGAACGGGCAGGGCAGGCCTGAAGACCTCGCGTTGCTCGACAATGTGGCCGACAACATCGCCGGCCGCACCATCTGCGCGCTCGGCGACGCGGCGGCGCTGCCGGTCAAGAGTTTCCTCAAGCATTTCCGTTCCGAGTTCGCATACCACATCGAAAACAAGCGATGCCTTGTTTCCGGGCCGGACAGCGAGCCGAAGTGGGGGCGCGCCGGCGCCCACGTTGCTCATCTTGAAAAGGCGGCCTGAACCATGGCCATGCTGAAAGTCGAAGTCGACGGCCAGGGCCTGGAAGTCCCCCATGGGTCCACGGTGATGGAGGCGGCCAATCGCCTGGGCATCTTCGTGCCGCACTTCTGTTATCACAAGAAGCTGTCCATCGCTGCCAATTGCCGCATGTGCCTGGTGCAGGTGGAAAAGGCGCCCAAGCCGATGCCGGCCTGCGCGACGCCCGTCACGGACGGCATGAAAGTGTGGACGCATTCCGAAGCCGCCAAGAAGGCGCAGAGCGGGGTGATGGAATTCCTGCTGATCAACCATCCGCTCGACTGCCCGATCTGCGACCAGGGCGGCGAGTGCCAGCTGCAGGACCTTGCGGTCGGCTACGGCGGCAGCGCTTCTCGCTATACCGAGGCCAAGCGCGTGGTGTTCCACAAGAATATCGGGCCGCTGGTGTCCGCGGAGGAGATGAGTCGTTGCATCCACTGCACCCGCTGTGTGCGCTTCGGCCAGGAAGTCGCCGGTGTCATGGAGCTCGGCATGATCGGGCGAGGCGAGCATTCGGAAATCGTATCGTTCGTGGGCAAGACCGTGGATTCAGAGTTGTCCGGCAACATGATCGACATCTGCCCGGTTGGCGCGCTGACCTCCAAGCCGTTCCGCTACAGCGCGCGCACCTGGGAGTTGAACCGTCGCAAGACCGTATCGCCCCACGACAGCCTGGGTGCCAACCTGATCGCGCAGACCAAGCAGGACCGCGTCCTGCGCGTGGTGCCGCTCGAGAACGAGGCGGTGAATGAATGCTGGATCTCGGATCGTGACCGCTTTTCCTACGAGGCACTGAACTCGGCGGAGCGGCTGACCACGCCCATGATCAAGGAAGACGGACGCTGGCGCGAGGCCGACTGGCAAAGTGCGCTGGCGCTGGTGGCCAAGCGCCTTGGGGAAGTCAAGGCGGCGCGGGGCGCCTCGGCCATTGGAACCCTTGTGAGCGCGAGCGCGACCCTTGAAGAGATGCACCTCGCGCAAAAGCTGACCCGCGCGATCGGCAGCGAGAACGTAGATTTTCGCCTGCGCCAGTCCGATTTTTCGGCTGACGGCAAGCGCGCCGGCGCGCCCTGGCTGGGAATGCCGGTAGCGGACATCGCATCCCTTGACCGTGTTCTTGTCGTCGGCTCATTCCTGCGCAAGGATCACCCGGTGCTGGCGTCGCGCTTTCGCATCGCCGGCAAGCGTATTCAACAATTGAATATCATCCATTCGTCCGACGACGAGCTGTTGATGGCGGTGGCCAACAAGGCCATCGTTCCACCCAACGAGCTGCCCGAGGTGCTGGGACAGGTCGTCAAGGCGGTCGCGGAAAAGAAGGAGCAGCCGGTGCCATCCGCGGTTGCCGCGCTTGAAGTGCGGGACGACACCCGCAAGATCGCGGCAAGCTTGTGCTCCGGCAAGGCGGTTGGATTGTTCCTTGGCAACTTCGCCGAACAGCACCCGCGCGCGGCGGAACTGCATTCGCTCATGCAGATGCTGTCCGAGCTTGTCGGTGCGCGATTCGGCGTGCTGGGGCAGTCCGCGAATTCGGTGGGCGGCCATATCGCCAATTGTGTCCCGGGCGCGGGCGGCTTGAATGCGTCTGCCATGATCTCTTCGCCGCGCAGCGCGTATGTGCTGTTTGGCATGGAGCCGGAACTGGATTGTGCCGACTCTGCGCAGGCGACAAAGGCCATGCGGGGCGCCGAATTCGTCGTGGCCATTTCCACGTATGCAGGAAACGCCACCGAATATGCCGATGTGCTGCTGCCGCTGGCGCCCTATACGGAAACGTCGGGCACCTACGTGAATTGCGAAGGTCGCGTGCAGGCCTTCAACGCCGTGGTGCGTGCGGCAGGCCAGTCGCGCCCGGGCTGGAAGATCCTGCGCGTGCTTGGCAACCTGCTTGAGCTGCCTGGATTTGACCAGGAGTCCTCCGAGGCGGTGCGCGCCGAATTGGGCGCCCAGTCCGGTTGGACCGCTCGGCTCGACAATCGGGTCAATGGCGTGGCGGTATCGCTGGGGGCCGGGAATTCCCACGCCCTGCAGCGCGTCGCCGACGTGCCAATATATTTCAGCGACCCTATCGTGCGTCGTGCGGAGTCATTGCAGATGACGCGCGATGCGCGGCCCCCACAGGCGCGCATGCGCGCCTCCGTCGCCCAGAAACTCGGCGTGTCGGCGGGCGACAGGGTGCGCGTGAAGCAAGCGGGTGAGGTCGCGCTCGACGTAATCATCGACGATCGGCTTCCCGAGGGCGTAGTCCGCATTGCTGCGGCGCACCCGACGACTGCGGCGCTGGGCGCCATGTTTGGCGAACTGTCGGTGGAGCGGGCGTGAGCGAGCTCCTCCAATCCTTCCAGGGCCTGCTGGTCTCCGGGCTGGGGCCGCAACTGGGAGACTACGCGTTCATCGCAATCAAGACCGTGGTGCTCATCCTGTGCATCGTGCTGCCCCTCATGGGTGCCGTGGCGTACCTGACGCTGTGGGAGCGCAAGTTCATCGGATGGATCCAGATCCGCCTCGGTCCCAACCGCGTGGGACCGATGGGGTTGTTCCAGCCGATCGCCGACGGCTTGAAGGCGCTGGTGAAGGAGCTGATCATTCCCGCCAGCTCGAACAAGTTCTTGTTCCTGTTGGCACCCGTACTGGCGCTCGGGCCTGCGCTGGCCGCCTGGGCGGTGATCCCGTTTGCACCCGAAGTCGTGCTCGCCGATGTCAACGCCGGGCTGCTCTACCTCATGGCGATGACGTCCATGGGGGTCTACGGCGTGATCATCGCCGGCTGGGCGTCGAACTCGAAGTACGCGTTCCTTGGCGCCATGCGCTCTGCGGCGCAGATCGTGGCGTATGAAATCGCCATGGGCTTCGCACTGGTCTGCGTGCTCCTGGTCTCGCACAGCCTGAATCTCTCGGACATCGTGAATGGGCAGGCCAAGGGCATGTTCGCGGCGCAGGGACTGAATTTCCTGTCCTGGAATTGGTTGCCATTGCTTCCCATGGTGCTGGTGTACTTCATTTCCGGCGTTGCCGAGACCAACCGCGCGCCCTTCGACGTGGTCGAGGGCGAGTCCGAAATCGTGGCAGGCCACATGATCGAATACTCGGGCATGGGATTTGCGACTTTCTTCCTCGCCGAGTATGCCAACATGTGGCTGATCGCCACATTGAGCGCCATCATGTTCTTCGGCGGCTGGGCTTCTCCTTTCGGGTTTGCGCCCTTTACCTGGATACCACCCATCGTCTGGCTGCTGGGCAAGGCGGCGATCATCGTCACGATGTTCCTCTGGCTGCGCGCGACCTTCCCGCGCTATCGCTACGACCAGATCATGCGGCTGGGCTGGAAAGTGTTCATCCCGATCACCATTGTCTGGCTGGTGCTGATCAGCGCCTGGATGCAGACGCCGTGGAACATTTGGTCCCGATCGTAAGAGCAAACGAGAAACCATGAGCGACAGAATCAGGGATTTCTTCAAGACCTTCATGCTCCTCGAGCTGGTGAAGGGCATGGCATTGACTGGCAGGCACCTGTTCGCGCGCAAGATCACCGTGCAGTTCCCCGAGGAGAAAACGCCGCAAAGCCCGCGTTTTCGCGGCCTTCATGCATTGCGGCGCTATCCGAACGGCGAAGAGCGCTGCATCGCCTGCAAGCTGTGCGAGGCGGTCTGCCCGGCGCTCGCCATTACCATCGAGTCCGCAGTACGTGACGATGGCACGCGCCGCACCACGCGCTACGACATCGACCTGACCAAGTGCATCTTCTGCGGCTTCTGCGAGGAGTCCTGCCCGGTGGACTCGATCGTGGAGACGCGCCAGTTCGAATACCACGGCGAGAAGCGCGGCGACCTCTACTACACCAAGGAGATGCTGCTCAAGGTGGG
>CANJXQ010000009.1 GCA_947478805.1 Betaproteobacteria bacterium | reverse complement strand
TCCTTGCCCAGCGTGGTCGTGCCGTTCGGGTAGCAGTTGATCACAGGGCCCACCATGCCCGGCATTTCGATGAAATGCTCGAGCTCCGCGATAGCATCCTTGACGCCCGTCGCCGGCAACCAGATCGCGCCGAACAGCCGGTCCGGCGCGTAGGACACGAACTCCGCCATGAACTCGTTGTAGGCGCGGATCATGGCGCGCTGCAACTCGGGATCCGGGTTGGTGATGACGCCCGCCGACAGGCGCGGCGTGCCGAACATGATGGCGGCATCCACGCCGTCCACGTCCATGTCCTTCAGGCGCTCCTTCGGCACGTAGCCGCCCTTTCGCACGCGGTCCCAGCGCAGCCAGTCGCGGCACTCCTCGGGCTTGAGCCCGGCGCACACGTTGAGGCCGAAGCTGATCGGGTCCTTCACCCCCTCGATGATCCAGCCGTCGCCCTCGCGCTGGCGCTTGATATGCGGCACGCGATCCTTGAACTTCTTCGCCACGCGGCTCGTCCACATGTCCGGCGGCTCGTTGATGTGCTGGTCGGCGGAGACCAGCTGATAGGGCTTCCTCGCCGGCTTCTTCCCAGCGGGCCTTGCGGTTGCCGGCGTCTTCTTCGTTGCCGGCGTCTTCTTCGCTGCCATGGTCGTCCCTCCAATAGTATGAATGCTCAGGCCCAGAGCTTGCCCGTCTGGTCGATCCAGGAGCCCGTGGACTCCATGTCCAGTTCGTCGATCTGGCGCAGCACCACGTTGCCTGCCGTTACCGGGTCGGGGACGTGCCCATGCACGATGGCCGTCTTGACGATGCCCGAGGCATTGATCACGCGCGTCATGTCGGTGTCGACAGGTCCCGGGCTGATCATGCGCACGGCGATGCCGCGCGGACGAAGTTCGGAAGCCAGCAGAAAGCCGAAGGTATTGATGCCGCCCTTGGACATGCGGTAGCCGTAGCTGCCGCCGCGAAGCGGATTGCGCCCGAGCGTGCCGCCGCTGGTTGTCAGCAGGATGACCTTCGATCCCTCATGGAGGTTCGGCAGCACGGCCTGCACCGTGCGCACCATGCCCACGGTGTTGACGCGGTACTCGTCCTCCACATCCTCGAGCTTGAGTTCCTCGATGGTCCGGTAGGCATAGCTGATGTTGATCGCAGCGTTACACACGACGACATCGAGCACGTCCTTGCCCAGCGCATTGCGAATGGCCGCAATCGCTTCGGGATTCCCGACGTCAACGCCCTCCACCAAACGCACACCCAGCGCACCGAGCTCGGGCGAGCTCTTGCGGCAGGCGGCAAAGACGTCGTAGCCCTTGTCTCGCATCGCCGTGCAGATGCCCAGGCCAAGGCCCCTGTTCGCGCCGGTTACCAGTGCTTTCATTTAACCCATCTCCCCTGCTTGGAATGCATCACCGAAGCCACGTCGCGCAACGTCGCATCAGACACTGATGAACACCGACTTCATCTCGCTGTAGAACTCGACCGAATACTTGCCGCCCTCGCGGCCGATGCCGGAATGCTTGAATCCGCCGAAGGGCGCCATCTCGTTGCGCAGACCGTAGCCGTTGATCCACACATGCCCGGCGCGCAGTTGCCGCGACATGCGGATGGCGCGGCCGACGTCGCGCGTCCAGATGCCGGCGCCCAGGCCATAGACCGTGTCATTGCCCTTGGCCACCGCCTCCTCTTCGGTATCGAAGGGGATGAGCGACGCCACCGGACCGAAGATCTCCTCCTGCGCGATCCTCATGCGGTTCTCCACGTCGCTGAACACCGTCGGCCTGACGTAGTACCCCTTGCCCCCGTCGAGCCTGCCGCCCGCGCTCAACCGGGCGCCTTCGCGCACGCCGAGATCGATGTAACCGGTTACGCGCTCGAACTGCGCGGCCGATACCAGCGGCCCGATCTTCGCATCCGGGTCCCAGGGCGAGGCGACTTTCATGTCGGCGGCGAATTTCGCCAGGGCCGCCGCGAATTCCGGATAGATTTCGCGCTGCACCAGGATTCGCGACCCGGCAAAGCACATCTGGCCGTGATTGCGGAATACGCCCAACGCCGCGTTCGGCACCGCGCGCTCCAGGTCGGCATCGGCAAAAATGACATGCGGCGACTTGCCGCCAAGCTCGAGCATCACCTTCTTGAAATTGATCGCCGAGCCCCTGACGATCTCCTGGCCGACGGCCGCCGAACCGGTGAATGACATGGCATCCACGCCCGGGTGGTTGGCCAGCGCGCTGCCCGCGCCGAGCCCGAATCCGGTGACGATATTGATGACACCTTCCGGAAACCCGGCCTCACTGATGAGCTCCGCCAGGCGCAATGCTGACAAAGGGGTCTGCTCGGCCGGCTTCACGATGACGGTATTCCCG
The DNA here is from genome assembly GCA_947478805.1 of Betaproteobacteria bacterium. Lineage (GTDB taxonomy): Bacteria > Pseudomonadota > Gammaproteobacteria > Burkholderiales > SG8-39 > CAIYPG01. The sequence continues at coordinate 59,430 of CANJXQ010000009.1, read as the reverse complement.
CACGCCAGCGCAATCGCGGGCTTGCGCGCGGCCAGCACTGCCGGGCCATTCCACGGGATGATGATGCCGCACACGCCGACCGGTTCGCGCAGGGAAAAGCTGAAGTGATCGGTGCCGGTTGGATAGGTTTCCCCCTGCACCTTGTTCGCCCAGCTCGCCGCCTCGCGCAGGGCATCCGGTATCCCCTGCGCCGCAGGCCGGGTCACGGATATCATCAGGCCGCTGTCCAGCGTGTCGAGTTCGGCCAGTTCCTCGGTGTGTGCCTGGACGATATCGGCGAGGCGATAGAGCACCTTCGCCCGATCGGCCGGTCGCATCCTTGGCCAGGGGCCGTGATCGAAGGCCTTGCGTGCCGCCGCCACCGCCGCATCGATATCGGCCTCGCCCCCCTCGGCCACCATGGCCAGGCGCCGCTCGTTCGCAGGATTGATGGTCTCGAAGGTCTTGCCCGACAAGGAAGGAACGAATCGCCCGCCGATGTAGAGCCCGCGCGCGCCGCTCTTCAGGAACCGCAGGGTATTCTCGTTTCGCGCCCCTTCGGCGGCTAGCGCCAAGCTGTCGTCACTTTCGGCCATGCTGATCCCTCATGTTGCCTTGCAGTACGCTTTGCTGTCGCAAGGCCAATCTCCGGGGCAAGCCGCCCCTCCGTCGTCCGGGCCTTGCATGCGCCGCGACTACTGCGGTTTGAGCCCGATACTCGCTGCAATCTCGGTATAGCGCTTGCTGCTCGCGGCAATCTGCCGCGCTATCTCGGCCGGGTCTGCGGTTACGGATTCATAACCGAACTTGGCCAACATGGCCTTGCCTTCGGCGCCGCTGGTAATTTCGTTCGAGACGCGGTTGAGCAAGTCCACGATGTCCTTGGGCACATTCAACGGGCCGAAGAGACCGTTGTTCACGTTGTACACCACGTTGATCCCCTGCTCCCCGGTGGTCGGAATGTCCGGTGCCAGTGGCTGGCGACGCTCCGACGTGACGGCGAGGCCAACGCCGGCACCGGTATCGAGTATCGCTTTCAGCGTCGTGATGGGGCTCCAGAAAAACTGGATGGTGTTGCTCGCCAGCGCACGCACGGGTCCTGCGGTATCCGGGTAGGGGATCTCGACCATGTCCAGGCCATTGGAGCGGATGAAGGCGTTGGTCTCCAGTTGCACGGTGGTGCCGCCCACCGCCCCGTAGTTGTGCTTGCCCGGATTGGCCTTGATGAAGGCGATGAAATCACGCATGGTCTTCACCGGCAGCTTGGAATTTGCAACGATGGCAAAGGGCGAGGAGCCGACCGCGGCAATCGGCAGGAGTTCCTGCGACAGCACACGCTGGTCCTTGATGAACAGGTTGGAGTAGAGGATCACGTCGGGCGCGAACAGCAGGGTGTAACCGTCCGGATTCGCGCGCGCAACGGCGCTGCCACCGACATAGCCACCCGCCCCGCTGCGATTCTCGATGATCACCGGCTGCTTGATGCGCGGCTCCATGAACTTGGCGAAGACACGGCCGACGGCATCGGTCGATCCGCCCGGAGAGGCGGGCACCACGATGGTGACCGGCCGGACAGGATAGGCCTGTGCCATGGCCCCGGTTGTCACCAGCGACACCGACAGGCAGATGGCAGTCGCAAAACTTTTCGACTTCATGAGCTCGCTCCTTTTTTTGTCGAAATGATTCTACAGTCGCAAGAATTGCGCCGGCAATGCGCTTTATGAGTGCTCCGCAGCGCCCGCATGCTGCCGGATGTTCAACGAGTTCGGCATGCAAGAAATGCATGGCTCCCGGCGGAGTCAAGCCCAGTGTATATTTGATCGCAACCTGCGATGGGAATCTTTTCCACAGCTCCCCATGGAATACGCCGCGACAAGAACACCCGTGCGGCGCAACGGAGGACAGATGAAAGCCGAGACCAAGAAGCCGATGAAGAAGGATTTCCCCGTGTTCGACTGTGACGCCCATGTCACGGAGTCCCCCGACCAGTGGAACTACCTAACGGCAAGGGAACGCGAAGAGATTCGCCCCTGGTACTACCCCGAGGGCAGCAACCTGATGGTGAACGGCAGCATCGGCACCATCAACATCTGGAACTCCGGCCGCATGGGATCGACCTGGGGCAAACCGCGCGGCCCGGCAGTACAGGAGCTCGGCGGGCCGGGACTCGACAAGCGCATGAAGCGCAAGCTCTACTCCATGGACCTCACCGAAGAGCAATGCGAGTACGTGTGGCACAAGGGCGCGCGCGACCCGCATGCGCGCGTCAAGGACCTCGACCTGATGGGTATCGACCAGGTCATGGTCATACCGCTGCGTATGGTGTCGCACTTCCTGTTCATCAAGAACCATCGCGCTGCGGCCCTCGCCGCCCGCGCCTACAACGACTGGGCCTGGGACTGGTGCTCGCAATATCCGGATCGCCTGTTCCCTGCCGCCTGCGTGCCGAGCCAGAACCCCGAGATGGCAGCCGACGAAATCCGCCGCGTCGCCAAGCGCGGCTTCAAGGCCATCCTGGTACGACCGGTGGACGTGCTCGGCAATTACCCGATCAAGCCTGCAACGGCGCCCATGTGGCGTGCCGTGGAGGAAACCGGCATCGTGGTCGGCATGCACCAGCTGACGGCACAGGGATCGGCGGCAAAGATCTCACTGGGCTACAACCACCTCGACAGCCACAACTGGTCGCCCGCCAGCATGGTGGCGCGCGCGGAAAACCCGAACCAGATATCCATTGCCGGCCAAAGCCTGAGTTTCGTGCACGAGGCCAAGACCTGGCTTGCCAACGTCCTGCTGTCGGGCTTTCTCGAAAAATACCCGGGCCTCACGCGCATGGCCATCATGGAATCGAACGCCGGCTGGCTGCCGCATGTGCTGGAGGAATGCGACAAGCAGTTCAAGCTGTATCGCAACGAGCGGCGAGCCAAGGTGACGCGCTTGCCGAGCGAGATTTTCTTCGAGCGCTTCCTGATCGCATTCGAAGGCGACGAGACGGCGCTGTTCAAGCAACACAGGTATTTCGAGAATGTCGGCGTGTGGTCCTCCGACGCCTACCACCACGATGCAGCCGACGCCTGGACGGCGATGCACGAGATGAACGAAACCGGTGTGCCGAAAGACACGCAGGTCAAGCTCATGGGGGCGAATGCTTCGCGCATGTACGGCATCGAGCAGAAACTCTTCGTCACCGAGGAGCCGTCGAGCTACGCGCGACCGGCCTGGTTCCCCAAGCCGGAGGACGTGAAAAAGGAATACGCGCACCTCGAGCGCGGCTGAGCCGCACCCACCCAATCACAGATCAGATCAAGGACCTCTCATGACATCGGGCCGATTGGCAGTATTGACGGGCAAGCGCGGCCCGTTCGAATTCCGCGAGTTCCAGGTGCCGGATCCCGAGCCCGGGGCGATGGTGTTGAAGATCACAGCTGCCGGCATCTGCGGCTCCGACCTGCACATCTGGCGCGGCGACGGCACCCTGGGCACGGACATGGTGCCGTTGGGGCACGAAGGCACCGGCACCATCTACAAGCTGGGCAAGGGCGTCACCAGCGACCACCGCGGCACGCCGCTCAAGGAAGGCGACCGCGTGGTCTACTCCGGGCCGATCCCCTGTGGGCGCTGCACGATCTGCCTCGAAGGCCACAATTCGCGCTATTGCCCGGCACGCCAGAAGGCGGTGCTCGGACAGTTCCCCTACTTTCGCAGCACCTTCGCGGACTACTACTACGTCACCCCAACGCAGGCCGTGTTCAAGGCCCCGGACCATGTCTGCGACGAGACGCTCGCCTGCGTGAACTGCGCCATGGGCACCGTGGGCATGGGCATCGAGGTGGCCGACATCAAGGTCGGGCAGGCGATTGTGGTGATGGGTGCCGGCGGCCTGGGCCTGACTGCCGTGGCAATGGCCAAGGCCCGCGGCGCATACCCGATCATCGTCACCGACCGCCTGCAGAATCGCCTCGACCTGGCGAAGGACTTTGGCGCCGATATCACCATCAACGCCGCGGAACTGTCCACATCGGCGGAGCGCGTTGCCGCGGTGAAGAAGGAAACCGGCGGCCTCGGCGCGCACGTCGTGATGGAACTGGTCGGCATTCCCGAACTGGTGGTTGAGGCCGTCGCCATGCTGCGGCCCATGGGCACGGTGATGGAGATCGGCAGTTTTTTTCCCGGCAAGCCGGTCAACATCGACCTCTCCACGCTGGTCGGTTTCGGCAAGCGCATCGTCGGCTCGAGCATGTACAACCCGGTGTCGCTTGGCAACACGGTGGACTTTCTGGCGCGAAATAACGAGCGCATGCCCTTCGACAAGATGGTGTCGCACCGATTCAAGCTGGACGACATCGACCGCGCCTTCCAGGCATCCGAGTGGGACCAGAAATCGAGCGAAGTGCGCCGCGCCGTACTGATTCCGTAGGCGCCGAACGCGCGTCGCAATCAAGCACAGCTCAAGGAGACAGCAGCATGGCAAGGTCGAAAGCGGCAGCGAAACCGGCAGCGCGAAAGGCATCCAAGCCCTCGGCACAATTGAGGCCGAAGGCAAAGCCGGCGACGAAGACGGCAGCGAAACCCGCGCCGAAGTCCGCAGCGAAGGCCGCCCCCGGGAAGCCCACCCAATTCAGGGTCATGGACACGGACAGCCATGTGCTGGAGGCACCGGAGTTGTGGACGAAATTCCTGGAACCCGAATACCGCGCGCTGGCGCGCAGCTGGTTCTGGCCGTATGGCGACGACATCGACGAGAAGGTGTTCCTCAATGGCGCGTCCGTCCCGGGGCTGAATCGCTCCGGCATCCCGCGCCATGCCGTCTGGAGGCCGGGCATGACCGCAGAGCAGATCGGCGGCCTGGACCCCAAGGTCAGGCATCCCGTCAATCCGGGCGCGAGCAATGCCCGTGCGCGCCTGGCGGACATGGACAAGATGGGGATTCACCGCGCGGTGCTCTACCCGACGCTGTTCCTGCATTACTTCCCGCTGGTGGAGAACCCGGATGTCGCCGCGGCGCTCGCGCGCGCCTACAACAACTGGGTGCGCGACTTCGCCAAGGCCGCCTCGGACCGGCTCATCCCGGTGGCGGTGTTGCCGGCGCAAAACATCGGCCTCGCGGTCAAGGAGCTCAAACGCGTCGCCAAGCTCGGGTTCAGGGCCGCCATGATGACACCGGCCTTCCACAAGGACCTCTACCCGTCGCAGCGCCTGTTCGACCCGCTGTGGCAGACGTTCGAGGCGAGCGGCCTGGTTGCCTGCGTGCATCCCATGGCAGGTCCCGCGGCCAAGGAAGGCGACATCAATGCGCCTTTCATCGACCGCATGGCCGAATACGCCAATGTGGGACAGCCGGTGTCGGAAGCCATCGCGCCGACCATGGACATGTCGGTATTCCTCACCTCCATGATGGCCGAAGGCCTGCTCGAGAACTTCCCCAGGCTCAAGCTGGTGCTTGCGCATTCGGGCGCGAGCTGGCTGCCGGTGATCCTGGAAAAAGCCGAGACCTACCTGTGGCTGTCGCCGCAGGAGCACCCGGTGAGCCTGGAGCCGGAGAAGGTGTTCTTCAACCGGCAGACGATGGTGAACTTCACCACCGGCGAGGGCGGCGTGCGCCGCATGCCGGAAGACTTTGCCAGCGTCGCGGGCTGGGGCTCGCTCTATCCGACCCATGACGCGAGCACACCGGCCGAGGCCATTAGTGACCTGGAGCAAGGCGGCGTCCCGCGCGACATCATCGAGCGCCTGATGGGCGGCAATGCGGCGAAACTTTTCGGGTTCGCGAAGGCCGCCTGATCGGCGACGGATTGCATCCTATCGTAGGTACCGCTCCAATCACCGGAGCGGAAAGGGCGTCATCCCCGGATGCTTCCAGCGTGTCGTCACGACCTTGCCCGACATCGATTGCGTGACATACAGGTCACGAAAGTCCGGACCGCCGAACGCGGCGTTGGTGATCCACCGATCGGAGAGCAGGATGCGGTCGATCAGTTCGCCCTTGGGGTCGAAGACCGCGATCTGTCCGCCCTGCCAGCCGCACACCAGGGCATTGCCCTTGGCGTCCATGGTCATGCTGTCGCCCTGGTCACGCCCGGGAAATGTCCAGCGGGCCGGAATCTGCGGCATCAGTGCAAACCCCTGGCGCGGCCCCACCTTGCCCGGCGCGAGGATGTCGTGGCGCCACACCACGCCGGTCGGTGTCTCCACGACGAGGAGCGTCGCTGCGTCTTCCGTCACCCAGACGCCGTTCGCGAAAGCGTATCCGGTGGCGACACGACTCAGTTCCCGAGCCCGGTTGAAGAACCAGACCTCCCCGGCCCAGCCGGTGGTGAAGTAGCAGTTGCCCTGGGGGTCGAAAACGAGATCATTCACCCCGGTGAAGCTTCCGGGCCCTCCCACGAACACCACTTCGGCTCGCCCACTCTGCAGGTCGACCCGGTGAATCTTCGGCGGGCCGTTGTATTGCGAGGGATTGGGCCCGGATCCTCCCATCGCTGCCGGGATGATTGAGCGTGTCTGAATGTTGCGGCCAGTGTTGTCGACGGCCCACAGTGCCTGGTCAGGGCCGACCTTGGTGCTGTTGATGCCGCCGCCGGTTTCAAGAAAGGTCGTTACGTTCCCGTTGGCGGCACGTCGGGTGACGGTGCCCAGATCCATGTCGCCCACGTAGAAATTGCCGTCGCGATCGAAGGCAGGCCCCTCCGGAAACCCGAGCCCGCTCAGGACCACGACTTCGTCGGCAAAGACTTCATTCATCTGGCACTGCCCCTCTCGAACAGCAACGCAGTGAAATCCATTTCGTCGGAATAGCAGGCGCGCACCGGGTCGCCGATCTTCAGTTCCCCGAACGCGCTGCCGACGACATTCGAGATCAGCGCCGGGCCTTCGGCCAGCCTCACCAAGGCGACGTTGTATGGCACCTCGGGAAACCGCGCATCCAGCGACTTCATGTACCAAATGATCGATACGATTGAGCCGACCCCCGACATGGGCTGCCACTCGAACTCCCCGCTCCAGCATTCGGGACAGAATTCGCCCGGCGGATGACGCACGAAGCCGCACCCCTTGCAACGCTGCAGCGACAGTTGATGCCGGGCAAGCGCATCCCAGTACGCCTGCTCGAACCTGTTCTTCGGTTTGGGACGCGTGCGTTCAGGCATTCCAGTCTCCGCGGGCGAACAGCGTGGCAGCATGGTAGAACTGCGCGCGAATCCCGCCGCCGCTGGCATACAGCCCGACCTTGGCATCGGGAACCTGGCGCGGCCCGCACTCCCCGCGCAACTGCCGCACCAGCTCCACATGGTGCGTCAGGCCGATCAGGTAGCCGCCGGAAAGGTGCCCTCCATGCGTGTTCATCGGCAAGTCGCCGTTGATGCCGATACGGCTGCCGTCGCCGACGAACGCCTCGCATCCGCCCGGCTCGCAAAAACCGTAGTTCTCCAGTGCTGCCACCGCCGCCACGGTCGTAGCCTCGTACGGGAACAGCACGTCCACGTCCTGCGGGCCGATGCCCGCAGCCTCATACAGCTGCCTGGCGGCGCGCCGCTCAGGTGAAAAGCTCATCTGGACGCCTCGCTCGAGCGCGTGTGTGGCCTCGCGCCCGATGGACAGGAAGTCGATCGGCAGCTTGGCGCAATCGCGCGCGACCTCGCTCGAGGCCATGATGATGGCAGCCGCCCCGCCACTCATCCTGCACACATCGTATTCGCGCAACGGCCATATCATGGAACGGCTGTTGCGATAGTCGTCCATCGTCATCGGTTCGCGGAACGCAGCGTCCGGGTTGAGCTCGGCATGCCGGCGCGACTGCACGGCGATTCGCCCCAGCACATCGGTCGTCGTGCCGTACTTGTGCATGTGCTCGACCCAGCTCAGCCCATGCACCGCGGCGGCGTTGAAGAAGCCATGCACAAGGTCGTACTCCTGCGCTCCTGACAGTTCGACCATCGACCCCGGCGGATTGCGCCCGTACACGAATGCGAGCATGTCGCACGCCCCCGAGGCAATGAGCGCGGCGCCATAGTGGAGCGTAAACGCCGCGGTGGCATAGTCGAGCGCGCCGGTAATCGACGGCGTGATGCCCGCCGCGCGGCTGAACAACACGGGATCGATGCCGCTGCCGTCGAACTGCTTGGCGCCGAGCAAGCCATCGATGCGGTGCTTGTCGCGGATGCCCGCATCTTCCATGGCGCTGCGAAATGCCTGGAGCGCAAGCGCTTGGCCGTCGGCATCGCCATGCGCACCCTGCCGCGTCATCCCGACACCGACGATGGATACCCGCCGGCTGAGGGCCTGCTTCGTCCCCATTGCTCCTCGTCCTTCTACTTGAGGAGTGCGGGTGAGGGATCTTCGTCCCTGAACCACTCGCTGTAGTCGTAACCCTGCCAGCCCGGGTCTTCCAGGTCGAGGGTGGCGATCTCGAGCGGGTTGTTGCTCGGATCGGAGAAGTAGATCGAGATGACGAAGCGATTCTTGATGTCCGCCGAGCTGCGCTCGACGGGGTCTGACACCGTCACGCCGCTGGCAATCAGGTGCTGCCTCATCCAGAGCAGGTCGGCCCTGCTCCTGACGTTGAAAGCCAGGTGATCGAGCTTCTGCAAGTGCCGCGGAGGCTGTGCACCCGTTTTCGGCCAGAGGAACGAGACGATGGAGGCATTCGGCTTCCGGTCCAGTTCGCGCACCTCATAGAACGAAACCAGGTCGCCGTTGCCGATTTCAAAGAACACCTGGCGCGCACGAACCTTGATGCCCGCATCGCCCGTCGTCGGCCCCGAGCTCATGTGCGCAGCCTTGTTGAGGGACGCAGCGTTATTCTCGAACCAACCCACCGTCCGCACCACCTTCATGCCGAGCAGGTCGCGATAGAAGCGCACGCACTCGTCCATGTCGTGGGTGTAGAGCACCATATGATTGATGCCCGTGATCTTGCCGACCGCCGGACCTTTGGTCGTGACGATCTGCTTGCGCCTTGGCAGTTGTTTGCCCGCTGGACTGCTCATTCTGATTTCCTTTCTTAATTGCAGTGTCTTGCAATTCTGCACAAGTTATGACCCCCGTGTCGGCCGGAACAGTGGCACCTTCCAGCCTCCCGCAATTTCCGAGAAAACAACTTGCAGGGGCATGTCTATCCGTATGCTTTCCGGCTCAACGTCGATCAAGTTGCTCACCAGTCGCACGCCCCCGGCATCAGGTAGCGACACCACCGCCGGCACATAGGTGAAATCGGCAACCTTGCCAGGAAATGGCGAGCGATGGCATACGGCAAAGCTGAACAGAACACCCTCCCCCGATAGTTCCGCCCAGTCGATCTGCTGCGACTGGCACTCTGGACAAAAGGGCCCGGGTGGCATGCGAAACGTCCCGCATATAGCGCAACGCGGCGCAACGAGGCGTCCGGCCTTTGCCGCCAGCCAGTACGGCTCGGTCCAGGCATCCATGGCAATGCGCACGTGCTCCCCTGGTATCGCTTGCGCCCTCGTCACGCTCAACTCCCAAGAATGATGCCCGACACCGGAATCGGTGCCGGACCGCCTGTCACCAGTGCCAGCCCGGCACCCTTGACCTGGTTGACCGCGGTGCCGCGCAACTGCTCCACGGCCTCGCGCACATGTGTCATGCCGATGACATAGCCTTCGGACAGATTTCCCCCATGCGGATTGACGGGGATCGAACCATTCATCCGGATGGCGCCGCTCTCCACGAACGGCCCGCCCTCGCCCACCGGGCAAAAGCCGTAATCCTCCAGTTGCATCATCACCAGCGGGGAGAAATGGTCATAGAGCAGCGCAACGTCGATGTTCTGCGGCGTCAGGCCCGTCTTCTCATAGAGCAGGCGTGCGATCGAAAGGTTGCCGGCCGAGGTGAAGATGTCATCGGGCATGTTCATCCACGAGAAGGATCGACCCCATTCCCTGCGCCCACCGTGCACGGAGCCCAGAAGGTAGACGGGCTTCTGGCGCAAATCGCGGGCGCGCTCAGCCGACGTGCTGATGACAGCCACAGCACCGTCGGTCTCCAGACAGTAGTCATAGAGGCAAAGCGGCTCTGCAATCATTCGCGCGCTCATGTAGGCCTCCAGCGTCAGGGGCTTTTTTTGCAGTGAAGTCGGGCGAACCATGGCATGGTTGCGATGCGTGATGGCGATCTCGGCGAACGCTTCGCGGCGGGTGCCGTATTTGTGCATGTGCCGGCGCGCCATGATGGCCATGGCATGTCCCGGCCCGACCATCCCCGCCGGCTGCACGAATGAACTCTCGGGCGTCGGCGGCTTGGCACCCAGCACCACGCCGAGCCGGTTGTTGCCCTGCTGCAGCGCCATCAACGACACCACGTATTTGGCGTCTCCCGCAAGAATCGCTGCGCCTGCGAGGCCAATGGACGCTGCGGACCCGCCTCCGCCCATGGTCAAGGTGGCAGTGAAGCCGATTTCGGGAATGCCCAACGCCTCCATGATGAGATTGGTATCGGCAAAGTTGTTATGGCCCGAGCCTCCCCCCGAGTAATGGGCGAAGCCATCGATGTCCTTGACCGAGATCCCGGCGTCCTGTGCTGCCGCCAAGATGGCCTTCCCCGCCAGCTCAGTGATGGTCTGCGGTTGCGACTCGCCTCGACGGTAGTAGGGGGTGGCGCCCACACCGACGATGGCGACCTTCCGATACAAGGGATTGCTCATTCGATTCCCATCCCGTGTTCACCCGGCGCTATCACTTCACCACACCGGTCTGTCGCAACCTGTCGACCTCACCGGGCGCATATCCCAATTCCAACATCAGGGCACCGGTATGCTCCCCCAGCTTTGGGGCGCGCGTGTACTTTTTCGGGACCCGCCCATTGAACGCAACCGGTCCCGATATCAGTTTGTAAGTCTTGCCGTTGGACATCTCGGCATCCACCACATAGCCGTTGGCAATGGCTTGGGGATCGACCAGCACTTCGTCGATCTTTTGTGCCAGTTCCCAGGGCGCATCCAGCTTGTCGAAGATTGGCTTCCACTCCGCCCAGGTTCTAGAGGCAAATCGCTCGGCGAGCAGACGTCCGCATTCGACGCCGTTATTCGCGCGCTCGGCGTTGGTAGCGAAACGCGGGTCATCGGCGTACTCGTGCATGCCCAGCGCCCGACACAAATGCGGCCAATCGCGGTCAGGATGCAGGAAAGTCAGGTTTACCCAGCGGTCATCCTTGGTGCGATAGCTGCCAACCAACGGAAAGCGCGGCGCTCTGCGCTCGAAGAGCAGGCTGTCGTACCCGGGAATTTGCGAGGCGGCAATGTCGGCCGACAGCACCCACATTCCCGTCGCCAGCAACGAAACATCCACCAGCACCGATTGGCCACTGCGCTCGCGCTTGAAGAGCGCAGCGGCAATGCCATAGGCCACGCTGGTGGAGCCCGTGTGATCCCCCAGCGCACCGCGCGAGCGTACCGGTTTGACGTGCTCCGAGTGCATGAGAACAGTGGCGAATCCGGAACGAGTCCAAAACGCAGTCGAGTCGTAGCCCGGTTTACCGGCTTCCGGCCCATGGAATCCGAATCCGTTACCGCGCACATAGACGATCTTCGGATTGCAGGCTCGCACGTCCTCGACGTCGAGCTTGAGCCGCTTGATCGCCTGCGGGCGTACGCTGGTCACAAACACATCGGCAGAGGCAATGAGTTTATTCAACAACTCGCGCCCCTCGGCTGTCTTGACGTTGATGGCAATACTCTTCTTGCCCCGATTGTTCTGCTCCAGTGCGATGTTGACTTCCGCCTTCTCGCGGCCGTCGCCGATCGACAGCGTCCGGTAAGGGTCCCCAGTGTCCGCCATCTCGACCTTGATGACTTCCGCACCGTAGTCCGCGAGCAGTGCCCCAGCGCCCGGAACGAATACGTACTGCGCGAGTTCAACCACCCGAATGCCGGAAAATATATCGTCCATTTCTGTCCCCACGCTGGCCCGCTGCGCCTACTGGAGGCCGAACACGCGCGCAGCGTTGCCGGCCAGCACCTTGTCACGATGGGCGACGCTGATGCCTGCGGTGATCGTGCGCGCCTTGGTTGCAGTATCCGGCCACAGGCAGATGCTGTGCGGATAATCGACCGAGAACATCGCCATGTCGGCCAATTGCGGATCCTTGTTGACGAAATCGAACCCGACCATGTCGTCCAGTACCGCCACGAACACATTCTTGCCCAGCACCGCACTGGGCTGGGAGTCGATAGGAAAGCGCGCCCATGACTTCTGCTGCTCGAAACACTGGTCAAGCGTCTGCTTCCAGAATGGCACCCAGCCGAAATTCACTTCGGCGGCAAGCAGGCGCAAGTTCGGATGTCGTTTGAACACGCCCGTGTACACCATGTAGGTGAGCGTATCGATGGATGAGAAAAAGCGGATCACTGTTCCACCAACGTTCACGCCGGGAACATTGGGCTGAAAGCCACCGGCCGGATTCTTGCCGCCAAAGGTGCGATGCAGGCAGACCGGCACCCCCGCTGCCGCCACCTCTTTCCACAGCGGGTCATAGCTGGTGTCGTAATACGGCTTGTGCGGAAACGCGGGAATGAAAAAACCCCGGGCTCCCTTCTTCAGGCAGTGGTGTAACTCGGCAATCGCCGCCTCATTGCCATCATCGACCGGCAGCATGCCCAATCCAACGATCCGCTTTGGGTCGACGCTCTCGAAATCCTCAAACATCCAGTCGTTGTAGGCGCGGATCGCTGCCAGCGCGAATTCCCGGTCTTCCTCCACATAGGCCTCGATCGACGTCGCGGGAAATATCACTGCCGCATCCACGCCGGCACTCTTCATGTCGGCCATGTGCGCCGCGCCGTCATAATTGCCAGGAAGGATGTCTTCCCACTTGTAACCGCTGATTCGCGAACCCCGCCCGGCAATGGCCTCGATACCAAACGTGCGCGCAGGCGGTTTTCCATTCCAGGTCCAACCGTCACCGCCGTCGGCGCCAGCCACCACCCGCGGTGCCCGATCGCGGAACTTCGTCGGCATGCGGTTGGTAAACAGATCACGCGGCTCGATGATGTGGTTGTCCGCCGAAATGAGTTGGTAGCCCATTGAATCCCCCGGTTTCAGTTGAGTTGAATATTGCTCTCGCGGAAAACGCGTTTCCAGCGATCGATGTCGTCAAGGTATTTCTTCGAGAACGACTCCATTGACTCATCGACGAGTCCGCCGCCCAGTTTGAGTATGAATTCGCGCACTTCCTGCAAGCGCAGCACGGCAACCAGTTCGCCGTGCACCCGCTCTACGATGGGTCTGGGCGTGCCCGAACGAAACATGAATCCAGCCCAGGCATCCACGTCAAGCAAAGGCAGCCCGGCAATCTCGGAGAGTGCAGGCACGTCCGGCAGCACGGGACTGCGCTTGGTGCCGACGATGACAAGGGGCTTTATCTTCCCGGCTTTGATGTATGGCGTGGCCTCAGCCACAACCGTGATGAGGACCGGAATGTGTCCGCCGATCAGGTTGGCCACACCCTGCTGGTTACCGCTGAACGGGATATTGTTCCAGCTGATTCCGGCTTCTCGCGCAACCAGTTCGCCAACGAGATGCAGCCAGCCGCCGCGACTGCTGGTGCCATAGTCGACCTTACCCGGATTGGCCTTGGTGTAGGCCACCAGTTCCTGAAACGTGTTCGGCGGGAACGACGGGTTCGCAAGCAGGATGTTCTGAAAATTGATGTAGCGGGTCATGGGTATGAAGTCTTTGACCGAATCGTACGGCAGGTCCTTCTTGGTGCTTGGCAGAACGGACTGGCTCGACACGGACGCCAGCAACGTGTAGCCGTCCGCAGGTGCCTTGACCGCGGTATCCACTGCGATAATGCCGTCTCCCCCGACACGGTTTTCCATGACCACCGGCGTGCCCAGGCGCTCGCCCAGCTTCGCGTTGATGAGCCGAACGATCGAGTCCAGCGGCACGCCGGGCGGAATCGGGCCGATGACGCGGATGGGCCTGCTCGGATAATTCTGCGCCGACAATGTCCCTGCCAAGAACAGGCTCGCGAGCGCAATCAGAGTCCCAAAACAACGGTGCAATGGCTTCATGTCCACTCCTCAAGATAGCCACCAAGTAATTGTGGCGTCGTCAATTCCTGCCCCCATTCGTCGCTCGTTGGCCACGGCGGTCAATACACAACGATCGAGCGGACGCTTTCGCTGCTTTTCATCATGTTGAATCCGTGGTTTATGTCTTCCAGCGTCAATTGGTGCGGCACGCGGTCGTCCAGGTTGATCCGTCCTTCCACGTACCGGTCCACGTAGCGCGCCACACTGGATGACCGTCCCAAAGTCTGCGCGTGCCTTCATGACCATTCAAGCTCCTCGGGTGATCGATGCGCGAAGGTCCGTCGGTTCAATCGAACTTCAGCTTTGCCTCCGTGACCACCTTGTCCCATCGCGCGATGTCCGACTGGTACTTCGCGCGATAGGACTCCGGCGATTCGTCGACGGGCGCGCCGCCCAGTTCGGCAATCCGCGTCCGTGTTTCCGGCGCTCGCAGCGTGGTGACGATTTCGCCATGCAGCCGCGCGATGAGGGGCGCAGGCGTACCCGCTTTCACCATGAAGCCGGCCCAGGGATCGGTGTCGAGGCTGGCGAAACTGGGTATGGTTTCCGAAATGGCCGGCACGTTCGGGAACGCCGCGGCCCGTCGCGTGCCGATGGCAACCAGGGCCTTCACCTTGCCCGCCCTCACATGCGGCACCATTTCCGGCGCCGACACCACCACCAGGGGGATGACCCCGGCCATGAGATCGACCGTCATTTGCGGGCCGGCTTTGTAGGCAATATTGGTCATGTCGATGCCGGTTTCGAGCTTCAACAACTCCCCCAGAAGGTGGTTCCAGCTGCCGCGCCCGCTGGTCGCGAAATCGAGCTTCCCCGGGTTGGCCTTCGACCATGCGAGGGCTTCGGCAAAGGTGTTGGCAGCAAATGACGGGTTAGCGAACAGCAGGCTCTGGAAATTGATGAACCGCGTCAGCGGAACCAGGTCCTTGATCGGATCATAGGGAAGCTGCCCCTTCTTGCTCGTGGGCAGGATGGCCAGCGTGGATATCGCCGCCAGCACCGCATGACCGTCCGCAGGCAAGTTCAATACCGCCTGCACGCCAATGACGCCATCGGCACCGGGACGATTGTCGACAATGATGGTCCAGCCGGTGCGCTCGGCGAGCTTCGACACGATATACCGGCAAGCCGTGTCCAACGCCACGCCGGGGCCGTAGGGCGCAATGACTGTAATGGGCTTGGACGGGAAAGACTGCCCCCACGAGAGCAACGGGACAAGTCCTGCTATAAGGAACGATAGCCCAAGGAAAGCGACGGAGACATACCGATGCATAGACCCCCCTCCTCGATTTGACACCAGCAGCGAAGCGCGCAATACGCAACGCATTGCCTCCCCAGGCAATGCCGCAATGTATAACACACAGGCCGATGTTCGTACGCGCCATCCTGCGCCAGGAGAGTTCACATGGCGGCACAGGCAAGGCAAAATGAGCTGGCCATTTGTTGTCTGCACCATGATTATGTTGCCCGCTCCATGAATAATCGGCCGAACTCTGCCGGGCTGTTTGCGCCGTTGCAGTGAGCGCCGTGTAATCGAAACCCGTTTTGGGAAGAGACGAAGCGAAATGCCAAGACAAGGACCACTACCGCTCAAAGGTGTCCGCGTGACGGACCTTACATGGCTGCTGGCAAGCGCCGGCACTTCCACATTGCTCACGAGCCTGGGCGCTGAAGTCATTCGCATCGAGTGGCCCGAGCGCCTCGACTTCACCCGGCTCGGTGAAACAGCGGGGGTCGGCGTCGCCGCGCGTGAATCCAATCCGCGCACATTGGGCATGGGCAAGAAGTCGGTGCCGTTCGCCAAGACCCCGAAGGGCCCGCCGCCCTCGGCGTCGGTCAATCGTTCAGGGGTCTTCAACGACCGCAATCCGGGCAAGTACGGCATCACGCTGAACATGAACCATGCCGAAGGGCGTGAACTGTTCAAGCGCCTGCTTCGCACCAGCGACATCGTCATGGATGGCTTCAAGGCGCCGATGATGGGCCGCTGGGGCTTCGACTATGAAGGCCTGCGCGCGGTCAAGGAGGACATCATCTACATGCAGATGTCCGGATTCGGCAACACCGGCCCCTACCGCGACTACGGCTCGGTCGGGCCGATCGCGCAGGCCTGCGCCGGCCTGGGCTTCCAGCACGGGCTGCCCGAGCCCTATGAGCCGACCTCCTGGAACCATTCCTACATGGACACGACGCCGCCCTTCTACGGCGCGCTGGCCCTGATCGGCGCGCTGCGCCATCGCAATCGCAGCGGCCGCGGCCAGTACATCGACCAGGCGCAGTACCAGCCCGGACTGTTGCTGGGCGGCGCCGCGGTGCTGGACTACCGCGCCAATGGACGCCGCACAGAGCGGTACGGCAATCGCTCGCCCTACAAGCCGGCTGCTCCGCACGGCATCTATCGCTGCGCCGGCGACGATGCATGGGTGGCGATCGCGGCCTTCAGCGAAGACGAGTGGCATGCGTTGCGCGCCTGCATGCAACAGCCGGCCTGGAGCGGTGAAGAACGGTTTGCGACGCTGCACGCGCGCATCAAGCACCAGGATGATCTGGACCGCCTGGTCGAAGCATGGACCGTCGACAAGGATCGCTACGACTTGATGTACCAACTGCAGGAGGCGGGCGTGCCGGCCGGTGCCGTGCAATCGCATGTCGACAAGTTCGAAATCGACCCGCAGCTCAAGGTGCGCGACTTCTTCGTGCACCTCGATCACAGCGAACTGGGCACCTGGCCCTTCACGCGCCACCTCACGCCGAAGTTGTGGAAAACGCCGGCCCATCCGGGCGGCATCACGCAGCGCGGCGCCCCCTGCCTCGGAGAAGACAACGAATACGTCTATACGAAGCTGCTGGGCCTGTCGCGCGAAGAGATGTCCGCCTTCCAGGCAAAGGGAGTGATCTGAGCATGGCAACCGACGTCAAGACTTCACGCAATACCACGGGACATGCGACGCCGGACCGCTGGCCGACCCCCGGTTGCTTCGACGACATCCGCATGCTCGAGATCGGGGACGAATCCGTCGATTTCTGCGGCCTGCTGATGGCAGGCGAAGGCGCGGATGTGGTCAAGATCGAGCCTCCCGAAGGCAGCCCGAGCCGGAACATCGGCCCTTTCCTGGACGACCTCCCAGATCGCAATCGCAGCCTGCACTTCTGGACCTACAACCGCGGCAAGCGCAGCATCACGCTGGACATCGCCAGCCCGGAGGGCCGCGCGCGCTATGTCGAATTGGTGAAGGCCGCCGATGTCATCGTCGACGCGCAGGGCCTCGGCGTCATGGACGCGCTGAAACTGGGCTACAACGAACTGTCGGCCATCCGGCCGGGATTGATCTACTGTTCCATCACGCCGTTCGGGCTCACCGGCCCCTGGCGCCGCTTCAAGACCTCCGACCTGATACACCAGGCGCTCGGCGGATCGGCGTACTGCATCGGCTACGACCCGGTATCACCCGGCAAGTGGGACACCCCGCCCTTCATGGCGCAGGCCTGGCACAGCTTTGCCATCGCGGCCGAACATGCGGCGGTCGCCATCGCCGCAGCCGTGTTCCATCGCGACACCAGCGGCGACGGACAGTTCATCGACGTCTCCATACACGACGCCTGCGCGCAGAGCACGGAAGCCACCGTGTCACGCTACATCTACAACGGCCGGCACCAGGTACGCAACGTGCCGCAGCAGGTCCGCTGCTCCGATGGGCGCTACCTGGCCATCGTCATCGTGCTGCTGCGCCTGGCCAACCTGCCCAAGCTGGTGGAAATGCTGCTTGCGTCCGGCGAGTGCGATGAGCTGGCCGATCCGAAGTACCAAGACCCCGCCATGCTGAATACGCCAGCGGTCATCGACAGCATGGTCCCGATCCTGAAGCGATGGGTAGGAAAGCGCAAGGCAGCCGATGCCTTCCACCAACTGCAGACCTGCGCCGTGCTGTGCGGGCCGGCCCGACCGCCCGAAGACCTGCTCGAAGATCCCCAGTCCATCGCAAGGGAGGACTTCGTCGAGATTGAACATCCGGAACTGAACCGCAGCTTCACCTACCCGCGCCACCCGCGCATCCAGACCGAAACGCCGTGGCGCTGGGGGCCGCGCGCGCCGCTGCTCGGCGAGCACAACGAGGATATCTGATGCGCCGACCGAAACCGGCGTGATTCCGCGGCGAAGCGGCCCGCGCCATCATGCAAATTCGGCATTGCCGCCGGCTCTTCGGTAACCGATAATTCCGACAGGGTCGCATCCAATCATCGAGGGGGACACCATGCAATACCGGATCATATCCACGGACTCGCACGTCAATGAACCAATGGACCTGTGGCAAAAGCGCCTTCCTGCCAAGCTGCGCGACACGGGTTTTCGCGTCGTGGACAGCGACGACGGCGGCCAGGGTTGGACGGCCGAGGGCAGCAAGCCCTTCGTGTTCGGGCTGGGCGCGGTTGCGCAGGCCAGCGCCGACTTCAACAAGTTCAAGGCGCGCGGGGTGCGTTTTGCCGACCTGCCGCCGGGTAACTACGACCCGGTCGAGCACCTGAAGGACCAGGACCGCGACAACGTCGATGCGAGCGTGATGTATCCGGGGCAGGGCATGAAGCTGCCGCAACTCAAGGACAAGGAACTGCGCCTCGCCTCCTACCGCGCCTACAACGACTGGATGGTCGATGAATTCGCCGGCGTGAATCCCAAGCGGATCCTGCCGCTGGCCATGCTCCCGGTCGATGACGACATCGACGTCGTCGTCGCGGAACTCCAGCACGCGGTCAAGAAAGGCCATCGCGGCGGCATCATTTCCACCTACCCCGCATTCAAGGCCTACTCCGACCGCCATTACGACCCGCTGTGGCGCGCCGCCGAAGAGGCCGGCTTTCCCCTGCATTTTCATCGCGCCATCGGCAAGAACCCGCCGGCAACCATGGGGGCCAGCCCCAGCGACGGGACATCGGTGGCCAGCATCGTGCTGCGCTTTTTCGCGGCCATGGAGCCGCTCAGCCTGATGACTTTCGGGGGCGTGTTCCACCGGCATCCCAAGCTGCAGGTCGTGTCCGCCGAAAGCGACTTCGGCTGGTGGCCATTCTTCGCCCAGGCCTGCGACGACCAGTGGGAGCGCCAGCGCCACTGGAGCAAGATGGACCTTACGCAAAAACCCAGCGACTACTTCCGCCGCCAGGTCTACCTCACGTTCATGAACGACCGCGTCGGCTGCACCAACCTGGATTACATCGGCAGCGACAACTTCATGTTCGCCTCCGACTATCCGCACAGCGTCAGCACCTGGCCCGAATCGCGCAAGTACATCGACCAGCAGATGAAGGGAATCAGCGATGCGGTGAAGGAAAAGCTCATGGCAGGCAACGCCGTCAAGCTCTACCGGCTCGCCTGATAGCGCCCGCCCCATGCGCGCAAAACCAACACGCCCCATCCCGGTACCCACGCCGCTCACGCAGCCGTTCTGGGATGCTGCCAGGAACGGGCAGCTCGCCATCCAGCGCTGCCAGGATTGCCGTACGTATTTCCACCCCCCCACTTCGGTGTGCATGCAGTGCTACTCGAGCCGCCTCGCATTCGAGCCGGTCAGCGGCAAGGGGGCGATCCACGCGAGAACGATCATGCACGATGGCCGCATCCAGGGCTTCGGGGAGTCCGTCCCGTTTGCGGTGATCGTGGTGGAACTGGCCGAGCAACGCGGGCTCTACCTGCTGTCCAACCTGCTCGACGTGCCGCCGGAAGAAGCGCGCATCGGACTGCCGGTCGAAGTGGACTTCGAGCCCATGGACGGCGGTTTCGTCCTGCCGCAATTCCGCCTGTCCGCAACGATGAAGGCATGAACATGGCGACGACGCGAAACAAGGTCGCCATTGCCGGCGTTGCCTACTCGCCCACGGTCAAGCGCTCGGATCGCGGCCTGGGTGCGCTTGCCATCGACGCCTGCCTGGGCGCCATTCGCGATGCGGGCCTCAAGCCCGAGGACATCGATGGCATCAGCAACTATCCCAACCCGTCGCGCATCGGTGCCGGTGAAAAGGATGGCGTCGATTTTGTCGGCACCAAGTTCATCGCCGAAGCGCTGCGCCTGAAGAACCTCAGCTGGTTCAGCTCGGTGACTGCAGGAACGATGTGCGTGTCGCTGGTGGAGGCAGTCAATGCGGTCGCTGCCGGCACCTGCACGCACGCGCTGGTATGGCGCGGCATGGCCAACCCGCCGGGACAGTTCGGCGTCTATCGCGCCACGCGCGCCGAGGGCGACACGCAGTTCGAGGCCCCGTACGGGCTCGCCAATCACGTCATGCGCTTCGCCTTCGCGTATTCGCAATACATGGCCCGCTACGGCGCGACGCGCGAGGACATGGCTACCTACATCGTGAACTGCCGCCGCAATGCGGCGATCAATCCCAATGCGGCGCATGTCGGCAAGCCCATCACCCGCGAGGACTACATGGGCGCGCGGATGATCGGCGAGCCCCTGAGCATCCTGGATTGCGACATGCCCGTGGATGGTTGCGGCGCGGTCGTGGTGACCACGGCGGAGCGTGCCCGCGACCTCGCGCAAAAGCCGGTGTACGTCACCGGCGTGGCGAGCGGCGGCTTCAAGTACAACCACTCGCTGGTGCTGGACCTGGACAGCTACGAGGAAAGCGCCGCACTTCTCGCACGTTCGCTGTGGAAGAATGCCGGCCTCGGCCCCTCGGACATGGATTTCGCCAATGTCTATGACGGCTTCAGCCTGTTCGTCTATATCTACCTCGAGGCCTTCGGTTTCTGCAAGAAAGGCGAGGCACACCGATTCATCCAGGATGGGCGCATCGCGCTGGAAGGCGAACTGCCCGTCAATCCATCCGGTGGCGCCATGGGCATGGGCCGGCTGCACGGCACGCCGCAGCTGCTCGAAGGCGTGTTGCAACTGCAGGGGCGCGCGGGACAGCGTCAACTCAAGAAGGCACGGACAACCCTCGTCAATTCCGGCGGACCGGCCACCGGATGCGGCGCGGCAGTGCTGACGGTAGACCCGTAGCCCGGCGCACCGGGAACGCGAGGAAATGTATTCCCTCGCATCATCAGGCATACAGAGGTAATCCGCAGGAGGCAAGCCCATGAGTACCAGCAAGAATGCATTGCTAAGAAAGTCCTATCCGGTGTTCGATTGCGACGCCCACCTCACGGAGTCGCCCGACCAGTGGAACTATCTGTCTGAGAGGGAACGGGAGGAAGTCCGGCCCTGGTTCTACCCTGAGGGCAATAACCTCATGGTGAACGGCATCATTGGCACGCAAGCGGTCTGGAACATGGGCCGCTACGGTTACAACTGGGGCGGGCCCAAGCCGCGCGGCCCCGCGGTCGTCGAGATCGCCGGGCCGGGGATGGGAAAGGAGATCAAGCGCAAGCTCTACTCCATGGACCTGACCGAAGAGCAATGCGAGTACGTCTGGCAGAAAGGGGCGCGTGACCCGCATGCCCGTGTCAGGGACCTCGACCTGATGGGCATCGACCAGGTCATGGTGATTCCGCTGCGCATGGTGTCGCATTTCCTGTTCATCCGGAACCACCGCGCCGCGGCACTGGTTGCCCGCTCCTACAACGACTGGGTCTACGACTGGTGCTCGAGTCACCCGGGGCGGCTCTATCCCGCGGCCTGCGTACCCGTCCACAATCCGGAAATGGCGGCAACCGAAATCCGCCGCGTGGCCAAGCTCGGCTTCAAGGCCATCCTGGTGCGTCCGGTCGATGTGGCGGGCAACTATCCGATCCGACCGGCAATGGCGCCCATGTGGCGCGCAGTGGAGGAAACCGGCATCGTGGTGGGCATGCACCAGTTGATCGCCCCCGCCGGCGAGCGCATCGGCAGCCCCGGACTCGGCTATTCGCACCTGGACAACGGCCATAACTGGAGCCCCGGCGCCCTGGTTGCCCGCGCGGAGAACCAGAACCAGATCGCGGAAAAAGGCCAGAGCCTGAGCTTCATGCATGAAGCGAAAACCTGGCTCGCCAACGTGCTGCTATCCGGCTTCCTGGAGAAGTACCCTCGCCTGAAGAAGATGGCCATCATGGAATCCAACGCGGGCTGGCTGCCGCTCGTGCTCGAGGAGTGCGACAAGATCTTCACGCTGTACCGCAATGAACACAAGGCCCAGGCCACGCGGCTTCCCAGTGAAATCTTCTTCGAGCGCTTTTTCATTGCCTTCGAAGCCGACGAGACGCCCGTCTACAAACAGCACCAGCTCTTCGAGAACATCGGCATCTGGTCCTCCGATGCCTATCACCACGATGCGGCCGACGCATGGGCCGCGATTCGCGAAATGAACGCGGTGAACGTGCCGCTGGCGACACAGGCCAAGCTGATGGGCGGCAACGCGGCGCGCATGTACGGGATCGAGCAGAAAGTGTTCGCGACCGAGGAGCCGGCGGAATACCCGCGCCCGGACTGGTTCCCCAAGGAGGAGGACGCCAAGCGCGAGTTTGCACCGCTCAAGCGCGGCTGACGCGGCATCGCCTTTCCCATCCGCGCCACCCCGACCACCTATTTCTTCGCATGGAAGGAAACACCCCAGTGGGAGCCAATCCGAAAACAAGCTATCCGGTCATCGATTCGGATAGCCACGTCCTTGAAACAGCCGCCGTCTGGACGGAGTACCTGGAACCCGAGTACCGCGCCCTCGCCCGCACCTGGTTCTGGCCCTTCGGCGATCCGGTCACGCACGAAGTCTTCCTGAACGGGGCCACGGTACGCGGCCTGAACCGTTCGGGCATCCCGCGGCATGCCGTGTGGAAGCCCGGCATGACCATGGCCGAGATCGGACGCCTCGACCCCAAGGCTTCGCACCCGGCCAATCCCGGGGCGAGCGATCCCAAGGCCCGGCTGGCCGATATGGATGCCATGGGCGTGGATCGAGCAGTGCTCTACCCGACCTATTTCCTGCATTACTTCCCGGTGGTGCAGAACCCGGATGTGGCCTGGGCGCTGGCGCGCGCGTACAACACCTGGATCAAGGACTTCGCCAGTGCAGATCCGGAACGCCTGATACCGGTGGCCGTGCTGCCGACGCAGAACGTGGGCCTGGCACTGGAGGAACTCAAGCGGGTTGCGCGACTCGGATTTCGCGCCGCCCTGGTCCCGCCGCTCTTCAACAACGACCATTACCCCGCGCAGCGCGCGTTCGAGCCGGTGTGGAAGGAGTTCGAGGCTTCGGGTCTCGTCGCCTGCGTTCACCCGATCGGCGGCCCTGCAGTCAAGGAGGGTGATGCCAATGCGCCATTCATCGACCGCATGGCCGCCTATGTCGGCGTCGGGCATTCCGTATCCGAGGCAGTCGCCCCGACCATGGACTTGTCGGTGTTTCTCTCGGCCATCATGGCCGACGGCCTGCTCGAACTGTTCCCGAAGCTCAAGCTCGTGCTCGCCCACTCAGGCGTGAGCTGGCTGCCGGTGGTGCTGGAAAAGACCGAGACCTACCTGTGGCTCTCCCACCAGGAGCGCCCGGTGAGCCTCGAGCCCGAGAAAGTGTTTTTCAATCGCCAGACACTGGTGAATTTTGCCTCCGGAGAAGGCGCCGTGCGGCGCATGCCCGAGGATTTCATCGGCATCGGCAGCTGGGGCTCGAAGTATCCCAATCATGACACCGGGACTGCGGCCGAAGCGATCGAAGACCTCAGGCGCGGCGGCGTCTCGGAAGCATTCATTGCCCGACTGATGGGTGGCAATGCCGCCCGCTTGTTCAGCCTGTAACCTCGATAGGAGAAACCAGACATGCGTTTTAACGGCAAGACATTGATCGTGACGGGCGGCGGATCGGGCATGGGCGCGGCGACTGCCCGCCAGTTCTCCGATGAGGGCGGGTCGGTGGTGGTGCTGGATCGCCATGAAGCCAATGCCAAGGCCGTCGCCGCTACCCTGCCCCGCGCCATTGCGCTGGGCGTCGAGGTTGCCGACGAGGCGCAGGTTCGCAATGCCGTCGATACCGCGGTCAAGGAATTCGGCGGCATCGATTGCATCTTCAACGCCGCCGGCTACATCGTGGTCAACCCCATCGAGAAGTACGCCCCTCAGGAGTGGACCGACATGCTCGCCACGCACGTGGGCGGCGTGCTCATGATGTTCAAGTTCGCCCTGCCCCTGATGCGAGAGAGGAAGACCGGGTCCATCGTCAATGTCAGCTCCACCGCGGCGTTGATGGCCGGCATGAACAATGCGCCCTACGCCGCGGCCAAGGGGGCCATCATCAGCATGACCCGGCAACTGGCGCGCGAAGGCGCGCCGCACGTGCGCGTCAACGCCGTGGCGCCGGGCAAGATCCGCACGCCGTTCACGGTGCCCCTCTTCACGCCACCGAACGGCGATACCGAGGAAGGCTTTCGCATTGCCGCCCAAACCAACATGCAAAAGCGCATGGCCTACCCGGAGGAAGTCGCCCGGCCGGTATGCTTTCTCCTGTCGGAGGAGGCGAGCTTCATCACGGGCACCACGCTGGTGGTCGACGGCGGTCAAAGCGCGCTGTAACCCCGGCGCTGTAACCCTGGCAAGCACAGGCACGATTGAAGTCGCACAAGCAGGCACTCAAAAAGGAGGAGCACCCATGAATGTCACGACGCGTTCCGGCATGGCGAATTTGCGGTCCCGCTTCAGCGCAGTCGTTGCGCTCGCTTGCACACTGGCCGCAGGTGCGCTCGCGCCCCAACCGGCCGATGCGCAGGGCTTTCCCAACCGGCGAATCACGGTACTGACCGGCACGACGCCAGGCACCCTCACCGACCTGGTGACACGCCTGATGGCCAAGCAGCTCGAAGAGCGGTTCAAGCAACCCGTGATCGTCGAGAACCGCCCCGGCGCCGGAGGACTGATTGCCATCCAGGCCGTGGCGAGGTCAGCCCCCGACGGGCATACCCTGGTGCTGGGCAGCGAGGCAACGCTGTACCCGGAGGTATTCAACAAGGAGCAGAGCTCGCCCGCAAAGGAAGTGACGCTCGTCGCCGCGTTCGGGTCGACCCCGACGATCTTCGCCGCGCCCGCTTCGCTGAAGGTCCGGACCATGAAAGAGCTGGTTCAACTCACTCGGGATAATCCGGGCAAGTTCAATGCCGCAATCGGCGCCAACACCACGCTCGCGCTCGAAATGACAAGCTTCCTGAAGAAGAACAACATGAACATGCTGGAAGTTCCCTACGTGGGGATGTCCCAGGCGACCCAGGCGATGGCCACCGGTGACACCCAATTCATGATTGCCAGCGTGCTCGCCATCAAGCCCCTGCTCGACAAGGGCACGGCGATTGCGCTTGGAACCAGCGGTGTAACCCGGTTCAGCCTGATGCCGGACATTCCCACCATGAAGGAGCAGGGGTTCGACGTGGACTACGTCACCTGGTTCGGCGTGTTCGGCCCGAACGGCATGCCGGCCGACATCGTTGCCCGGTTGCGCCGCGAGATCAACGAGAGCATGAATTCGCCGGAAGCGGTTCCCACGCTGGCGAAATTCGGCGCCGAGCCGCTGGGCTCGTCAGCCGAAGCACTGATGGCGAAGGTCGCGGAGAACGCCAGGCGTTACCGCGAGATTGCAGCCCAGGCCGACAAGAAGTAGGCGACGGCTCCGCCCGCACATACTCCCATCCACGCACAAAGGGTAGCCGCTGCCATGGACAAGAATGTTGTTTGCGATGTCGCGCATGACCTCGTCACCCTGTTTCGCAGCGACGGCTTCGAGCCGCTCAAGCGCCGCGATGCCATCCAGTCGGCGCTGGCGCCCTTCATCGGCGCCGAGGAAGACTTGTTCCAGTTCGGGATTAGGCGGCCCAGCCCGCCCGATCGCACGCGCACGATCTTCTACTCCCCGGAACTCATCCTGTTCCTGTCGCGCTTCGGCACGGACTACCGGCTGCCGGTGCACAACCACCAGTCGTGGAACGCCCTCATGATCTGTTCGGGCGCCATGCACTTCACCTCCTACCGCCGCCTGGACAATGGCGACGCGTCAGGTCGCGCGAAGCTGGAGGTAGCCGACGAGCGAATCGTCAAGGCCGGCGAAATCGGCATCGTCGACCGCCCGCCGCATGATGTCCACCAGCTGGAAATCATCATGAAGGACACCTGGATGGTGACCGTCGCCCCCTGCCCGGAACCGGCGCTGCGCGAGATCTACGACACGTCGAGCGGAACCTACGAAATCAAGCCGCTGAGCCCGCTGCCGGTGGCAGCCTAGGGATTCGTTCCACGTTTCCGCGGGCACCAGGTCGCACATGAGTTCAGATCCGGACGGACGCAGGCGCGCATTGCGGGCCGGCCTCGCCGCATCGGCGCTGTTCGCCCCGGCGCCGTTTGCCTGGGTGTGGGCGCAATCGGAGGGCGCGGTGAAATTGCTGCGCGCCCCCAAGCTCGCCCTGGTGATGGGCAACAGCGCCTACAAGGACGCACCGGTGCTGAAGAACCCCGCGAACGACGCGCGCGACATGGCCGAGGCGCTGCGCACCCTCAAGTTCAATGTCACGCTGGTGCTGGATGCCAATCGACGCAACATGCAAAACGTCATGCGAGACTTCGCGCAGACTGTCGAGGCCAGCAAGGGCGTGGGTCTGTTCTATTTCGCCGGGCACGGGCTGCAGCTTGCCTGGCGCAATTACCTTCTTCCGGTCGATGCCGCCATCGACAAACTCGACGACGTGAGGCAGCAGGGTGTCGACGTGGATGGCCTCATCAAACGGCTCAGCAAGGCGGCCAATCCGATGAACATCCTCATCCTGGATGCCTGCCGCGAGAATCCGTTCGCGAAGGACTTTCGCAGCCGCGCCAAGGGCCTGAGCCAGATGGACGCTCCGCAGAGCACACTGCTCGCCTACGCCACCTCACCCGGCAATGTGGCCAGCGACGGCGAAGGCGCCAACGGCCTGTACACGGAAAATCTCCTGCGTGAAATGAAGGTACCTGAAGCCAAGATCGAGGACGTGTTCAAGCGCGTACGCCTGGGCGTTCGACTGAAATCCAGCGGGGCACAGATCCCTTGGGAAAGCACCTCGCTGGAAGAGGATTTCTGGTTCATGCCGCCGGCGATGCTGCGCAACCTGAGCGAAGAAGAGAAGGAGCGCGAATTTCGCGAAGAGCTTTCGCTGTGGGAGAAAATCCGCAAGTCGCGCGACCCCGGGCCGTTTGAAAACTACCTGCGCATGCACCCGAGCGGAAAATTCAGCGAACTGGCGCAACTGCAATTGGAGCGGGCGCTCGAGCGGCGCGGCGAGAAGAAGATCGCCATCGCCTCGGCCGAAGGCAACCCGTTCAGCCGGGGCACGGTGAACGCGAACACCGCCTACCGGATCGGCGACGCCTACATCTACCGCGTCACCGACCTGCGCACCAAGGTGGAAATGCCGCAGCGCAATGCCATCGTGGAGAAGATCACCGATGACGAGGTGTTCTTCCAGAACGGCCTGGTCACCGATCTTCTCGGCAACTCGCTGCGTTCCTCCGACGGGCGGCGCTATTCGCCCCGGCAGCAGTTCCCGACCGAGTACGCCGTGGGCCGGCAATGGCATTCGCGATTCACCGCGACCACGCGCGCCGGCGACGACGAGGGCGTCTCCGACATGGACGCGAAGATCGTCGCGCGCGAGCGCATTACGGTGCCCGCCGGAACCTTCGATGCCTTTCGCATCGAGTATGTCGGCAGCACCGTGTTCAAGACCCGCACCACACACACGCGGGTGAAGCGCTGGGTCGCCCCGGACCAGGTGCGCCGGGGCATAGCCGTCGAGGAAATCATCACTGCGGGATCGCGCGTCGTCCTGGCCGAGCGCCAGGAGCTGGTGTCATTCAAGCAGTTGTAGTGCGCGGCGTCCCGCCTGGTGGTGCCGCGGCTGCTCAGCCCGCCAGCACCGCCCCCTGCCGCTTGTTGCGTCTCGCCACCTCGCCCCCGGCGATGAAGCCGTAAGTCAGCGCCACGCCGATGGTGCCGCCCGCGCCCCAATAGGCCTGCCCGGCCGGCGAGGCCACGCAATTGCCGGCCGCAAAGACGCCGGGAATGGGCGCGCCCGACGCGTGCAGCACCTGCGCGCGCTCATCGGTGACCGGGCCGCCCTTGGTATCGAGGGCCGCGGGTTCGAGGATGATGCAGTGGTAGGGACCGGTCCTGGCGAACGGATACATGGCGCCGGTCTTCGCGCCATCCCGCGGCGCCTGCGCCCAGCACTTCTCGATCGGCGTCTCGCCGCGCTGGAAATCCAGGTCCTTGCCTTCTGCCGCCATGGCATTGAAGCGCGCCAGTGTCGCCTCGAGATTGGCGTCGAATTCGGGTGCAAGCGTCACGCCGCCCGTGTGCGCGGCGATCTTCTGCAGCCGCTCGCTGATGGCGCGCCCCAGCGCCGACCAGGTTCGCCCGCTGATCACGTACTCGAGGTTCTCGCCGGGCGCCGGGATCGGGAAGCGAAAGCGCGAGGCCTGCGGGTTGTGGATGAGCGCATCGTCGAACAGCCAGAACATCAGGTAGTTGGGATACTCCCGGCGCCCGGCATCCCAGTGGTAGTGCACCTGCCCGCGCTCGTTGTAGTTGGCCTTCTCGTTCATGGCGCGCCGGCCGTAACGGTTCACCATCATCATGCTGTCGCCGTAGGGCGAGTACACGTCGCGCAGCGTGGAGCGGTTGCGGATGGCAAGCTCCACGACGAGCTGCGACCACCAGGCATGCGTCATGTTGCCTAGCGATGCGCCGAGTGCCGTGCCGATGTTGACGAAGTCGCCCGTGCTGCCTTCGGAGGCTGCACCGCCCATCACCGGCCCGCGCAGGTACTCGAGGGCCATGCGCTCGTTGTGCAGGAAGCCGCCGGTGGCGAATACGATGCCTTGCCGTGCGCCAATGAATTCGGCGCGATGGCCGACGCGCGCCTCCAGCCCGACCACCTCCCCCGACTCGTCTTTCAGCGGGTTGAGCACGCGGCTGTTGGTCTGCACGTTCACGCCGAGTTTCTCGCAGCCGGCCATCAGCTGGTCGACGAGGATCTGCCCTTCCAGCTTGTCGATGCCGCGGCGAAAGCCCTCCCAGGTTACCGGTTTGAGCGCGCGGCCCTCGGGCGCCGTGTCCTCGGGCATGTCGGCGTAGTAGTCGGGGTAGAAGATTTCCTCCAGCGCCAGGATCCCGGCGCCGGTGAGTTCGTCCACGGCGATGTGGCCGGTGTCGTAGAAGGCCTCGATCAGGCGGTACTTGTCGCGCGGCAGGCCGAGGGTCTCGTGCGCGGCGTTGTACAAGGTCGGGTAGGCTGACTTCGCCATGTAACGCATGGCATCCTCGCGCTTGTCGACCAGGCCGCGCGCGCGCATGAACTTGTTGTTGGGGATCCACAGCACGCCGCCCGACTTGGCCGTGGTGCCGCCGGGCAACGCGCCGCGCTCCAGCACCAGCACGCTCGCGCCCTTGCGCGCCGCGGTCACGGCCGCGGTCAGGCCCGCCACGCCGCTGCCCACCACCACCACATCGACCACCCGGGTCCATTCGGATCCCCAGCCCGGGAAAGGCGAAATATTATTATCAACTTTGCTGTTCATTCCTTATCCCTCTTACCTAGGTGTATTTATTGTGATCACCGACAAAAGACCGGAAAGGTCCGGTGCAGCATGCCTGCACGTCGCGCCACGCGCTCAACCGGCCAGAACGACCGCGCGACAGCGTTCCCGCATCGCGACATGGCACCCCGCAATATAGCCGAAGGTCATCGCCACGCCGACCGTGCCGCCGGCCCCCCAGTAGGCCTGCCCCGCAGGCGAGGCCACGCAGTTGCCGGCCGCATAAATGCCCGGAATCGGTTCACCCGCCATATTCATCACGCGTGCGTCTTCGTCGATCACCGGGCCGCCCTTGGTATCGAGCGCACCGGGGCCAAGGATGATGCAATGGTAGGGACCAGTGGTCGCCAGCGGATGCAGGGTGCCGGTGACGGCGTCCGGGCGCGCCTCCTGCGACCAGAAGCGGTCGATGGCTGCCTCGCCGCGGCCGAAGTCGAGATCCTTTCCTTCTGCGGCCATGGCGTTGAAGCGCGCCAGCGTCGCCGCCAGGTTTTTCTCGAACTGCGGCGCCAGCGCCACGCCGCCGGTGTGGGGCGCGAGCGCTGCCAGCCTGGCGCGGATGCCGGCGACGAGGCCCGGCCAATCGGGCGCGCTGATGATGTATTCGCGCGTCTCGCCCGGCGGCGGCATGGGCGAGCGGTGCCTTGCATAACGCGGGTCCCTGGCCCAGTGGCCGTTGATCAGCGCGTCATCGAACACCCAGAACATCAGGTAGTTGGGGTATTCGCGCCGCGTGGCGTCCCAGGTGAAGTGCACCTGGCCGCGCTCGTTATAGGGGGCCTTCTCGTTCAGTGCCCGCACGCCATAGCGATTGACCATGAACATGCTGTCGCCGTAAGGCACGTAGACGTCGCGCAGCGTGGCGCGGTTGCGGGCCACGAATTCCACCACCGCCTGCGACCACCAGGCATGCGACATGTTGCCGAGCGCCGCGCCCAGCTGCTGGCCGATGCGCACGAAGTCCCCGGTGCTGCCCTCCACCGCGGAGCCGCCCATCACCGGGCCGCGCAGGTAAGCCGAGGCCATGGCTTCATCATGCAGGAAACCACCCGTGCCGAAAACGATACCCTGGCGCGCGCCGATGAACTCGGAGCGATGGCCGACGCGCAATTCCAGCCCGACGACACTGCCTTGGTCGTCACGGAT
Organism: Betaproteobacteria bacterium; assembly: GCA_947478805.1. Classification (GTDB taxonomy): domain Bacteria; phylum Pseudomonadota; class Gammaproteobacteria; order Burkholderiales; family SG8-39; genus CAIYPG01. The sequence continues at coordinate 28,743 of CANJXQ010000009.1, read as the reverse complement.
GGCGTTCAGCACGCGGCTGTTGACCTGCACCTCGCCGCCGAGTTTCTCGACGGCTGCCTGGAGGCGGTCAACAAAGATCTGTCCCTCGCCCGGGTCGATGCCGCGACGATGGCCCGCCCACACCGTGGGCCGCAGGCTGCGGCCGATCGGCGCGCGGTCCTCGGGCATTTCGGCGTAGTAGTCGGGGTAGAAGGTCTCCGCAATGTCTTGCACCCCGGCATCGACCAGTTCATCGAGGACGATGCTGGCGGTGTCGTAGTAGCGCGCGATGAGCCGGTACTTGTCTTCAGGCAAGCCGAGCGTCGCGTGCGCCGCGTTGTAGCGCGTCGGGTAGGCGGACTTCGCCATGTACCGGATGGCATCCTCGCGCGGATCTGTCACGCCGCGCGCGCGCATGAAGCGGTTGTTGGGGATCCAGATCGTGGCGCTCGACTTGGCCGTGGTGCCGCCAGTGAAGGCCGCGCGTTCCACCACCAGCACGCTGCTCCCGCGCTTTGCCGCCGCCCACGCCGCGGTGAGCCCGGCCGCGCCGCTGCCGACCACCACCACGTCGACCACACGAGTCCATTCAGAGCCCCAGTCCGGGGAACCATTCATATCAATTCCGACCGATCGTCGACTTGCTCTTTGCACTCACTGGGCAATTATTATCACGCTGGCCATCAGCGCTGCGCCCCGCTCCGGGACGCCCCGTGCCGGCCCGCGCGCTCCGAAGAAACATGCGAGGCACCGGCGGGGCTTTCCCGTTCTCGCCTAGCGGGGCGCCGGGCCGAAGGCAGCCGTCCAGTACGACATGTCGACGCGCGACTCGTACGAATACAGCTTGTTGCCGTGGTCGATGAAGGGCAGGCCGTATTTGTAGTAGGTGAGTGCGCCGTTCCAGTTGGACTGGCGAACGAACCCGCTGTCGGGGAACCAGAACAGCTTCTCGGCCTCGACCTGCTTGGCGATGTCGGCCGGCTTGTAGGTCTTGAAGTCGGGGTGCTTGACGATCTCCGCCGCCACCTGGTCCACCGGGGTCTTCTTGATGTACTCCTCGACGCGCTTCAACGCGCGCATCAGTTTCTCCACCGCCACCCGCTTCTTCTGCAGGTTGTCCTTCATGCCCCACAGCCCCGAGCCATAGGTGCCCTGGACGGTGTTCGCCGGCACGGTGGAAGGATTGCGCGGGTCGATCAGCAGATGCAGGCCCTGTTCCAGTCCCGGTTGCAACACGGCCAGCGCGCTCACGGCGCAGTCGCTGCCGCCCGAGAGCACGGAGGGGACGATCTGGTTGGCGTCGCCCAGTTCCAGGATGGTGAACTTTCCGCCGCCCGTGGTCTTGTAGGCCATGGCCGAGGAAAACACCGCCGAGCCCGCGCGCGAGGTCGACACGCGCGTGCAGTCGGCGACCGTCTTCACTTTCTGCGCGGCCACCATGAAGCCTGTGGCGAGACCCGAGCTGATGGCGTAGACGATGGACGTCTCCTTGCCCTCGCGCACCGGCACCAGCGCCGAGGAGATGCCGATCACGGAGAAATCGCCCTCGCCCGCCACCACCAGGTTGAGCGAATTGGCGAACACCGTCTTCACCGAGTAATCCAGCCCCTCCTGCTTGGCAAACCCGAGCGTTTCCGCGAGGTAGATGGGCGCGAGCGGCGTGGTGTTGCCGGCGCTCAATGCCACGAGCTTGTCGGCGCTCTGGGACAGGGCCAGCGTCGAGGTGGCCGTCAGGCACAAGAGTGCAATCGCGCGAGTCAGATGCTTCATGCTTTCCTCCTTGTTGAAAGTCCAATCATGGTGACTGCAATGGGCTACGACAATGTGAGACCGCCGTCCACCACCATGCAGTGGCCGGTAGTGTAGCTCGCCTCATCCGACAGGAGATGGCAGACGGGTGCGGCGATTTCATCGGGCTGGCCGACGCGCTGCACGCCGAAATGCTTCGCGTGCAACGCTGCGCCCTTCGTCAGGTCGCCCTCGCCACGCTTGAGCATGTAGGGCTCGGTCATGCCGGTCTGGATGGACCCCGGCGCGACGATATTGATGCGGATGTTGTGCGGCGCCACATCGGCCGCCACCTGCCGCGACAGTTGCAGGATGGCCGCCTTGGCTGCGCCGTAGGGCCCGTTGTTCTTCTGCGCAACCAGCGCCGCGACCGAAGCCACCGTCACGATGGAACCGCCGCCCTGCGCCTTCATGATGGGGATCAGGTACTTGAAGCAGAGGAATGTTCCATTCAGGTGGATGGCTATCAGGCGCTTGAAGCGCTCGTATGCCCACGTCTCGATCGGGTCGGTCTCGGCGATGCCGGCCGCGGCGAACCCGCAATCGATGCGCCCGAAGTGCTTGTGCGCTTCCCCAACAACGCGCGCCATGCCGGCTTCGTCCGACACATCGACCTGCAGGGCAATCGCCCCCTCCAGCTCCGAGGCGACCTTCTTCGCCGCATCACCGTTGAAGTCCGCCACGGCGACGCGTCCGCCCTCGCGCGTGAAGCGTTGCGCCACCGCGCGCGCCAGGCCCGACCCGGCGCCGGTTGCAAACAGTACTTTTCCCTTGTGCCTCATGTCATTTCCTTTGCGTGTTCACTCGCGCACCTGTCGGCGCGGTCCCCGATCTTGACTCAACAGCGCGGCCGAGCCTGCGTAGCAGGCCGCGCGGTCCCCGATCTTGACTCAACAGCGCGGCCGAGCCTGCGTAGCAGGCCGCGCGGTCCCTCATACGACTGTCTGGCCGCCATCCACCACCATGCAGTGGCCGGTGGTGTAGGCCGCCTCGTCCGACAGCAGGTGGCAGACCGGAGCCGCGATTTCGTCCGGCTGGCCGACTCGTCCCATGACGCAGCGCGAGCCGCTCATGGCCGCTCCCTTGGCAAGGTCACCATCACCGCGCTTGGCATACAGCGGCTCGGTCATGTTGGTCTGGATGCTGCCCGGGGCAATGATGTTGATGCGGATGTTGTCCGGCGCCACATCGGCTGCCACCTGGCGAGACAGCTGCAGGATGCCGGCCTTGGCCGCGCCGTAGGGCGCGTTGCCGTGCTGGGCCACCAGTGCCGCCACCGAGGCCACCGTCACGATGGCGCCGCCGCCCTGCCCCTTCATGACCGGGATGATGTACTTGAAGCACAGGAAGGTTCCGCCCAGGTGCGTATGGATCATGCGGTTGAAACGCTCGAGCGACCAGTTCTCGATCGGGTCGAAGTCGGCAATGCCGGCGGCGGGGAAGGCGCAGTCGATGCGCCCGAATTTCTGGTGCGCCTCCTTGACGGCACTCGCGACCGCCTCTTCATTGGTGACGTCGACCTGGATGGCGATGGCACCCTCCAGTTCGGCGGCGACCTTCTTGGCTGCATCGAGGTTGAAGTCCGCCACGGCCACCCGCCCGCCTTCGCGCGTGAAGCGCTGCGCAACCGCGCGCGCCAGTCCCGAACCTGCGCCCGTCGCGAACAATACTTTCCCCTTGTGACGCATGCTGACTCCCCTTGTAGAAAACGTGGTGAATGGCCCGAGTTCCAGGCCGCCCGCGATACTACCGCAATCGCAACTATTGATTGCCGCGGAACTGGTACAGCGTGTGGCACTCGTTGCAGCGCTGCAGGACCGAGGCCATGCGACCGAGCACGGACTTGGGGCTCGCCTCGGGCGTGCCCGCATGAACGGCGATTTCGTCGATCATCCGGTTGGTGTCCCGCCAGGAAGCGCGAAACACGCTGGGCAGCTTGGCTTCGAGTTCAGGCGGCAGGCGACTGGCGACAGACAACTCGGCGCGCCGCTTGGCGACAATGGCCACGGTCCGCAGGTCATCGTGCGACAGCGATTCATTCACCATCCACATGAAATCGAGGTAATAGCGCATTTCATTGAGCAGGTAGTTGCGTTCTGGGACGGTCAGTTCGACCACTGAGCGTTCCGCCGCCGGGTAGACAAATTGCGGACGCGCCGATGGCGCTGCACCGGCCTTGGCAGCGGGGCCCGACAGCCTAGCGGGTTCGGCCGCTTGCGCACCGTAAATCAATACGCAGGCAAGCCACAGGGTGCAGAAGCGAATCAGGTTTTTCATGCGGTGACTATCAACCAGCAGGCCGCATCGGTCAAGCGGTGTTTCCCGGCAGGCGTCCTGCGCTCCCCGTCCGCGCAGTCCCTTCGACCAGGCCCGCGACATGCCGCGCCGCCAGCCACCCGAAGGCCATGGCGCGGCTGAGGGAGTAGCCGCTGTTGTAGCCCACGCCGGCGGCAGCCCGCGCGGAACTCTCCCCCACGGCGTACACGCCCTCGATGACGCTGCCGTCGGCGCGCAGCACCCGGCCCTCGCCGTCCGCCCGCACGCCGCCCGCGGCGATGCCGGTATTGAGCAGGCGGATGCGCATGCCGTGGAACGGCGCCTTTTCCACCGGCGCCATGTTGGGATTGGGCCTCTGGTTCCAGTCGCCGCGAAAGCGCCGCACCGACAGGTTGGAGCCGCGACCGAAATCGAGGTCCGTGCCCTCGCGCGCCATGGCGTTGAACCGCTCGGCCGTTGCAGCAAGCCCCGCGGCATCGATCCCCAGCTTTGCCGCCAGCTCACCCAGCGTGGGCGCCGAGGTCACCAGGCCCGGCATGTATTCGCCGCCCGGCATGGTACGGCCCAGGCCGTATTTCTGGTGGTGGTTCTCGTCCCAGATCATGAAGATAGGGAGGTTCGCGGGTTTGCCTTGGGCGTCGTGCCGCAGCGCCTCGGCAACGATGGTGGAGTGGAACGAGTCGTCGGCAAAGCGCCGTCCCTGCCGGTTCACAAGGAAGGTGTGCGGCAGGCAGTGCTCGAAGCAGGCGCGATAGCCCGTATCACCCGGAAACTGGGGCTGCTTGAACTTGTAGCCCGGCAGCACCGGCGCCGCCCACGCGGGCAGCGCGTGAATGTCCCCGCCAAGCGGTGCCACCAGCGTCATGGCGTCGCCCGAGATGCTCGACGGCGTGACGCTGCCGCCATCATCGGTGGGGATGCCGGTGAACTTGCCCGAGTATTCGCTCGACCAGTCGTGCGAACCGGTGGCGAGGATCACCGGCCCGTGCAAGTCGATGTCATGGTCGGGCGTGCGGGCGCGCACGCCGATCACCTGACGAGAATGCGGACCGTCTCGCGACAGGAGTTCGATGACTGCCGTTCGCAGCATCAGTTTCACGCGCCGGTCGAGCACCGCCTTGAAGAGTGCCGCGGCAATGCCAGTGCCGAAGGTAAGGATGTCGTCCTCGCGGCGCTTGGCCACGAGGTCCCAATCCCACTGTGTCTTGCTCGACATGCCGCCCCAGGCGAACATCTCGCCATAGGTGATGCCCACCGGGAAATGCGGGCTGACGTGCAGCAGTGCGCGCGATTCGCCCAACGCATGCCCGTCGAAAGGCGCCCCGGTGAGGTAGCGCCCTGCCGCGCGCGAGCCGGGCAGGGTCGGATAGTAATAGTCGGGATAGTCGGGAATGACTTCCCAGCGGATGGCACCGCGCTCCTCGAGCCACTGCGCAGCGCCCGCGGCGGCCCGGATCCATCGCTCGCACAACGCCGAGTCGATGCTGGTGGTGTCGCGCTTGGCCGCCGCGTGCACGTAGTCGAGCGTGGCTGCGACGTTGTCCTCCAGGCCCAGGCGCGCCGCAACGTGATTGGCTCCCGCCCACACCTGCCCGCCCGAATACGCCGCCGCACCGCCGACCTTGTCGCCTTTTTCGATCAGCGTGACTTCGAGCCCGGCTTCCGCCGCGGTGATGGCCGCAGTCATACCGCCGATGCCGGCGCCCACGACGATGACATGCTGGTGAGCCATCATCGGTGCCGCTTCCCGTCAACAATTACTATCAGTTTCATGAATATTTCCCCACCAGACCTTGATTAAACAGATAAATATAATCATCGATCGGACAACCATCCGGACGCCCGCCGGTTCCGTCCAGAATCCCAATCATGCGGTGCATTCAGCGCCCAAACGATAGTACAGCACCATTACAATAGGCTGCGCCCCAACACCTTACGCCCGGAATGTGCCCATGATCAGACGCCTTGTGACCGCCCTTCTGGCCGGCATCACGCTTTATGCCTCAAGCATATGGGCGCAGGACATGAGTGGCCTGCGCATGGGCATGACGCGCGCCGAAGTGGAGGCCGCCACCGGGCCGCTCGAGCCCGATGAAGGCTCGTTCCTGCGCAATGCCTTCACCGCGCAGCGCCTGCCCGGCGAGACGACCAATCCCCTGTTCTCGTTCGCTGAGCGCAATGTGTATTTCGACGACGAGGGGCGGCTGTGGCGGATACGCCTTCGCATCCATAATGCCGAGGGCGCGCTGTTCGCGCCCGATGCGGCGATGGCGTTCTACCGTTCGCTGTCCACCCGCCTGGAAACAGCACACCGACTGGTCAACTCGCGCGAGCCGCAGCCGCTGCAAAAACCGGGCGGCGACTGCGAACTTCCCGCTGCGGCTGCCAAGGAAGATAGCGCCAGGCGCAGTGCCGAAACGAAGAAAAATGGCAAACGCCAGGCCAAGGCGCCTGCCGCCGCAACCAGGAAAGCGGCCGCGCCGCCACGCAATGCGGCACCGGCCGTCGTCCGCCAGATCGCCTGCGGCGTGCTGACCTCCTGGTCGCGCACCTTCGTGGCCGGCGGCGGTGTTGCCCATGACGTGGCCCTGCGTGACGGCACGCTGACCGCCAGCCCGGTGATCTACCACCTCTACCGTATCGAAGGAAACGATCCGCAAAACCTGTCGATGTACCAGCGACTGCGTCGCAAACAGGATTGAGTGCGCCTGCCCGGGAATGGAAGCGGGGCGGGAACTGTTCAACCAATTGTCAGAAACCCCGATTTCAGGGGATTCCGGCGGCTGAAGTGGTCCGTAAAACCCCTAAATTTGGTGTCAGGAAACGCAGTTAAGTGCATAATTGCGCGTCTTTTGGGGGGAGGACTCGGGTTCCCGCGCGGAACGCCCCGGTCCAGTCTATTTCACGGCAATCGGTCGATCAGGTCGCTTCGCTTGGAAGTTCAGGAGCAGGATAGATGAGTGCACTAAAAACAACAGTCCTGGTGGTGGTTGGGGCTGCACTGGCGGGTGGGGGTTACTGGTACGGAACACAGCGTTTGCAGGGCACAGGGGCACCCGGCGGTGCGGCAGGTGCGGCGGCAAAGCAGGCCCAGGCGGGTGGCGGCGCAGGCAAGGCGCCTGGCGGCGGCCCGGTCCCGGTGGAATCGAGCAAGGTGGGCACGGCGCAGTTGCCTCAGGTCATCACTGCAGTGGGAAGCCTTCGCTCCGATGAATCGGTTACGCTGCGCCCGGAAGTCGCCGGGCGCATCGTTGCCATCAAGTTCGAGGAGGGCCAGCGCGTCACCAAGGGCCAGACCCTGATCCAGCTCGATGCATCGGTGAACCAGGCCGAAGTGCAGCAGGCGCGCACCAATCTCGACCTCGCCAAGTCGAAGTACGACCGCGCCGTGGACTTGTCGAGCAAGAACTTCATATCCGGGCAGGCACGCGACGAGGCAAAAAGCGCCTATGAACTGGCGCAGGCCTCGCTCGCCCTGGTCGAGGCGCGCTTTGCCAAGACCGAAATCAAGGCCCCCTTCTCCGGCATCATCGGCCTGCGTGTCATCTCCATCGGCGACTACGTCAAGGAAGGCAACGACATCGTCAACCTCGAGGCCATCGACCCGATCAAGGTGGACTTTCGCGTGCCGGAGAACTTCCTGCGCGACGTGAAGGTCGGCCAGAGCATGCAGATCGCGCTCGACGCCATGCCCGGCAAGACCTACGACGGCAAGGTGATCGCGGTGAACCCGCTGCTCGATGCGGCAGGCCGCTCGGTAGTGGTGCGCGCGCAGGTGCGCAACCAGGACGTGTCGCTGCGGCCCGGCATGTTTGCCCGCATCAGCCTGACGACCGCGGCCAAGCGCGATGCCATCATCGTCGCCGAGGAGGCGCTGGTACCCCAGGGCACGGAGAATTTCCTGTTTCGCATCGTCGACGGCAAGGCCAATCGCGTGAAGGTCGAGACCGGGCAGCGCCGCGGTGGCAAGGTGGAGATCGTCTCTGGCATCGACAAGGACGACGTCGTGGTCACCGCCGGGCAGGCACGACTTCGCGATGGCACGCCGATTGCGATGGCCGCGGGTGAAAAGGCCGGCGCCAAGGCAGCGGACAAGGGCGGCAGCAAGGGTGATGAAAAGGCCGCCGACAAATCGAAGTCCGGGACAGGCGCTCCCGGCGCCGCGGCCGCGAAGACTGCCCCGCAATCCTGATCCAGGTTTCCACCAGCCGTTTGTTGTTCGTACCGACATTCGACACGAGGTAATCCGATGACGCTTCCAGAGATTTGCATTCGCCGCCCGGTATTTGCCACCGTGTTGTCGCTGGTCATCCTGCTGGTGGGCCTGATCTCCTACCAGCGACTGTCGGTGCGCGAGTATCCCCGGATCGACGAACCCATCGTCAGCATCAATACCGACTACCGCGGCGCATCGGCCGAAGTGGTCGAGTCCCAGGTCACCAAGGTGCTCGAGGACTCCCTCTCCGGCATCGAGGGCGTCGACCTCATGACCTCCCAGAGCCGGCCCGAACGAAGCCTCATCAACGTGCGTTTCCGCCTCACGCGCAGCCCCGACTCGGCAGCCGCCGACGTGCGTGACAAGGTGTCGCGTGTGCGCGCACGCCTGCCTGTGGAAGTCTCGGAGCCGGTGATCGCGAAGGTCGAAGCCGACTCTCAACCCGTGCTCAACCTGTCGGTCGAGGCCGGATCGCTTACCACGCTGGAAGCCACGGACTACGTCAACCGTTACATCAAGCCGCGCCTGTCGGTGCTCCCGGGAGCCGCCGACGTGCGCATCTTCGGCGAGCGCCCGGTGGCCATGCGAGTCAACCTCGACCGCACGCGCCTCGCAGGCTACAAGCTCACCGTGCAGGATGTCGAGGACGCCTTGCGCCGCCAGAACGCGGAAATCCCCGCCGGCCGCATCGAATCCTCCACGCGCGAATTCACCGTCGTCGCCGAGACCGACGTGCGCACGCCGGACGCCTTCGGCCAGATCATCGTCGCCAACGTGGCCGGCTACCCGGTGCGCATCAAGGATGTGGGCAGCGTCGCCATCGGCGCGGCCAACGAGCGAACGGTATCCCGATTCAACGGCAAGCCGTCGCTCAACATCGGCGTGATCAAGCAGGCCGTGGCCAATCCGCTGGAACTGTCCCAGGCCGTGCAGGCGGAAATCAAGGTCATCAACGAAAACCTGCCCCCCGGGATGAAGCTCATCCTCGCCTACGACACCTCGCAGTTCATCGACCGCTCCATCAAGTCGGTGTTCACCACCATCATGGAAGCCATCGCGCTGGTGGTGCTGGTGATCTTCTTCTTCCTCAGGAGCCTGCGCGCCACCATCATCCCCATCATCACCATCCCGGTGTCCCTGGTCGGCGCCTTCGGCCTGATGTACTTCTTCGGCTTCACCATCAACACGCTGACGCTGCTGGCCATGGTGCTCGCCATCGGGCTGGTGGTGGACGACGCCATCGTGGTGCTGGAGAACATCTTCCGCCACATCGAGGACGGCATGTCGCGCATGGACGCCGCCATGCAGGGCGCCAAGGAAATCGCCTTCGCGGTGATCGCCATGACACTGACCCTGGCGTCGGTGTTCGCGCCGCTCGCCTTTGCCACCGGTCGCACCGGGCGGCTGTTCATCGAATTCGCGTTGACGCTCGCGGGTGCCGTCATGGTCTCGGGCTTCATGGCGCTGACCCTCACGCCCATGATGTGTTCCCTCCTTCTCAAGCATGAAACCAAGCACTCCTGGCTCTACAACAAGATCGAGGCGGGGTTCGTTGCCTTCACCAACGGCTATCGTGCGCTGCTCACCGCGGCGCTTGGGGCACGCTGGTTCGTCGTGCTGTGCTGGTTTGGCGTGATGGGCGTGTGCGGCGTGCTGTTCATGACGCTGAAATCCGAGCTCTCGCCGATCGAAGACCGCGGCATCATCTTTGGCGCAGTCACGGCGCCGCAAGGCTCCACGCCCGTCTACACAGGCGACCAGATGAAGGCGATCGAGGGGTTCTACGCCCAGGTGCCCGAAGCCTTCGCCTATACCGCCATCGCTGGCTTCCCGACGGTGGTGGACGGCAACGCCATCCTGCGCCTGAAGCCCTGGGAAGAGCGCAAGAAGTCTCAGCAGCAGATCGCCGAGGAATTGCGCCCCAAGCTCGCCACCATTCCCGGCGCGCAGGTGTTCACCATCAACCCGCCCTCGCTCGGCCAGCGCTTCCGATCCACCCCGATCGAGTACGTGATCATGGCGCAGGTGCCGTACGCCGAACTGAACCGGATCGTGGAGCGCTTCCTCGAGGAAGTTCGCAAATTCCCCGGTGCGCAGAACCTTCAGACCGACCTGCGCCTGAACACGCCGGAAGTGCGCGTGCAGATCAACCGTGACAAGCTGGGCGACGTCGGCGTCAACGTGGACAACGTCGGCCGCACGCTGGAGACCATGCTGGGCGGACGCCAGGTCACGCGCTTCAAGCGCGACGGCGAACAGTACGACGTAATCGTGCAGGTGGCACCGGTCGACCGTTCCACCCCCGCCGACATCAGCGACATCTACGTGCGCAGCCGCAATGGCACCATGATCCAGTTGTCGAACTTCGTGGACGTCAAGGAGGGCGTGGCTCCGCAGTCGCTCAACCACTTCCAACGCCTGCGCGCGGTGAAGATCACCGGCACGCTCGCCCCCGGCTACACCATCGACGATGCGCTGAAGGCCTTCGATGCTGCCGCCAAGACCACTGTCGGTGCGGTGGCACAAACCGGACTGGACGGCCAGTCGCTGGAGTTCCGCAATTCGGGCAGCGAAATCTATTTCGTGTTCGTGCTGGCGCTGTTCTTCATCTACCTGGTGCTGTCCGCGCAGTTCGAGAGCTTCACCTCGCCCTTCGTGATCATGCTGTCGGTCCCCCTGTCGATGGCCGGCGCGCTGTTCCTGCTGTGGATCACGGGAGGCACGCTCAACATCTACAGCCAGGTGGGCCTCATCACGCTGGTGGGCCTGATCACCAAGCACGGCATCCTGATCGTGGAATTCACCAACCAGCGCCGCGCCGCAGGCGAAGAAATGACATCCGCCATCATCGATGCGGCCACCATGCGCCTGCGCCCCATCCTCATGACCACGGGCGCCATGGTGCTCGGTGCGATGCCGCTGGCATTGGCCACCGGGGCCGGCGCCGAATCGCGCACGCAAATCGGCATGGTGATCGTCGGCGGCATGTCCTTCGGCACCCTGCTGACGCTGTTCGTGGTGCCGGTGGCCTACTCGCTGCTTGCACGCAAGGCACATATCGAGGCGCACGGCATCGATCCGGCAGCCGAACATGTACCGCCCGGCGGTGGCGTTCTCGGACACGCCGTGCCGGAGCGTCGCGCCGATTAGTGGTAGTGGGACCGCGCGGCCTGCTACGTAGCCAATCTGTAGGGCGCAATAAGGGAAGCGCATTGCGCCGGAAGGTGGGATACGCTGCGCTATCCCACCCTACGAAGTTGGTCGAGCGATCTACCTGACGATTTCCGCGGCTGCCCCGTCGGGGCGTGCCGCAGTGATTTCCCCGATCACCGCGGCCTCGCCGTAGCCCGCCGCACGCAATTGCGCGAGCGCATCCGGCACATCTTTTGCGTCGAACGCCAGCAACAGGCCACCCGCCGTCTGCGGGTCGTAGATCAGCTGCAGTCGCGGGTCGTCCCGCAAACCGGGATCGACTGCCAGCGCCCGCGCCATGCGCGCGTTCTCCGGATGGAAGGTGCTGCGTTCGCCCCGGGCCAGCAGGGCCAGCGCACCGGGCAGAACCGGCAAGGCATCGACATGAATGCGCGCCGACACGCTGCCGCCGCCCAGCATCGACACGAGGTGCCCCGCAAGACCGAAGCCGGTGATGTCGGTGGCGGCACTCGCAGTCCCCGCCACGCTTCGCGCAGCGCCATTGCCCCGCAACATCGAGGCCAGCGCCGCTTCGATCCAGGGGCCGCGCGCCCTGCCGGCCATGTCCGCATGGAACAGCACGCCGGTGCCCAGTGCGCGCGTGAGCACCAGTTGCTGGCCCGCCGCGAGCGCGCCGCGCCGCCTGGCAAGCACCGCGCCGGCGGCGCTGACACCCTGCACGCTGAACCCCACTTCGAGGTCCATGGACTTGCTGGTGTGGCCGCCCAAAAGGCGCACGCCGCGCGCATCGAACACCGCGCGCGCACCGGCCAACACCTGGTACAGCACCTCCTCGCCCTCATCTTCATCGGCAGCCAGCGGAATGGCCACCAACGCCTGCGCCCAGCGCGGCGTCACGCCCTTGGCATCCAGGTCCGACAGCGCGTTCTCGGCCGCAATCCGTCCCACGAGATACGGGTCGTCGGTGAAGCCGCGAAAGAAATCCACCGACACCACCATCACGCTGCCGCCGGCGGTGCCTTCGTCAATTCGGTACGCGGCCACATCGTCCGCCTCGTCCAGCCCCAGCACCACTTCCGGCGCCGCGGGCGGTGCATCCAGTCGTGCCAAGGCGCGCTCCAGCGCCGACTGACCGAGCTTGGCCGCACAGCCGCCGCAGACGATGTCCATCCCCGCGGGCATTGCCGGCAGCATGCGCACGGCCGGACCGTCGCTGCCATCCGCCTCGAGCAACTGGAAGCCGTGCATGAACTTGCGATCGATGCGGTCCTTCAAGCGCATCACCCAGCGACCTTCGAAGGAAAATCCCTTCTTGACGCCAATGGCCGTGCCGTCGCCCAGGTTGAGCAACGTGAGGAAATCCGACTGCGGCCGATACGCGCGCAGCGACTGGCCTGCAAGCAGCGCGCGCAGGTTATCCGCAAGATAAGGTCCCTCGCGCACCGCATACACGCCAGCCTTCGGCGTATCCGGATAGTCCGCCAGTGTGGCGCAGTCGCCGACGGCAAAGAGGTTGTCGTGACCGACCACCTGCAGCGTCGATCGTGTCAGCACGAAACCGCGCGCATCGGTCGGCAATCCCGAGTCGGCGAATACGGAGTGCGATGCCGCCCCGGTCGCCCACACGAGCGCATCGCAATCGAGCACGGTGCCGTCATCCAGCGTCACGCCGTCCGCGCGTGCGCTGGCAACCTTGCGTTGCGTGATGAGGCGCACCTCGCGCTGTGCCAGCGCGCGCGCAACCCGCTCGCCGATCGAGCTGCCGTACCCGGGTAGCAATCGCGTTCCCGCATGCACCATGGTGATCTGCGGGCGCACGCCTCTGGCTTTCAGCCGCGCATCGAAACAACAAGCCAGTTCAACTCCGCCCGCACCGCCCCCCGCGATGACGACGCGCAGTGGCCGCGCCCCAGCCAGCGCCGCGGCCAAGGTATCGACTTGCGCAACCCGTGCAATAAAACCTCCGATCGGTCGCGTCGACAAGGCGTGCTCGCTGACACCGGGCAGTTCCATTCCCATCACCGTGGACCCGATGTTGATCGACGCCACGTCGTATCTAAGTGCCGGCCGGCCCTCGACATGCACGCGCCGCGCGGCGGGATCGATGCGCAGGGCCTTGCCGAACACCACCCGCGCGCCGGCGCGGCGCGCCAGCGGCAACGGATCGATCTCGAGTTCCTCCGCGCGGTACTGGCCGGCAACGAACCCCGGCACCATCCCGGAGTACGCGGCAACAGGTCGGTCGATAATCAGCGTGACGCGGCAATCGGGCGGACGCTGCATCAGGAACGAGCGCAGCACCTGCACGTGGGCATGCCCCGCCCCGATGAGTAGAAGTTCGCGGACCTTGGAGGCTGGACTCCGGTCGATGACAACGGTATTCATAGGTCGGCAATACTAGCGCACCCGCGCGTCGCCCCCGCCAAAACCCGGAAATTGCCGTATTTGCCCCCGATCGCGCGATTTTTTTCGCGAATCCTGCCCCGAACCCTGCTTCCTGGATCACCGTGCTGACTTCGGGTTCCAATCCAATACGCTGATACGCACCTCCCGCAAATTACCGAGAACCATTGCACCATCGTGTAATAAAATCGTCACAAAGCCCGTGGGCGAAACACCGGTCCTGTCCGAGGTTTCATCCCCGCCCAAACGAGGCACATTCCGGGGGAATTCATGCTGTTTGCCAAACTGCTGCCGGTCGACGGCAACTTCTTCAAGCTGTTCAACCAGCACGCCGCGCACATCGAGGAGTCGGCACAGGCCCTCTCGCTGCTGGTTGCCAACTATGCCGACCTGAACCTGCGCGAGCAGTACACCAAGGCCATCGACGACGCGGAACACGCCGCAGACCGCCTCACCCAGGAGGTCAACCGCCTGTTGCACAAGACCTTCATCACGCCGATCGACCGCGACCAGATCCACTCGCTGATCAACACCATGGACGACGTGGCGGACCTGATCCAGGACTGCGCCGAGGCCATGAGCCTGTACGGCGTGCACGAAATCACGGTGGAAGTCTCGCGCCTCACCGAATTGAGCCTGAAGTGCTGCCAGCGCCTGCGCCACGTGGTTTCGCTGATCCCCGACGTGGCCAAGCCTGCCACGGCGGAGGCGGCGCTGAAAACCTGCGAGGAAATCGACCAGCTCGAGTCCGACGCCGACCGGGTCATGCGCTCGGCCATGAGCAAGCTGTTTCGCGACGAGCCGGATGTGCGCGAAGTCATCAAGCTCAAGGCGATCTATGAACTGCTGGAGACGATCACCGACAAGGTGGAAGATGTCGCCAACCTGATCGAGGGCATCGTCCTCGAGAACTCGTAAGCCGGGCCATGAGCTCGGTCCAGGTTGCGCTGTGGGTGGTGGTGCTGCTCGTCGTGGTGGCGCTGGTGTTCGATTTCATGAACGGCTTTCACGACGCGGCCAACTCCATCGCCACGGTGGTATCGACGGGCGTGCTGCGCCCGGGACAGGCGGTCCTGCTCGCCGCGGCCTTCAACTTCATCGCCGTGTTCGTATTTCACCTGAGCGTTGCGGCCACCGTGGGCAAGGGCATCGTCGATTCCGGCGCGGTGGACACGCACGTGGTCTTCGGCGCGCTCATCGGCGCCATCACCTGGAACCTTGTCACCTGGTACTACGGCATCCCGAGCAGTTCATCGCATGCGCTGATCGGCGGCATCGTCGGCGCTGCGATCGCCAAGGCTGGCGCGGGCTCACTGGTCGCGGCCGGCATCTGGCGCACCGTGGCGTTTATTTTCGTATCGCCCTTCCTCGGCTTCCTCTTGGGCTCCCTGATGATGGTGGGCGTGTCCTGGGTGTGCCGGGGCGCTTCGCCGTCGCGCGTCGATCGCTGGTTCAGGCGCCTGCAGCTCGTCTCGGCGAGCGCCTACAGCCTGGGCCATGGCGGCAACGACGCGCAAAAAACCATTGGCATCATCTGGATGCTGCTGATCGCCACCGGCCATAGTGCTCCGGGGGATGCCTTGCCGCCGACCTGGACCATCATCGCCTGCTACATTGCCATCGCCATGGGTACCATGTTCGGCGGCTGGCGCATCGTCAAGACCATGGGGCAGAAGATCACCCGGCTCAAGCCCGTGGGCGGCTTCTGCGCTGAAACGGGCGGCGCCATCACCTTGTTCCTGGCCACGGCGATGGGCATCCCGGTGTCCACCACCCACACCATCACCGGTGCCATCGTCGGCGTGGGCGCGACACGTCGCGCCAGCGCCGTGCGCTGGGGCGTTGCCGGCGGCATCGTGTGGGCGTGGATATTCACCATCCCGGCCAGCGCCTTCGTCGCCGCTGTCGCCTACGGGGTCAGCCTCGCCATCTTCTGACCGCATCCTGACGCACTTGGAACCGGTTGCAAAATGAAATTTTGCAACCCCCGGAGTAGGGGAGCAAGGGGAGTATCCCCTCATATTGCAACAGACTCTTAGAGCGCCCAACAGAATTGCCGTTAGGCGCCCCGATTTAGGGGAGCGCGAGGGGATGTGTCCCCTCGCATTGTTAGGCACACTTAGTGCGCAGGAGCACCCGTTAGAATCGGCAGATGAAGTTCCCGCGAATTCGCATCGGCCGCATCCTCGACGATCACGGACGCCTTAACCTGCCGTTCATCTGGGTGGCCGCGGCGCTCTCGATATTGCTGCACGCGGCTACCCTGTTCGGCTGGAAGCTGCCGCACGATGTGCGCCAGCCGAGCAGCGCGGACGGCAGCCAGCTGACCTCCCCCCTGCGCCTGCGCGTGCTGCCGGCACCCCCGGCGACGCCGGAGCCCCCCGCGATTGCGCGCAATGCACCGCCGCCATCGCGACGACCCGCCCCTGCCCCGGCGCCCCCGCAGCGCCCGCGCGCACCGGTCATCGCGCTCAACACGCCGACACCGGGCGCGCCTGCGGCACCCGTGACGCCGCCGCCCGTGCCGGCCGCGCCGGCCGCGCCCGCCCCTGCGCCGATTGTCCCGCAGCCACCGGCTCCACCTGCCCCCGCGCGCCCATCCAACAACGATTTCATGGCCGCATTGGAAGCGCGGCGTCGCGCGCGCGGTAACAACGCACCCAGCGCCCCGCCATCGCAGGCCGCCCTGGACAACGACAAGGCGAGACGCGACAGCATCGTCGCATCCAACCTCGGCATCGATCGCGGCCCCAGCTTCGGCCAGGAAACCAAGAAGCCCGGCGGCGGCGTGTTCCAGATCCGGAGCGAAACCTTCGATCGCGCCGAGCTGCTGTTCTTCGGCTGGAACAAGGACATCGGCCGCAATACGGCGCAAGTAGTCGAGGTTCGCAGGGGCAACAACCCGAACATCCGCATGGCCGTCATACGCAAGATGATCGCCCTCATTCGCGAGAACGAGTCCGGCGATTTCGAATGGGAATCGCAGCGCCTGGGCCGCATCCTCAACCTGTCGGCACGCCCGGCGGACAATGAGGGGCTGGAAGAGGTGCTGATGCGCGAGTTCTACGAGGTGAAGCGCTAAGGTGGAGGGACCGCGCTGCTGGAGGCGGGACCGCGCGGCCTGCTTCGCAGGCTCGGCCGCGCTACCAACTTCGGGACCGCGCGGTCCTTTACCACCAGTTCGTAGGGCGCAATAAGCGAAGCGCATTGCGCCAGAAGGTGGGATACGCTGCGCTATCCCACCCTACGAAGCCTGCGCAGCCTCGGCAGCGCGGCCAGCGGCGGGCAACTCAGTCCACCGAATACACATCCACATCGGCCTGGCGCCCCTTGACACGCACCGTCGGCAGGGCTCGCAGCAGCGACACGTCGGCGAGCCGCGCGCGCGTGGCCCCGCTCACCAGCAGCCGCGTGCCGAATTCCTTGTTGAGCGACTGGATGCGCGAGGCCACGTTGACGGCGTCGCCCACCAGCGCATACGACATGCGCTCGCTGCTGCCGATGTTGCCGGCGAGCACGGTGCCGGTGTGGATGCCGATACCGTGCTGCAGTTCGGCCCGGCCCTGCGCACGGCGCCGCGCGTTCCACGCCTCCAGCCGGGCCTGCATGTCACGCGCTGCGGCCAGCGCATGCGTTGCATGCGCTGCGTCGGCCACCGGCGCGCCGAACACGGCCTCGATCTCGTCGCCGATGAACTGCAGCACCAGTCCCCCGTGGCCGCGGATCGCCGCATCCATCTCGGTGAAGTATTCGTTCAGGCCCGCCACCACATCGGCGGCCGGGCTCGCCTCCACCCAGGGCGTGAAGTCGCGCAGGTCAGCGAACAGGATGGTGACCTCGCGCAAGTCGCCCGCCAGCGACGCGCGGCCGGCCAGGATCTCGTCGCGCACCTCCGGGCTCACGTAGCGCCCGAACGTCTCGCGAATCACTTCGCGCTCGCGCAGGCCCGCCACCATGCGGTTGAAGCCCTCGGCAACCGCGCCGATCTCGTCGTTCGACACCACCGCGCAGCGCGCATCGAGCCGTCCCTGCTCAACCTGCTCCATCGCCGCCTGCAGGTCGCGCAGGGGCCTGGCCACGCTGTCGGCGACGAAGCGGGCAATGCGGATCGCCGCCATTGCGCCGATGATCGCCAGAACGCCTTCGACCATGATCAGGTTGCGGATGATGGCGTCCGCCGCCTCCGCATCGGCGCCCAGCAGCGCGTTGGCGCGCGAGCGCGCAGCCACCGACAGCACCGCCATCGGCAGGATGCTCATGATGAGCGAGACGGCGACGAGGCGCGTGCGCACCGCCAGGCGCGGCGCCCCCGCCGCCGCGAGGTCCCCATCGGGAAACAACAGCGGCAGGCGCTCGCGCCAAATGCGCTCGGTGGCAAGGAAGATCACTGTGGCCACCATCACGCCACTCACGAAAATCATGCCAAAAGCCTGGCGCGCCGCGACCGCCGGAGTGAATGTCCCCATGAGGAGCGGCCAGAACACGCCCCAGATCAGCGCCGCCACCACCCAGCCGGACAACGACAACAGCGCGAGGAAGGCCGGTATGAGCAGCGCGCGCCGGCGCAGTCTCTCGCCGGCGCCGCCCGACGCCAATGCACCTTGCGCCGCAGTAATGGGCCGCACCCAGCGTCCGGCGGCGGCGCGCCCCAGCACGAACAACAGCCCAAACGCCACCACGAAGTATCCAACCTCGATCGCGCCCGGCGGCGCCACGCCCTCCAATGCAGCGGTGTCAAGGAAGCGGAAGTAGACGAAGGTCAGCAGCGCGCCGCCCAGATTGCCGAGCAGCATGGCGAGAATGAGTTTGCGTTCAACCGTCATGGCGGAAGCCGTCGGGCGCAACGCCCGCTGCCAGCGTAAAATTACCCGTTGGGCCGCGATGCGAAGCATACCCATGTGAAGCGGCCAATGGCCAGAAGAGGAATTCCATGAGCGCAGCAGCAGAAACCATCCTACGCAGTGTACCGCAGGCACTCTCCGACGACGTGTCCTTCACCCCCTACAACGCGGATGGCCTGCCTCTCTTCATCGAACCGCGCGCGCGCGGTCTCAAGTCCAGCGTCGACGAGACGGTGGCCTGGCTGCGCGACAACGGCGACGCGCTCAATACTTTGACGCGCGATGCAGGCGCCATCGTGCTGCGCGGCTTCCCGCTCAAGGACACCGACGACTTCGCGCGCATGGTCGAGCACTTCCCCAGCACCACCTACGGCTACGCGGGCGGCGCGGCGCAACGCAACAACCTCAAGGGCAAGGTTTTCGAGACCACGCACGCAGCGGCGCACACCACGCTGTGCCTGCACCAGGAGATGTCCTACCTGCCCCACTACCCGAGCCAGCTCGCGTTCTTCTGCCAGCACCCGGCGGACACGGGCGGCGAGACCTGGATCGGCGACATGCGCCGCGCCACGCGCATGCTGCCGCAGAAATTCGTGAACGCCGTGCGCGAGCGTGGCGTGCTCTATACGCGCAACTGGCGCGCGCCCGGAAGCAAGGCCGAGCACATCCTCATCGAGCAGCAGCACCGCACCTGGCACGAGTCCTTCTACACGACGGACCCCGCGAAGGCCGAGGAGGCCTGCCGCGGCATGGGCGTCGAGCACACCTGGGAGCCGGACGGCGGCCTCACCATCCGCTTTCGCGCCTCAGGCTTCATCCATCACCCGGTCACCGGCGAAGAAGTCTGGTTCAACCAGGCGCACGGCCAGACGATGGTGCCGCGCAACATCGGCCAGGAACGCTACGACCTCTACCAGAAGTACTACCCGCCGGGCCGCAAGCGCCCGATGAACACCACCTTCGGCGACGGCGAGCCCTTCGACCCGGCCGACATCGAGGCGGTGCTCGATGTCATGCAGGAAGTCACCGTTGCCTTCCCGTGGCGCGCCGGCGACATGATGCTGGTGGACAACATCTACACCGCGCACGGCCGCAATTCCTACACCGGCAAGCGCGACGTGCAGGTGTCGCTGGTCAAGTAGCCGCATTCCAGGGCGGCATCTCCGCTGGCTGCACCGGCAACGGGTGCATTTATCCGAGCATCTGCGAAAGAACATCATGAACATGCCTCATCACCGCACTGCTCCCCAGGGCGTCAACTTGTCGCAGCCGGTACGCCAGTTCCCGAACGCACCCGAGATCGCCGCCATCGTGCGCAAGCTCGGCAGCGTGCAGCACGGCGACAGCAGGATCGTTTCACCCGCACAGGTGGCCGAGATTCTCGAGCGCTTCAAGGTTCCCGGCCGCGCGAGCTTTCGCTCATCGGCCCGGTATCTTGCCGGCGGCTACCAGGGCGGCACCACGATGGATTTCGTGCAGACCTATCTGGATGCCATCTGCTACCCCTGCTATCCCGTCGGTGACACGCGACGGGTCAGGATTCCATCGCTGAAAGTGCTGGCCGAGGTCTATACGCCGGGCGTGGGCTTCATCTGCAATGTCATCAAGCATCTGCTGTGGGAATCGATCGACCTGCGCCTGTTTGCAGCGGACATCGCCGACGACAGGACGCGCCAGGCCATCCTGTTTCGCGCCAATGCACTGTACGGCCTGGCC
The DNA here is from genome assembly GCA_947478805.1 of Betaproteobacteria bacterium. Taxonomy (GTDB): domain Bacteria; phylum Pseudomonadota; class Gammaproteobacteria; order Burkholderiales; family SG8-39; genus CAIYPG01. The sequence goes on along the minus strand of CANJXQ010000009.1, from coordinate 8,370 downwards.
AAGGCCCTGTCGCACACCAACCTGATCGTCCCGGTCAGCCGCTCATCGAACCTGCCAGCCATCAAGGACAAGATCGCCGCGCTCGGCAAGGCGGTCTACATCGTCACCGATGGCACCGCCATCCTGGGCCTGGGCGATATCGGCCCCCAACCCGGTGCCCCTGTCATGACCGGAAAGGCCATCCTGATTTCGGGCCTTGCGGACATCCCGGCCATCAGCCTGGTCATGGATGAAACCGATCCGGACAAGATCGTCGAATTGCTCACCAAGATACTGCCCGAGCGCGGCGGCTCCATCAACCTGGAAGACCTGTCCTCGCCGCACTCCTTCGAAGTCGAGCGAAAGCTCCAGGACAAGATCGCCATCCCCGTCTTCGACGACGACCAGTGGGGCACGGGCATCGTGGTCGCCGCCGCGCTGATCAATGGCGCCAAGTTGATGGGCAAGCCCCTTAGCGAACTGGCCGTCCATTTCCAGGGCGCCGGCGCCGGTGCCATCGGCGTTGCGCTCATCCTGATTGCAGCAGGCGTCAATCCCGGCAAGATACAGATGGCCGACTCCAAGGGGCTCCTCTACGCCGGACGCAAGGCCGGCATGAACGAGGAAAAAAACCAAATCGCAGCCATCATCAACGCCGACGGCAGAACCGGATCGTGGGAGAACGGGCTGCGCGGCGCCGACGTCTACATCGGCCTGTCCTCCGCGGAAGCCGACAAGCGCACGCCGTTCAGGCTCGAACACATGCTCATGATGAACGAGCGCCCCGGCATCATCTCCCTGGCCAATCCCAATCCGGAAATCCTGACGACGGTGGGTGAGAACATCGCCGTGGCATTCGAGCGATTCCGCGATGGCGGTGCGGTCTTCGTCGGCACCGGCCGCTCGGACGCGCCCAACGGGGTCAACAACGTCCTCGGCTTCCCGTCGATTCACAAGGCCGGCGGCTTCCTGGCGAATGCCACCTCGTACCAGCGGTCGGACTATGTGGTCGCCGCGCGCGCCATTGCAGGCCTGCTGGGCGAGGTCACGCCGGATCGCATCATCGTCGATCCGCTCGACCCGCGCGTGGTGCCCGTGGTGTCCGAGGCGGTGGCGGCCGCCATTCGCCAACGTCAGTAGGGATCAAGGGGCAACAACCGCCTCGCGCTAGCGCTGCGCAGTCCAGGCGCCGGTGGCACCGCCGCTGCGCTCGCCTTCCATGCGGCTGCCCTGCACCCGCCCCGTGTACTGCACGCCGCCGATGCCAAAGCGTATCCGGTCGCCCTCCATGCGCGCATTGGTGATGTCGGCCTTCTTGCCGTTGGCGGTGTAGGTGCCGAACAGCACCTGGAAGCGCTGCTCGAGTTCCAGTTCGCCTTCGGCGAGGCGCCACTTGCCGGCCACCCTGGCCGGGACGATGTAGAGCTTGATCACGCACCAGGGCTCGCAATCCGATTTCATCTCTTCCTCGTAATCGGGCTGCCAGCCGTCGATGCCGAAGTAGTTCACCACGATGCGCGAACCGGGCTTCATGTCGATGAACTTGGGCGTCAGGCGGCGCAGGTTGTCGGTGAGCAGGAACAGCGCCAGCACCGAGGCCTGCGAGATGTCGGCGGCAAACATGTCGCCCTGCACGAAGGAGGCGCGATCGGCGACACCCTGGCGTGCTGCGTTGCGATTGGACAGGCCCACGAGGTCCGGATTGAACTCCACGCCCACGGCGCGCGCGCCGCGCCGACCCGCGGCGATGATGTTGCGCCCGTCGCCCGAGCCCAGGTCCATGACGAAGTCATCGCGAGTCACCTTTGCGATGTCGAGCATGCGCTCCACCACCGCCGGCGGCGAGGGCACCCACACCACGTCCTTGCCCACCTGCCCGGGCGTGGGCTTGTAGGTCTCCTCGGCCGCGGGGGGCACCTGCGCGCAGGCCGATGACAGCAGCGTCACGCCCAGGGCCAGCATCCAGCGCGCCGCTCGCGCGGCACGGGCGTCAACGCTTCTCCTGTCAGTAAATCGGCTACTACTATCCATTGGAAAAACCCTCTGTTTTAATCTTGTCAGTATTTCAAGATGCCAATTGCGCCGCGGGCAGCGGCGGCAGCCCGAGAATCATGTCCGACGCCTTCTCGCCGATCATGATCGCGGGCGCATTGGTGTTGCCGCCGGGAACGGTCGGCATGATGGAGGCATCGGCCACGCGCAGGCCTTCCACGCCATGCACCCGAAGCTGCGCGTCGACTACCGCGGTGCGCACATCGGGCCCCATGCTGCAGCTGCCCACCAGGTGATAGGCCGTGCCGCTCGTGCGGCGCACGTAGTTCGCCAGCGCGGCGTCGTCGTGGATCGCCGGCCCCGGCAACACCTCCGGTCCGCGCACAGGGTCCCAGGCTTTTTGCGCGAGCAGTTTGCGCCCGAGCTTCATCGCCGTGACCATCAGGTCGAGGTCTTCGGGCTCGCGCCAGTAGGCAGGGTCGATCATGGGCGCGGCGTCCGCACCCGGCCCGGTGAGTCCGATGCGCCCGCGACCCTTGGGGCGCATGAGGATGGGAATGATGCTGTAGCCCTGCCCCTTGCCGGTCGGGTTGGCCGGCGTGCGGTTGTTGGGATAGAGCGCGAACAGCAGGTCCGGCCGGTCGAGGCCGTCGCGCGAGCGCACGTAGCCGCAGGCATGCCCCACGTTGTTGGCAAACACGCCGGTGCGAAAGAACAGGTACTTGAACACCTGCAAGGCGCCCCAGGGCAGGCGCGACAACGACAGGCCATAAGGCAGCGACGAATCGGAGGCATGGTTGATCAGGCAGGTGTAATGGTCCTGCACATTGCCCCCCACGCCGGGCAGTGCGTGCAACACGGGAATGCCGAAGCGCGCGAGCTCTTCCGGATTGCCGATGCCCGAGCGCATCAGCATCAGGGGCGAGCCGACGGCACCACCCGCAAGCACGACTTCGCGCCGGGCGACGATCCGGCGCCGGGCACCCGACTGCACGACGACCACGCCGTTGGCGCGCCGCCCTTCGAACGACACCGTGTCCGCCAGGCAATCGGTGAGCACCGTCAGGTTCTTGCGATGCATTGCGGGCTTGAGGAATGCCACCGCAGTGGACTGCCGGCGCCCGCGCCAGATGGTGGCCTGCCGCCTGCCGAAACCCTCCTGCTCCTCGCCGTTCATGTCCAGGTTGACTCGCCAGCCGGCGCTGAGCGCTGCATCGAACATCATGTCCGCCAGCGGCGAATACGACTCCACATTGCCCACGCGCAAGGGGCCGTGGGTGCCGTGGTACGGGCCGCCGTGCTGGGCGTTGGTCTCGCTGCGATTGAAGTACGGCAGCACCTCGCGATACGACCAGCCGGGATTGCCGGCGCGAGACCAGTCGTCGAAGTCGAGGCGATGGCCGCGCAGGTACACCATGCCGTTGATGGCGCTGGTGCCCCCCAGCGTCCTGCCGCGCGGCGTATAGACCTGCCGGCCCGCGGCATGCGCCTGCGGCACGGTGGAGAAACGCCAGTTGTAGATGCGATGCTGCATCAGCGGCAGGATGCCCAGTGGCACATGGATGAGCGGGCTCGTGTCGGGCGGGCCGGCCTCGATGAGGCACACGCTGTTGTTGGCATCGGCCGACAGGCGGTTGGCGAGCACACAACCGGCGGAACCCGCGCCGACGATCACGTAATCGAATGACTGCATGGAGTACCCTTTCCTTATGCCTCGATGGGCGCAAGCGCCGGGCGCCCCAGCACCATGTCGGCAGCCTTCTCGCCGATCATGATCGCGGGCGCATTGGTGTTGCCGCCAATGACGCGCGGCATGATGGAGGCATCGGCCACCCGGAGGCCCTCGACGCCGTGCACGCGCAGCTGCGCATCCACCACGGCATCGTCGCCCGGCCCCATGCGGCAGGTGCCCACCGGATGGAAGGCGGTGGCGCAGCGATTGCGCGCGTAGGCCTCGAGCGCCGCGTCGTCGCGGACGCCCTCGCCGGGCAATATTTCCGGCCCGCGCACCGGATCGAAGGCCTGGTCGGCGAGCATCTGGCGCGCGAGCTTCATGCCGTGCACCACGAGATCGACATCGGCGCGCTCTTTCAGAAACTGCGGATCGATTCTCGGCGGCGCCAGCGGGTCGCTGCTCGCGATGCTGACCCGCCCATGGCTTTGCGGACGCATGAGCAGCACGATGATGCCGTAGCCGTGCCCCTTGGCATTGGGGTTCTCCAGCGTGCGGTTGGCGGGCAGCAGGATCAACTGCAGGTCGGGACGATCCAGATCGGGGCGCGAGCGAATGAAGCCGCCCGCGTGCAGGATGTTGTTGGCAAACACGCCCTCTCGCGTGGCCAGGTATTTCACCCCCTGCCACGCCAGCCAGGGCAGTTTCGCCAGCGTCAACCCGTACGGCACGGTGGACTCGGTGACATGGCTCACTTGCGTAATGAGGTGGTCCTGCAAGTTGCGGCCCACACCGGGCAGGTCGGCGACGCTTGCAATGCCCAGGCGCGCGAGCTCCGCCGCCTCGCCAATGCCCGAGCGCAACAGGATCGCTGGCGACGCATAGGTGCCGCCGGCGAGGATGACTTCGCGCCGCGCGCCGATTTTCCTTCGCCCATTGCCTGCTGCCATGTCAATCACGTCGATGCCTGCGGCGCGCCTGCCCTCGAACACGATCTTGTCCACCAACACACCGTTCTGCACCGCGAGATTCGGCCGCTGCATCACGGGCCGCAGGAAGGCGACCGACGTGGAATGGCGGCGCCCATTCTTCATGGTGGCCTGGCGCCGGGAGAAGCCCTCCTGATCTGCGCCATTGAAGTCATCGATCACCGGGTAGCCCATGCGCCGGGCGGCGGCGAACATCATGTCCATCAGCGGCGAATACGATTCCACATCGCACACGTTGAGCGGCCCGCCCTTGCCGTGATAGGGCGCGCCGAATTTCTCGTTGTGCTCGCTTCGCAGGAAATACGGCAGCACCTCGCGATACGACCAACCCGGGTTGCCGGCCGCCGCCCACTCGTCGTAGTCGCCGCGGTGCCCGCGCATGTACACCATGCCGTTGATGGAACTGGTGCCGCCCAGGGTTTTGCCGCGCGGCGCATAGATGGGCCGGTCGGCCGTTCCCGGCTGCGGGACAGTGTTGAAACACCAGTTGAGCAGCGGGTGCGTCATCAGCGGCAGCATGCCCAGCGGCACGTGGATGAGCGGACTCGTGTCCGGCGGCCCGGCTTCGAGCAGGCACACGCGGGTATTGGGGTCGGCCGACAGCCGGTTGGCGAGCACGCAGCCCGCCGAGCCCGCGCCCACAATCACATAATCGAAATCATCCATGCCGCCTCCTCCTCGGACCCGAGGATATCAGCCCCGATCACCCGTGGTCGATGCACCCCGGCGCCATCTCGGCCACAGGAGGTTGATCGTCAACCCGAGCATGATCAGCAGCGCCGCGACCAGCTTCCATGCCGGCAATGGCTCGCCGAGCAGCAGCGCCGAACTGCTCATGCCGAACACCGGCACCAGCAGCGCCATGGGCGCGATGGTGGCCGCCGGATAGCGCGCCAGCAGCCAGCCCCAGGTCGCGTAACCGAATAGGGTATTGCCCCAGGCCTGCCAGCCCACCACGAGCCAGGTGCCGAGGTCGGCATTGCGCACGCCCGCCGAGATCGCACTCCAGCCCTCGAAAACAAGCGAGAGCGCAAAGAGCGGCGGCACGGCGAAGGCGCTCGCCCACACCACGTAGGACAGGATGTTCACCGGACCGGCCTGCGTGGCCGTGATGTTGCCGCCCGCCCAGCAGGCCGCGGCGACCAGCATCAGCCCGACGCCAAGCGGTGTCGTCACACCGTCGGTATGCGTGAGGATCACGCCAAGGCCCGTGGCCGCGAGGAGCAGCGCGCCCCACTGGTAGCCGCGCACGCGCTCGCCCCTGATCAGAACGGACAGGCCCACCGTGAAGAACACCTGCGTCTGCACCACCAATGAGGCGAGCCCCGGCGAGATGTGGCCCTTCATCGCGATGTAGAGCAGGCCGAACTGGCCGACACCGATCAAAACGCCGTAGAGACCGAGGTTCCGCCAACTACAGGCCGGGCGCGCAATGAAGAACATCGCCGGCACCAGCGCCAGGGCAAAGCGCAGCGTGGCGAACAGCAGCGGCGGGATATGCTCCAGCGCGTAGGGAACCACCACGAAATTGCTGCCCCATACCGCCGTGAGCGCGATGGCGAGCAGGAAATGGCGCAGGGACAGGCTGGATGCCATGGATTATTCTGTCAGTATTTATTGGATGGTGATAGGTGCGATGGGTATTCTTCGTTTAATTTGTCATGAAATGAGTTAACGACCGGGACCCGCCCGACACCCCGATTGTGGGGCGCTGACAGCCTGCGCCGACTGTAACACGCTGAACACTGGCGACCGATCGTGCGCCACGGCGTGACCTCTGTGCGTTTCAAACCCATTGTGTAAGATGCAGGCGTTCGGCAAGCCCGGCGCCGCGCACCCATTCCACAGGAGGACAGCATGCAAATCGTCACACGCGAGCAAACCAAGCAGCGGGAAATCCAGACCAAGGAATACCTATCGGTGGTGAACCCTTATTACGGGTCGATCCTGGAGACCTTCGACGGCCCGCAGGCTTTCCTCGTCGACATGCCGACCGAAGGCTCGACCATCCACCCGCACTTTCATGACATCGACCAGTTCCAGGTCATCGTGCGCGGCGGCGGCCGCCTCGGGCCCGGCCCGGCGAGCCCGGTGGCGTTCCACTACGCCGATGCCTTCACGCCCTACGGCCCCATCGTGGGCGGCGAGAAAGGCATATCCTTCTACACCATCCGCGCTGCCTGCTCGACGGGCTACTTCCCCATGCCCGAGGCGCGCCACAAGATTCCCGGCAAACCCGGCCGCAACATCGCCGGCCAATTCGACATCGACAAGCCGCTGCCGGCTGCGGGCCAGCACACCCGGGAACGGCTGCTCGAAGCCAAGCCCGACAACGTGCTCGTCGTGGGCCTGCGCATGGGGCCCGATGCCAAGGCGGCGGGAGAGCCCACCGACGGCGGCGATCAGTACTACCTCGTGTGCAGCGGGTCGCTGTTGCAGGACGGCAAGGAATTGCCGCCGCTCACCCTCATTCGCCTCGAGCGCGGCGAAGCGACGCCAAGCTTCACCGCTGGCCCCAAGGGCGCGCAGGTGCTGATATTGCAGCTGCCCATGCCGACCGATCGCATCGGCTCCGACCCGGCGAAACTCGCGCAGCGCGAATTCGGCACCTACGAGACCCCGCCCGGGATGATCATGGCGAACTGATCGCCAACACTGCGAGGGAGCGCGTATCACTCACCCCGCCAATCCCTCCATCGGCCGCGTCCGGGCAATCCTCCTGGCGCGGCCGATCTACTTCGGGGACACCTTGCCGAAGCGACCGATGAAAGTCACGAGTTCCGCATCGCGCAGCACGCGCAGGTTTTTCTCGGCGGCGAAGGCCTCTGCCTGCGGCGAGAGCTCACCCGCCGTCACGAAGATGCCGGCGCGCACATCGCCTGACTCACGCGCCGACTGCAGCTCGCGCAGCGGTGCGACGCCCGTCTGCGACACCTTCCAGCGCCGGCAGGCCACCAGCGTCACGTAGCCCTCCTTGCGCAATTCCAGGTCGGCCGCGCCCCCCTTGTTGATGGTCACTTCGTAGCCTTCGCGACGAAAGCCGTCGGCGACGAGCGTGGAGAACGCCTCCCAGGACAGGCCGCGCAGGCGCTCCAGGGCTTCCGCAACGCGGGCTGCACTGGGTGTGCGCATCTGCCGCCACGCACCGTAAATCGCGAGTCCCACCCACGGAAAGGTGGACGCGGCCGCCGCCACAGGCGGCAGGAACAGGCGCGATGCGAAGAAAAGGCCCACCGCAATGAGCAGGCTCGCCCACCAGGGCGAGCGCAGCAGGATGGAGAACAGTGAATCCTTGTGGGGCTTGAACATCGGTGGGCCGGCTGCCGGTCAAAGAGGAGCCGGATTATAGGGGTCGCCGCCGCCCCGGGGTGACTTATCTACTCCGCCTTGTAACCAGTGATGCGAATTGCGTCCGTCCAGAAACGCACTTCCGCCTCGTACTGCTTCATCTGCTCTTCAGGCGTGGTGCCGAGCGCTTCGCCGCCCGACGATTTGCGGATCTGCTCGACGATGGCCGGCGTCCTGACCGCTGCCGTCGCCTCGGCGGAAAGCTTGGCAATGATGTCGCGCGGCGTGCCCAGCGGTGCCCACAGTCCGTAGTAGGCGGGCACCTCGAAATTCGGCAGCCCGACTTCCGGCGCGGCGGGCACGTCCGGCACGACCGCCACGCGCTTGGTGGCGAGCGCGAACAGGGCACGCACCTTGCCCGCCTGCAATTGGGCTGTGTAGGTCTGCGCC
>CANJXQ010000008.1 GCA_947478805.1 Betaproteobacteria bacterium | reverse complement strand
CGGCGTGGGGGTCTTCGGGGCCATCAAAATCCTCGTCACAATTTGCAAGAGATTCAAATCGATTAACGATTTTCTTGCAGATCCGATGACACGAAATTGCATTCTTTCTACAAATAATCAGTAGGTTAGAAATTGTTCAGGGCGGACTAGCTACGACCTGCCAACCGCCCGCCAAGCCAACGTCAATGCTCTGGAAAACTGCGGGCATGCTCGCTGCGAAATTGTCATCAGCATCACGAATGGATGCGCTGCGCTCGCCCGCGGTCGCACCAGCCATGCCGCGAAAAAGGGCAACACGCGCAACGAGGCTGAAACACTTGCGCTGAAGGCCTGCGGGAAGGACTGCCAACCGATTGCCTGGGCCTGCACGCGCTAGCGCGCAGGTGCCGGGGTCACGCGGGTACCGATGGATCGAGGCTCTTCGGCCTCACCCACCGCAGTGCCGATGCCGCTCAGCCAGCGGCGACTGCACCCACCGTTGCTCCGCGCGAGGCGCGCTTGCGCTCGTGTTCCAGGAGGTGGCGCTTGCGAATCCGGATATTCTTGGGCGTGATCTCGACAAGTTCGTCATCGGCGATGAATTCCACCGCCTTCTCGAGCGTCAGCTCGATTGGCGGAACCAGCCTGACTGCCTCGTCAGTGCCTGACGACCGGACGTTGGTCAGCTGCTTTCCCTTGATGGGATTGACCACCAGATCGTTGTCCCTGGCGTGGATGCCGATCACCATGCCTTCGTAGAGAACTTCACCGGGGGACACGAACATCCGGCCCCGGTCCTGCAATTTCCAGAGTGCATAGGCAACCGCGGGCCCATTGTCCTGGCTGATGAGCACGCCGTTGCGCCGCTCATCCATGTCGCCCTTGACCGGGCCATAGTCGTCGAAGATGTGGCTCGCGAGACCAGTCCCACGGGTCAGGGTCAGAAACTCGGCCTGGAATCCGATCAAGCCCCTGGCCGGGATCCGGTACTCGAGGCGCACTCGACCCTTGGCATCGGACTGCATGTCCTTCAGGTCGCCCTTGCGGCGGCCCAGTTCTTCCATCACGCCGCCCTGATGCGTGTCTTCCACATCGACGGTGAGCAACTCATAGGGCTCAAGCTTCTCCCCGTTGACTTCCTTCATCACGACGCGCGGCCGCCCAACGGCAAGTTCATACCCTTCGCGGCGCATGTTCTCAAGCAGGATAGTCAGGTGCAGTTCACCACGCCCCGACACGATGAACGTGTCCGAATCGGCGGTGAACTCGACGCGCAGGGCCACATTGCTTTTCAGCTCCCGCTCCAGGCGTTCTCGCAACTGGCGGCTGGTGACGAATTTTCCTTCGCGCCCGGCCAGCGGGGAGCTGTTCACCATGAAGTTCATGGTCAGGGTGGGTTCATCCACCTTGAGCAAGGGCAGCGCATCCGGATGTTCGGGATCGCAGACCGTGGTGCCGATGCTGATGTCCTCGATCCCGTTGATCAGCACAATGTCGCCAGCGCAGGCTTCTTCCGAAACCACGCGCTCAAGGCCCTCGAACGTGAGCACCTGGTTGATACGACCCTTGACCGGCTGTGATTCCGGCCCGTTCAGGAACACGACATCCTGCAGCGGTCGAATGGTGCCCCGGGTGATGCGTCCGATGCCGATCTTTCCCACGTAACTCGAGTAATCGAGGGAGCAGATCTGCAACTGCAGCGGCCCTGAAACGTCATCTTCGCGCACCGGCACGTGCTTGAGAATCGCCTCGAATAGGGGGCGCATGCTGTGCCCGCCCTGCTTGACCGCCTCGGCGTCCGCCGGCACGTCCTTCAAGTCCGCCACCGCCCAACCGTTGAGGGCAGAGGCGTAAATGACAGGAAAATCCAGTTGCGCTTCAGTGGCGCCCAGCTTGTCGAACAGGTCGAAGGTATGGTTCACCACCCAATCGGGCCTGGCGCTCGGCCGGTCCACCTTGTTGACGATGACAATGGGCTTGAGCCCCAGGGCCAGTGCCTTGCGTGTGACGAACCGGGTCTGCGGCATCGGGCCTTCGACCGCATCCACCAGCAACAGGACGCTGTCGACCATGGACAGAACGCGCTCGACTTCACCGCCGAAATCGGCGTGGCCCGGTGTGTCGACGATATTGATATGCGTGCCTTCGTAATTGACGGCACAGTTCTTCGCCAGGATGGTGATGCCACGCTCGCGCTCAAGATCATTGGAGTCCATCACCCGTTCGCTGATCGCCTGGTGAGCGGCAAAGGTACCGGACTGCTGGAGCAACTTGTCCACCAGGGTCGTCTTGCCATGGTCAACGTGAGCGATGATGGCGATATTGCGGATACGGCGTTCTGAGCGGGTCACAGGGTCCCTAGCAGCTCGTTGAGAGCTTGAAGAATAGCCGGCTATTTTAACAGGATTAAGACGGCAATCCCCCATCTTTATGACGAAAAACACTTAAAATTCAATGCATGGACAAGCCCAGTCGTCGATCCGCGCCGCGATTCTACGTTCCCGAACGATTGTCTCCCGGGGCGCTGATTGACCTCCCCGAGCGCCCAAGCAAGCACATCGCCGTGCTTCGCCTTCGCGAAGGAGACGCCATCACGCTCTTTAACGGGGAAGGCAGTGAACACCTCGCTGAACTCACCCGCCTTACCCGGGGTCAATGTGCAGCCAGGATTACGGGCACGATTGAGGCGGACCGTGAGTCGGCTTTGGAACTGACGCTGGCGCAGTGCCTGTCTGGCAGCGACAGGATGGATTTTGCGATCCAGAAGGCCACCGAACTGGGCGCGCGCGCCATCCAGCCACTTGAGAGCGAACGTTCCGTGGTTCGCCTGTCGGGCGAGCGCGCTGAACGGCGAATGGCGCATTGGCAGAACATCGTGATTGCGGCCTGCGAACAGTGCGGTCGCAACGTTGTGCCTGAAATCGGAGCACTCGAGCCACTCCAATCCTGGCTCATGACGCGCCCGCCGAAGCTGGAATCCGAACTGAGGCTGCTACTGGCGCCGGACGCCCCCTCCGGCCTCGTCGGCTTGTCGAGGTCTGCCCACGTCACCCTCCTCATCGGGCCCGAAGGCGGCCTTGCCCCGCACGAGCAGGCCGCAGCCCTCAAAGCCGGATTCACGCCGGTCCGACTGGGTCCGCGCACGCTGCGAACCGAAACGGCACCGCTCGCCGCAATCGCTGCCTTGCAGACGCTCTGGGGAGACTTGGGATGAAGCGCAATCCGCAACGGCTTGCTGTAATTCCACCGTCCGAGTCTATAGAATCGGGGCCGCGCCCTTCATCCCTCGACACATGACCACCAGTCCAGACAACGATTCGAATTTCGTCAGTTGGTTTCGTTCCGTCGCGCCGTATTTCCACGCGTTTCGGGGCAAGACCTTCGTCATTGCATTTGGCGGCGAGGTGGTTGCGGACGGCAAGTTCGCGTTGCTCGCCCATGACATCAACCTGCTCCAGGCTGCGGGCATGCGCATTGTCATCGTGCATGGCTCCCGCCCCCAGATCGAGGCGCAGTTGCGCCAGCGGCGCGCGAAAGCCCGTTACAAGGACGGGCTGCGCATCACCAATGCCGTGGCCCTTGAATGCGTGAAGGAAGCGGTCGGGTTGCTCCGCGTCGAGATCGATGCGCTGCTCTCGCAGGGGCTGCCCAACTCCCCGATGGCCGGGGCGGCCATCAATACCGTATCCGGAAATTTCATCACCGCGCAGCCCCATGGCATCCGCGACGGCGTGGATTTCCAGTACACCGGCCTCGTTCGCAAGGTGGATGTCGCCGCGATCAACGGCTGCCTGGATGCGAACAATATCGTCATCATCTCCAATGTCGGCTACTCGCCCACGGGGGAAGTTTTCAATCTGTCCATGGAGGACGTGGCGGTTGCCACGGCCAAAGCCATGGGAGCGGCCAAGCTCATCTTCCTGACCGATGAACCCGTATGCGATGCCAAGGGGCGTTTGATCACGGAGCTATCGGCCGACGAGGCTGAAGCCCTGTCGGCGGGCGACAACGCATTGACCGACGACACTCGCCTGTACCTTGCACATGCCATCGAAGCCGTGCGGGGCGGAGTTCCGCGCGCGCATCTGGTGTCCCACCATGTCGACGGCGCGATCCTGATCGAGCTGTTCACCCATGACGGTTCGGGCAGCATGGTGACGGCGAAGGGGCTCGAACGTCTCCGACCCGCGACCATCGACGATGTCGGGGGAATCCTGCAACTGATCGAACCGCTCGAGGCAGACGGCACGCTGGTCTATCGGGGTCGCGAGATACTGGAGCGCGAAGTATCGCGCTTCTTCGTGGTCGAACACGACAGGATGATCGTGGGGTGCGCGGCGCTCTACCCGTTTCCCAAGGGACGCACCGCCGAACTGGCGGCAGTCGCCATTCGGCCCGAATACCGCCGCATGGGCTACGGGGAAAAGCTGCTGGACGCCATCACGGCCCAGGCAAAACAACAAGGGCTTCGCAAGCTGATCGTCCTCACGACGCTGGCCGCACACTGGTTCATCGAACGCGGCTTCGCCCTTGGGAACGTGTCATCGCTGCCGGAACCCAAACGCTCGCTGTACAACTGGCAACGGCGGTCCAAGGTACTGGTGAAGTCGCTCTAGCCGAGGCAGGAATCCGGGTTCCGCTGCATGACGGCCCCTCGGTCTACCAATTTTCAGTCATAACGAGATTCGCAAGGAGCAGCACATGGCACGAATGGTCAAATGCATCAAGCTGGGTCGCGAAGCCGAAGGCATGGACTTCCCCCCCTATCCCGGCGACCTCGGGAAGCGCATCTTCGAGAATGTTTCCAAGGAAGCCTGGCAGCAATGGATCAAGCACCAGACCATGCTGATCAACGAAAATCGCCTCAGCCTGGCCGACGCTCGCGCAAGGAAATACCTGGCAGAACAAATGGACAAGTATTTCTTCGAGGGCGGCGCAGACACCGCTGCCGGTTACGTGCCCCCGACCAAATAGCCGACGGCAGACGAAGCGCTAGCCGGCCAGCGGGTCCTTGGCGGGCGGCGCATCGGCCCGGATATGGCGGACATCGCGCCCCTCGACCATGTAGACGACGTATTCGGCCATGTTCTTCGAGTGGTCGCCGATGCGCTCGAGCGCCTTGGCAACGAACAGGATCTCGAGGCTGCGCGTGATGGTACGCGGATCTTCCATCATGAACGTGATGAGCTGACGCAGGATGGACCGGAATTCGTCGTCGACAAGCCGGTCCTGCTGCACGACCTGTGCTGCGGCCTTGGAATCGAGCCTGGCGAACGTGTCGAGCGCCCTTCGCAACATCCCCAAGGCCAGTTCGGAGACGTGCTTCAATTCCAGGCGAGGCATGTTGACCGTGCCCGCAGTGTGAACAAGCTTGGCCATGCGCGCGATTTTCTCCGCCTCATCACCGATGCGCTCCAGGTCCGTGATGGTCTTGATTACCGCGATAAGCAAACGCAGATCGCTCGCGGCCGGCTGTCGCTTGGCGATCACGCTGCTGCAAGTCTCGTCGAGTTCCACTTCCAGCGCATTGACCCGATGATCGTTGGCGATCACCTGCTCGATGAGCGCCAGATCGCCGGTCGCCAGTCCCTCGATCGCCTTGACGATCTGGTCCTCCACCAGCCCGCCCATCTGCAGCACGCGCGTTCGCACGTCCTCGAGATCGGCATCGAATTGCTTGGAGATGTGAACGGCCATCGGGGCGCACCTCGTTAAGAACGAGGCCCTAGGATAGCACTGCGACCCTGGAATTGACGGCGCGATCGCGCCCCAACGTCAGCCTCGCGACGTTCGCGTCAGCGTCCGCACACCGCCGGCGGTGCCCAACAGCAGCACGTCGGCGCCGCGTTTGGCAAAAAGCCCGACCGATACCACGCCGGTAATATTGTTGATGGCTTCCTCCAGTTCCACCGGATCGAGGATGGTGAGGCCGGCCACATCGATGATCAGATTGCCGTTGTCTGTGGTGAAACCATCGCGAAGGATCGGGGTTCCGCCAAGCCGGACCATCTGCCTGCCAACGTGGGAGCGTGCCATCGGGATCACCTCCACCGGCAGCGGAAAGTTGCCCAGCACCGGCACCAGCTTCGATTCGTCCGCAATGCAGATGAATTTGCGCGCCACGGCAGCGACGATTTTCTCGCGCGTCAACGCCCCGCCGCCGCCTTTGATCATGGCCAGGTGCTCGGTGATCTCGTCTGCACCGTCGACGTACACCGGCAATTCGTCCACGCTGTTCAGATCGACGACGCGAATCCCGTGAGACTTCAGGCGTGTCGCCGTCTTCTCCGAACTGGCCACCGCGCCATCGATGCGGTTCTTCATCTTGGCCAGTTCATCGATGAAGAAATCCGCAGTCGACCCGGTGCCCACGCCGACGAGCGCATCCTCGACCACATACTTGATTGCAGCCCGCGCTACCGCCTGTTTCAGTTCATTCTGGTTCATGGCAACTCAATGTAAGTTTGGGGATGGATGGCAGAATGCGCTGAAATGCACCCGTCATGGGCAAACAATTCGCAGCGCACATGGTTACGATGCGCATCACTGCGCGGCATATCGGCACCGAACGCTATTTCTTTCGCGTGACCAAAAGATCGGTGATCGTCCCAAGCCCCGCTTCAGCCGCCAATCCGGCGGTCTCGGACAGCGTCGGGTGCGGATGAATGGTCAGCGCAACGTCGTTCAAGTCCGCCCCCATTTCCAGGGCCAGCACCAGCTCCGCGATCAGCTCGCCGGCATTCGAACCAACGATCCCGGCACCCAGGAGGCGTTTTGACTCGGGGTCGAACAGCAGTTTGGTACTCCCCTCGGTGCGATCGACCGCGCGCGCGCGCCCCGACGCGGCCCATGGAAACACCGCTTTCTCGTAAGCGATGCCTGCCGCCTTTGCAGCCGTTTCCGTGAGGCCCATCCATGCGAGTTCCGGATCGGTATAGGCCACCGAGGGTATCGTCAACGGATCGAAGAAGGCCTTGTGCCCAGCCAGCGCTTCTGCCGCCACTTTCGCCTCATGGCTTGCCTTGTGGGCCAGCATCGGCTCGCCGACGATATCGCCGACGGCAAATATGTGGGGCACATTGGTGCGTTGCTGTCGATCGACCGGAATATATCCCCGCTCGTCGACCACGATGCCCGCGGCCTCGGCACCGATTTCGCGGCCGTTGGGGCGGCGCCCCGTGGCCACCAGCACCCGATCATAGCGTTGCGGCGCCGGGGCACCTTCGCCATCGAAGCTGGCAAGCAAGCCCTCAGCCGTTGCCTCCAGCTTGGCCACCCGCGTTTTCAGCAGAATCGCTTCGTAGCGCTTTTGCAGGCGTCGCTCAAGCGGCCTGAGCAGGTCCCGATCGGCTCCCGGCATCAACCCATCCTGCATTTCGACCACGGACACCCTGGAGCCCAGCGCGTCATAGACACACGCCATCTCGAGACCGATGATCCCGCCGCCGATGACCAGCAATCGCCGCGGCACATCGGCCATCGCCAATGCGCCTGTTGAGTCCATCAAGCGCGGATCATCGTAGGGAAGCCCTGGAATGCGGGCGACTGACGAGCCGGCCGCAACGATGCAGGCATCGAACGCAATGCGAATGGATTTGCCGTCTGCCTGCGACACCAACATGCCGTGAGGCGAATCGAACTTCCCGGTCCCTTGCACGACAGTTACCTTGCGTTGCTTTGCCAACCCGGCGATGCCCTTGGCGCCTTTTCCAGCCACATCGGACTTCCAGGCCCGGACCTTGTCCAAGTCGACCGCAGGACTGCCGAACTGCACGCCGCTTGAGGCCAACTCCTGCGTTTCGGTGATGACCCGCGCAATGTGCAGCAGCGTCTTGGACGGGATGCAACCGACGTTCGTGCACACGCCGCCAAGGTCGGGATAGCGCTCGACCAGCACCACCTGCTTGCCGAGGTCCGCGGCCCGGAATGCTGCGGTATAGCCGCCCGGGCCGGACCCGAGCACGAGGACTTCCGCGAGCATGTCCGCCTTGCCGACCGCCATCGCGCTCGGCTCCGGCCCGGAACTATCGGATTTCAATGCCGGGGCCTGTGCGGACGTTGCTTGCACTGGTGCCAAGGCCGCGGGTGTGTCGTCTCCCTTCATGGAGAGGATCAGTGAATTCATCGACACCTTGTCGCCGACCTTGACACTGATCGCTTCCACGACGCCTTCGCGGGGCGACGGGATCTCCATGCTTGCCTTGTCCGACTCAACCGTGATCAGCGACTGCTCGGCGCGTACCTTGGCACCCGGCTTGACCAGTACCTCGGTAACCTCGACGTCCTTGAAGTCGCCGATATCGGGTACTTTGATTTGAAAGGTCGCCATATCAGAGGAGCGAACGGCGAATATCGCCGAGCACGTTGACAAGATAGCTCGTAAATCGCGCCGCATCCGCGCCGTCGATTACGCGGTGGTCATAGGACAATGACAGCGGCAACATCAGTCGCGGCTGGAACTGGCCCTCCCCGCTTTTGGCGTCGATCCAAACCGGACGGGTCACGGATTTCGAGACACCCAGAATCGCGACCTCCGGTGCGTTGATGATGGGCGTAAATGCCGACCCGCCGATGCCCCCTAGGCTGGAAATCGAAAAAGTGCCGCCCTGCATATCCCCGGGCTTGAGCTTTTTTTCACGGGCCGCCTTGGACACTTCGCCCAGCTCTCGCGCGAGGTCGAAGATGCCCTTTCGGTCGGCGTCACGGATCACAGGGACAACGAGGCCGTCCGGCGTGTCGACGGCCACGCCGACGTGAAAGTACTTCTTGATCACGAGGCTCTCGCCGCTTGCATCCAGCGAGGCGTTGAAGTGCGGAAATTGGCGCAAGGTCGTGACGCTGGCCTTGATCAGGAACGCAAGCAGCGTCAACTTGAATCCTTGCCGCTCCGAATCGCCCGCGCTGGCCTTGCGGAACGATTCGAGTTCCGTAATGTCCGCCTCGTCGAACTGAGTCACATGAGGAATCGAAACCCAGTTGCGATGAAGATTGGCGCCCGCCAGCCTGCGCAGTCGCGACAAGGGCTTCGTTTCCACCGGTCCAAACTTGGCGAAATCGACACTCGGCCATGCCGGCAACTCAAAGGGCATGCCCGCAGTCTTCGCCACTGGCGCCGCACCGGCTTGCAACGCGGTCTTGACGAACAGGCGCACGTCATCGTGCAGGATGCGACCCTTCGGACCGGTGCCCTTGAGCCGGGCCAGATCGACCCCGAGCTCCCGCGCAAAAAGGCGGACAGACGGGCTGGCGTGCGGCTTGAACAAGGGATCGACCGGCGGCACCTCGTACGGCACGGGCACAGCCGCGGGAACGAGCGGCACGGTCGGTGCTGCGGACACAGCAGGTGCTGCAGGTGCCGCCGCCCCGGACTTTCCCCCGGTCTTTTCTTCACTTGGCAACGCTGCGACCTGCGTGGCAACAGGTACCGGGTCTGCAATTGCCGCGGGAGCTTCCGCCGCCTCCAGGAGCAACACCAGGGCGCCTTGCGACACCTTGTCCCCGATCTTGACCTTGACTTCACGGACAACGCCCGCCGATGGCGATGGAATTTCCATGCTCGCCTTTTCGGACTCCACGGTGATCAGCGACTGTTCGGCGCGAACACTGTCACCCGGCTTGACCAGAACCTCGGTCACGTCGATGTCCTTGAAATCCCCGATGTCGGGGATCAGTACTTCGGTCACGGCGTTCATGCGCTCATTCGCAGGTAATTGTCGGTGCAATGATTCATACAGTGACCGGATTGGGTTTCTCCGGGTCGATGCCATATTTGGAAATCGCCTCGGCAACCACCGCCGCCTGGATGACCCCATCGTCGGCCAATGCCTTCAGCGCGGCAACCACGATCCAGTGGCGATTGACTTCGAAATGGTACCTCAGCCGCTCACGGGTATCCGAACGTCCGAATCCATCCGTGCCGAGCACGACGTAACGCCTCCCCGCAGGCAGGAACGGCCGGATCTGGTCGGCGAAAGCCTTGATGTAGTCGGTCGAAGCCACCACTGGGCCCGCATGCCCCTCAAGCGTTCGCTCAACATAACTCCTGCGTGCCGGCGCGCTCGGGTGAAGCAGGTTCCATCGCTCGGCATCCATACCCTCGCGGCGCAATTCGGTGAAGCTCGGACAACTCCACACCGCAGCATCAACCGACCAATCCGAGGCGAGAAGGTCAGCAGCGGCGATGACTTCCCGCAGAATGGTCCCCGACCCCAGCAACTGGACTTTGGCGCGGTCCACAGCGGACTTCTTTTTTCCGGCATCGGCGACTGGGGATTTCCTGAGGAGGTACATGCCTTTCAGAATCCCCTCGCGAGCCCCCGGATTTGCGGCCTCGATCTCCTCCAGCCCGGGATGCGCGTAATTCTCGTTCATCACCGTAATGTAGTAGTACACGTCCTCCTGTTCGCCCACCATGCGGCGCAGCCCATCGTGGATGATCACTGCCAGCTCATAGCCGAAGGTCGGGTCGTAGGATATGCAGTTGGGAATGACGGATGCCAGGACATGGCTATGCCCGTCTTCATGCTGCAGGCCCTCACCATTGAGCGTCGTGCGACCGGATGTCCCTCCCAGCAGGAAGCCTCGCGCCCGCAGATCCCCCGCCGCCCAGGCGAGATCGCCGATCCGCTGCAACCCGAACATCGAATAGAAGATGTAGAAGGGGACCATCACGGTGTTGCTGTTGCTGTAGGACGTCGCCGCCGCCATCCAGGACGAGAACGCGCCAGCCTCGTTGATGCCCTCCTCGAGGATCTGGCCTGACTTGTCTTCCCGGTAATACATGACCTGGCTCTTGTCGACGGGCTCGTATTTCTGGCCTTCGGAAGAGTAGATGCCCAGTTGCCGGAACATCCCCTCCATGCCAAAGGTGCGCGCCTCGTCGGGAACAATGGGCACGACATGCTTGCCGATGGATTCGTCCCGCAACAGTGCTGTCAGTATCCTCACGAATGCCATGGTCGTGGATATCTCGCGCCCCGCCGGCGTCGCTTTCAGGACCTGCTCAAATGCCGTCAATGGCGGCACCCTCGGCGTGCTGTCGGCACGGCGCCGGCGTTGCGGCAGATATCCTCCCAGGGCCTTTCTGCGCTCCTGGAGGTAGACCATCACAGGATCGTCATCCTTGGGCTTGTAGAACGGAAGTTTCTCCAGTTGATCGTCTGGCACCGGAATCTTGAAGCGATCGCGGAAATCGCGGATGGTTTCGATGTCGAGCTTTTTCAACTGATGGCTCGGGTTCTGCGCCTGGCCCTGCTTGCCAAGGCCGTATCCCTTGATGGTCTTGGCGAGAATCACCGTCGGTTGGCCCTTGTGTTTCAAGGCCTGCGAATAGGCAGCATAGATCTTGTGCGGGTCATGGCCGCCGCGATTCAGCCGCCAGATATCGTCATCGCTCATTCGCGAAACCATCTCCAGCAGCTTGGGATGCTTGCCGAAGAAGTGCTTTCGAACGAATGCGCCATCGTTGGCCTTGAAATTCTGGTATTCGCCATCGACGGTGTCCTCCATGACTTTCTGCAGGATGCCGTCCTTGTCGCGTGCCAGCAGCGGGTCCCAATACGAGCCCCAGATCAGCTTGATCACGTTCCATCCGGCGCCGCGGAAATCGCCTTCGAGTTCCTGGATGATCTTGCCGTTTCCCCGCACCGGCCCGTCGAGGCGCTGCAGATTGCAGTTGACGACGAAAATCAGGTTATCCAGATGCTCCCTGGCCGCCATGCCGATGGCCCCCATGGACTCGGGCTCGTCCATTTCCCCGTCCCCGCAAAAAGCCCAGACCTTTCGGTTGGACGTATCGGCAAGACCGCGGGCATGCAGGTATTTGAGGAATCGCGCCTGATAGATGGCCTGAATCGGCCCCAGGCCCATCGACACCGTGGGGAACTGCCAGAAATCCGGCATCAACCACGGGTGCGGGTAGGACGAGACGCCCTTGCCATCCACCTCGCGGCGAAACGCCAGCAATTGCGCCTCGCTCAAGCGCCCCTCCATGTAGGCCCTGGCGTAGATGCCTGGTGCCGAGTGTCCCTGGAAGTAGATCAGGTCACCGCCATGGCCTTCGTGCGGCGCGTGCCAGAAATGATTGAAGCCGATTCCGAACAACGTACCGACGGACGCGAAGCTGGCAATGTGCCCGCCCAAGTCCCCCTCGCCCTTGTTCGCCTTCGCCACCATGACCATGGCGTTCCAGCGCGCATAGGAGCGGATGCGTTCCTCCAACGCATGATCGCCCGGCGAGCGGTCCTCCATGTGGGGAGGAATGGTGTTGATGTAGGCGGTCTGCGCCTTGTAGGGCAGATAGGCGCCCGAACGGCGCGCCTTCTCGATGAGCTTCTCGAGCAGGTAGTGCGCGCGCACGCCACCTTCACGCTCGAGGACCGCATCCAGTGCGTCGAGCCACTCCTGCGTTTCCTGCGAATCCGGATCGTTGGCGGCGGAAAAGTCCGGCACGGCAGCCATGGTGACCTCCAGCGTCTGCAAACACATTCTGAGCGGGCGACTCGGGCCGTTGGGGACAAGGGCGTGCTCACTGACCCGACCGCACTTCGCGACATTGTAGCGGAGTCTCACCGGCGAATACGGCGTGAGGTTTGAATGAAAGGGCCCTGCGCTTTCGCGCCCTTCCAATCGAAGTCATACTCTCGGCACAGCATCTGTGCCCCCACTGCCCAACCGGAGAAAACGGTGAAAAACGCGTCATCACGCATGCATTCCAAGGTCGCCATCGTCACCGGCGCAGGGTCGAGCGGACCCGGCGTCGGCACCGGAAAGGCAATATCCATCTTGCTCGCCCGCGAAGGCGCGAAGGTGCTGCTCGTCGATCGCAGCGAATCGGCTGCCGATGAAACGCTGCAGATCATCCGCAATGAGGGTGGCGACGCATCGGTGTTCATTGGCGATGTTTCTTCCGGGGAGCAGTGCCTCGCCGCGGTAAAGGCCGCGGAGTCGCGCTATGGAAGGCTCGACACGCTGGTGAACAATGTCGCCGTGACCAGTAGCGCCGAGGTCGTCGACGTGGAGGAAAGCGACCTTGACCGGCTCATCGACGTCAATCTCAAATCCGTCGTGCTGATGACGAAGCACGCGGCGCCGCGAATCGCGGCCGCCGGGGGAGGATCGATCACCAATATCGGGTCCATCTCGGCGTTGCGCGCCACCGGCAGGCAAACCGCCTATACCGCGTCCAAGGGCGGCGTCGTGGCGCTGACGTCGCTGTGGGCCGTGGAACTGGGACGCAGCCGGATCAGGGTCAATTGCATCTGCCCCGGAACACTGTACACACCTATCGCCGTGGGCCTGTTCGGCATGAGCGATCAGGTCCGCTGGGACCGTGCCAACCTGCCACCGCTCGGCACGGAGGGAACAGCCTGGGACATCGCCTGGGCGGCACTGTTTCTTGCCAGCGAGGAGGCGCGCTGGGTCAGTGGCGTGACGCTCCCCGTCGACGGTGGATTCATCGCCGCCACACCGCAATGGGGTGCGGATGTGGAGCGCCTGCGGGACCGCGGCCCTCGAACCTAGCAGCCCATTCCTTTGCGCCCATAGACGAAGGGTGCGATACTCTGATCGACCTTGATTTCACTGTATTTGCTCGCATTTCCATTGGAGGAATCCCCATGAAACAATCGTTTGCAAAAGCCGCTTTGGCCAGCGCCCTCGCAGCCATTTTTGGCGCCACATCTGTAGCCCAGGCGCAAACCTCGCCAGTCACACTGCGCATTGCGAGTTACCTGCCATCGAGCCACTATCTTGTCGAAGTCGGACTGGACCCTTGGATGGCCCAGGTGACGTCGGAGACGAAAGGCATGGTCAAATTCCAGCACTTTCCCGCACAACAGCTGGGCAAGGCCCAGGACATGCTGCGACTTGCCCAGACCAACGTAGCGCAGGGTGCGTTTACCGGCGTTTCCTTCGCCGGCGACAAGATGGAACTGTCGGACGTCGCGCAAATGCCCAATATTTTTGAGAAGGCCTGCGACGGCACGACGGCCTACATGAAGGTGTTCAAGTCCGGCACGGGCGCAACCGCTGACTTCGAAAAAAATGGCGTGCGCCTCATCTACCCGATGGTGCTGCCGCCATTCCAGGCATTCACTCATACGCAGGCACTGAACACGCTGGCCGATTTCAAGGGGCAGAAGATGCTGTCGCCAACGCGAGCGGGGGAAATTCTGCTGACCAAGCTCGGCTCGGCACCGATTCGCCTGGTTTCCGGCCCACAGGCCTATGAAGCGTTCCAGCGCAAGACAAGTGACGGCATGACCTTTGCCTTGGACAGCGTGTTTGCCTATGACATGCAAAACATGACCAAGTTTGGAACGGAGAATCTGAATTTCGGCGGCCAGGTCGTTGTTTTCGTCATGAACAACCAAGCATGGAACTCCCTCAGTAAGGAAAATCGCGAAATTATCGAGCGAATTTCCGACCGGACGTCATTCCGCATGTGCGCCTATCTCGATGGCACCTACAGCAAGTCCATCGAGCGCCTGCACAGCTCGGGAGTGAAGTTGACCAAATTCCCTGCGCCCGCGCTGGCAGAATTCCGCAAAACCACCGACGCGGTTGCCGACGAGTGGGCCAAGGATCTCGACAAGCGCGGCCGCCCCGGCACCGCCACGTTGAAAGCCTATCGCGCCGCGCTGCCGAGAAGCTAGTCTCCGCAGTCCAGTTTGAAGACGTTCCTCCAGAGGATTGACGCTGCCTTATCTCACGTCGAGTCCCTGACCGACCTGCTCGCGGCAATTGCCATGCTCTCGACCATGGCAATTGTCGGCGGGGAAGTGGTTTCACGTTATTTCCTGAATGCCCCGCTGCAGTGGTCATACGACGTGCTGACGCTGTATGTACTCCCCTCGCTGTTTTTTCTGGGACTTCCCGGTTCGTACGCGAAGAATTCCCACATCGCGGTTGACCTGCTGATCGACCGGCTGCCCGCCAGCGCGGTCTCGGTCATTGTCATGGTCGGGCGGCTTGGCGGAATGTTCCTTTTTGCCTGCATCGTGTATTTCGGCGTAGAGCATGCGCTGGAGGCATATCGTTCCGACGAATCCGTGCCCGGCGTGGTGACTTTCCTGGTCTGGCCGTCCTATGCGCTTGTCCCCCTGGGCTGCGCGCTTGTATTGTTGCGCATGCTGAGCGAACTGCCCGCGGACATCATCGCGATCGCGCGCGGGAGCAGCGCCGCTCATGGCACGACCGATCCGCAGAAGGAAAAAGGGTTTTACGAATGAACCCGCTGGGAATACTCCTTCTACTTTTCGGCCTGCTCGCCATTGCAGTCCCCGTCGGATTTTCAATGGGCCTCGCCGGCACCATCGGCCTGTACCAATTTGGCGGCTGGGACATGGTGCGGGGTATCTTGTCTACGGCGCCACTGTCCGGGATCAGCGTCTACGACTTGCTGACGATCCCGATGTTCCTGCTCATGGCCGAATTTGTGCTTTTGAGCGGTGTTGTAGATGACTTGTTCAGGGCTGCCGCGGCTTGGGTAGGCAGAGTCCGCGGCGGGCTGGGGATGGCAACGGCGGTCTCCGGCGCCATCTTCGGGAGCATTTGCGGCACCAGCACGGCGACAGCGGCGACGCTGTCTGCAACCACACTGCCAGCGATGACCCGGCAGGGGTACGAACCGGCGATGGCGGGCGGAATCGTCGCAATCTCGGGCACCCTGGCGATTCTGATGCCCCATTCGGTCGCCCTGATCATCTACGGGCTGATCGCGGAAGTCAGCATCGGGAAGCTCCTGATGGCGGGCATCATCCCTGCAGTGCTGGTGACCATCACCATCATCCTGACCATCTACATCCTCGTGTTGCTCGACCCGTCCAGAGTCCCCGTGTCCCACATCACACCATGGCGGGAGAAATTCAAGTTGCTCCTCACCACCGGCCCGCTGCTGATGCTGATGGTGGGAATTACTGCCGCCATCTATGCCGGCATTGCCACGGTGACTGAGTCGGCGGCGGTCGGCGCCATCGGCGGGCTCATTGTCGCCCTGCAGCGCAGGAAACTGACCATCAAGGCGCTGATGCAGTGCTTGATCAGGGCCACGCATGGCACATGCATGATCATGATGATCATCGTCGGCGCATCGATTTTCGGCTATTTTTTCGCCTTGACGCACTTTACCCAGGACCTGGTGCAGTGGGTCGGCCACCTGGACGTCAATCGATGGGTGATCATCGCCATCCTGCTGTGCGGCTACCTGGTCCTCGGATGCTTCATGGACCAGATGGCCATCCTGTTCCTCACCGTACCAGTAGTTCTTCCCATCATCAAATCGCTGGGATTTGACCCGATATGGTTCGGCATCATCAAGATCGTCACGGCTGAAGTCGGGCTGATCACCCCGCCCATCGGCATGAACTGCTTTGTGGTCGCACGCTATTCAAAAGTTCCGGTGGAGACGATTTTTCGCGGCTCCATGCCTCACTTTCTCGCCCACCTCGTTGTCATTGCCATTCTCACGGCATTCCCGCAGATCACCCTCTGGCTGCCAAGCCTGATGTAATTTCCATGGGTGCCCCGAGGCAGGCTTGAAAATCAGCCTGGCAGGTCCAATTGTCCTCCTGTTGTATCGTCTGATTACCGCTGGTTCCAAACCCCCAACCCTTCGAAATCCATGCACATGACTGACAACCCACTGCTCGACTTTCGCGGCTTGCCCCGCTTTGGCGCGATCCGGCCGGAACACATTGCCCCGGCGGTCGACACCCTTCTCGCGGAAAACCGCGCGCTCATTGCACGCCAGACCACCGCATCCGTGCCCGCCACCTGGGAGGCGTTTGTCGCGCCGCTGGATGATGCGTCCGACAGGCTGTCCCGTGCCTGGGGCGCGGTGGGACACCTGCACGGCGTGCTCGACTCGCCGGAACTGCGCGAGGCCTACAACGCGAACCAGCCGAAGATCGTGCAGTACTACACCGAGATCGGCCAGAACCTCTCCCTGTTCGACAAGTACAAGGCACTCGCCGCCTCCCCTGAATTCTCCCGGCTTTCTGCCACCCAACAACGGATCATCGATAACGAGATCCGCGACTTCCGGCTGTCTGGCGCCGAATTGCCCGAACAACAGAAGCAGCGCTTTGCCGCCATCATGGAAGCGCTGGCCAAATTGACGACGAAATTCTCGGAAAACGTGCTCGACGCCACCAACGCGTTTTCCATGCTCATCGAAGATGAGTCAAACCTGTCCGGGGTGCCGGAGGATGTGCGACTGGCGGCCCGCGAGGCAGCGCAGGCCAAGGGGCGCTCGGGATGGGAGCTGACCCTGCGCGCACCTTGCGTCATTCCGTTGCTGCAATATGCCGACAACCGTGACCTGCGGCAGAAGATTTACTACGCCCACCAGACGCGTGCCAGCGAATTTGGCGACCCGAGTCGAGACAACACGCCGCTCATCGCCGAGATACTCAAACTGCGCCGCGAAGCCGCCCGGTTGCTGGGCTATCCTAGTCACGCGGTCGTTTCACTGATACCCAAGATGGCAAAATCTCCGGAAGAGGTGCTCGGCTTTCTGGAAGATCTCGCCGACAAGGCCATGCCGTTCGCGAGGCGCGATTACGCCGAACTCAAGCAATTCGCGACGGCGGAACTCGGCATCCAGGACCTGCAGGCCTGGGACATCGCCTACGCCTCCGAGAAGTTACGGGCCAAGCGCTACGACTTTTCCGACCAGGAGGTAAAACAGTACTTTCCGGAGGACAAGGTACTCGAGGGCATGTTCCGGGTCGTCGACCGGATCTTCGACATTCGCATCGTCCCGGATGCAGCAGAAAGCTGGGATCCGAGTGTACGTTTCTTCCGATTGATATCCTCCGACGGGAGCACGCTGGGACAGTTTTACCTCGATATGTATGCCCGCGAGACCAAGCGTGGCGGGGCGTGGATGGATGAAGCCTTGTGCCGTCGACGCACGGGCACCGGATTGCAGACACCGGTGGCCTACCTGATCTGCAACTTTTCGTCGCCCGTGGGCGAGTCCAATGGCAAGAAGCGGCCGGCCTTGTTCACCCATGACGAAGTCATCACGCTGTTCCACGAATTCGGCCACGGCCTGCATCACTTGCTGAGCCGCATCGACTATGCCGGCGCATCCGGCATCCGCGGCGTGGAATGGGATGCGGTGGAGTTGCCCAGCCAGTTCATGGAGAATTTCTGCTGGGAATGGGAAGTGCTCGCGCGCATGACCTCGCATGTTGACACCGGATCGCCGCTGCCCCGCGCATTGTTCGACAAGATGATCGCGGCACGAAACTTCCAGTCCGGCATGCAGATGGCGCGCCAACTGGAGTTCTCCCTCTTCGACATGCACCTGTACCACGACTTCGACCCGGATGGACCGAAGACGCCCTTGCAACTGCTCGACGAGATCCGCCAGCGCACCGCCGTAGTCACCCCCCCTTCGTGGACGCGCTTTCCAAACAACTTCTCGCACATTTTCGGCGGCGGATACAGCGCGGGCTACTACAGCTACAAGTGGGCGGAAGTGCTGTCAGCCGATGCCTACAGCGCGTTCGAGGAGGCGAGGGACGCCGCGCCGAGGGCGGCCAATGCTGCCAACGGCGACGTCCTGAATCCAGAGGTCGGTGCCCGCTTTCGCGACGAGATACTCGCCGTTGGCGGAAGCCGCGCCTCGATCGACAGCTTCCGAGCGTTTCGCGGCCGCGCACCCAGCCCGGAGGCCCTGCTGCGTCACAATGGTATGATCGCCGCGTAGTCGACAGTGCAAAACACCTTGCAAATTACGGCGCGGAATTCTTCGGCAATGAGAGCGGGCTCCGACATGCGCAGCGTATTTTTCGGCTTTGCCGCCCTGTTCCTTCTCGCGACTTGTGCCCAGGCCCAGCAGATGTACCGCTGGGTGGACAAGGACGGACGCGTTACCTATTCCCAGAGCCCGCCGCCCGCAGGCGCAGCGAAAAGCGTGCAACCGAAGCGCCTTGACAGCGGCTCCAGCGACTCCCCGACGCTCCCCTATGCAGCGCAGGTTGCTGCACGCAATTTCCCCGTGACGATGTACGCCTCTCCCGATTGTGGTGCGCCTTGCGATGATGGACGCGCCTCGCTGCAAAAACGAGGCATTCCGTTCAAGGAAGTTTCCGTCGCCGATCCCAAGGGCTTCGAGACGCTGAAGGCCCTGAGCGGCGGCAAGACCCAGGTTCCGGTCCTGCAGATCGGCTCGCGCACCCTGTACGGTTACGATGCCGTCGCCTGGAAGAACAACCTGGATGAGGTCGGCTATCCGTCGTCCATATTCACGTCGACCCAGGCGGCGCAGCCTGCGGCCAAGGCCGCACGGCCCAACAGCCTGCCCTTGGTGCGGCTGTTCACCCATCCGCAATGCGGGCAACCGTGCGAGGACGCCAAGGCCTATCTCGCCGGGCGCGCCGTGCCCTATCAGGAACTCTCGGCCGAAAACCCTGCCGGCCAGGCAGAAGTCCGCAAGTATTCCGAAGCGGGCACCGTGCCGCTGCTGGTCATCGGCACCACGGCATTGGACAGCTTCGACGAATCGCGCTACGAATCCGCCATCAACGCTGCCGGCTATCCGCGGCTTGTCGGCGGGCGTCGCTAACTGCGCCGCCACTTTCGGCAGCCCCTTGGCGACCCCGCAGGTCCTTGGGCTCGCCCTGCCTGAACTGGAGCCCCCCAGCACATGATCATCGCCACCTGGAATGTCAATTCACTGAAAGTCCGCCTGCCGCATCTGCTCGACTGGCTGGGACAGCGACAACCGGATGTTGTTTGCCTGCAGGAAACCAAGACCGAGGACGCCAATTTCCCGGCTGCCGCATTACAGGCGGCTGGCTATCAGGTCGTCTTTTCAGGCCAGAAGACCTATAACGGGGTTGCCATCCTCACGCGCAATGCGGCGGGTGACATACAGGCGGGAATCCCCGGGTTTGTCGATGAACAGAAACGTGTTCTCGCCGTCACGGTAAACGGCGTACGCATCGTCTGCGCCTACGTACCCAATGGGCAATCCGTGGATTCGGACAAGTACGTCTACAAACTCTCCTGGCTGGAGGCGTTCGAGCGTTGGCTTGCCGATGAATTGAAGCGCCATGCCGACCTTGCCGTGCTCGGCGACTACAACATCGCCCCCGCCGACGAGGACGTGCACGATCCGAAGGCCTGGGAAGGGCAGGTGCTTTGCAGCGAGCGCGAACGGGCGGCGTTCGGGCGGCTCATCGGACTGGGGCTGCGCGACGGCTTCCGGCTATTCCCGCAGGAGGCGCGGTCGTTCAGCTGGTGGGACTACCGCATGAATGCCTTCAGGCGAAAGATGGGCGTACGCATCGATCATATTCTCCTGTCGCATTCGCTTGCGGCCACGTGCAAGCGCTGCGAGATCGACATCGCGCCGAGAAAACTGGAGCGCCCGTCGGACCATGCCCCGGTACTTGCGGAGATCGCTCTCTGAACCGCCAGCCGGTGCTGCGGTCGGCCGGTGTGAGCCTGTGCGGCAATGAATTGCTGATAATAATTGGTCGATATATCTAAGAGCATTGGATACACGATCATAAAAATGATAATAAATAGCGGCCGCAGAAACGACGACGCCGGGATCCGCCCGGCGCCATTCGCAGCCTCTTGAGGCCGGGTCTAGTCGATCAGTTCGTAGGCCGGCAAGGTCAGGAACTCGATGTAGTCGCCGGTGGTGAGCTTGTCGAAGAGCTTCGCGCCCTGCTCGTACTTGCCCGCCTTCCAGCCCTCTTCTCCCAGGTAGGTCTTCACCTTGGGAAGTTCCTCGGCAAGCAGCTGACGGAACAGTTCCACCGTGACCTTGCGCCCGTCGTCGAGCTTGCCCTTCTCGCTGCGGATCCACTGCCAGATCTGCGAGCGTGAAATTTCCGCCGTTGCGGCGTCCTCCATCAGGTTGAACACCGGCACGCAGCCATTGCCAGCAAGCCATGCGCCAAGGTACTGGATGCCCACGGAGATGTTGTTGCGCAAGCCCGCCTCGGTGATCGGCGCCTCGGGGCGAAAGTCGAGCAGGTCTTTCGCGGCGTAATCGACGTCGTCCCGCTGCCGACCGTACTGGTTGGGCGTGGGCATGTGCTTGTCGAAAATCTCCTTGGCGATCGGAACCAGGCCAGGATGCGCGACCCAGGTCCCGTCGCAGCCGTCAGTTACTTCGCGAAGTTTGTCTGCGCGCACTTTTTCCATCGCGGCTTCATTGGCGACCGGGTCGTTCTTGATTGGGATCTGCGCGGCCATGCCGCCCATGGCCGGCGCGCCGCGGCGATGGCAGGTCTTCACCAGCGTCAGCGCGTAGGCGCGCAGGAAAGGCGCGAGCATGTTCACCTGCGCACGGTCCGCCAGGCAGAAGTCCTTGTTGGTTCGGAATTTCTTGATGCAGGAAAAAATGTAGTCCCAGCGCCCGATATTGAGCCCGGCCGAATGGTCCTTCAGCTCCCAGAGGATTTCATTCATCTCGAATGCAGCCAGCACGGTCTCGATCAGCACCGTCGCGCGGATAGTCCCGTGCGGAACGCCCAATTCCTTTTGCGCCATGGTGAAGATGTCGTTCCACAGCCGCGCCTCGTGGTGCGACTCCATCTTGGGCAGGTAGAAGTAAGGCCCGCTGCCGCGCGCAAGCAGTTCCTTGGCATTGTGGAAAAAGTACAGGCCGAAATCGAAGATGCCGCCGCACATCTGCTTGCCGTCCACCAGCACGTGCTTCTCGTTCATGTGCCAGCCACGCGGGCGCGGGATCAGCACCGCAACCTTGTCGTTCAACTTGTACTGCTTGCCGTTCTGTTCCAGGGAGATGGTGCGACGGATGGCATCGCGCAGGTTGATCTGGCCGTTGATGACGTTGTCCCATTTCGGGCAGTTGGCATCCTCCAGGTCCGACATGAAAGTCAGCGCGCCGGAATTGAGCGCGTTGATGACCATCTTTCGGTCCGTTGGGCCGGTGATCTCGACGCGACGATCCTGCAGGTCCTTGGGCTGGGCGCACACCGTCCATTCGGACTCGCGGATCGACTTTGTTTCCGGCAGAAAATCGGGCAACTTGCCGGCATCGAATTCCTTCTGGCGCACAGCGCGCCGTGCCAACAGCTCCTGGCGGCGCGGCTCGAACGCGCGCTGAAGCTTGGCCACGAAATTGATCGCATCATCGCTCAGGATCTGCCTAAACTCGGGGGTCACGCGACCATGAATCTCAACACCGCCGGGGAATTTTTCGCTCATCAAGATCTCCAGTACTTGCTCGGCGCAGGTTGTGCTGCGCTTGTCGGGGAAGGGCGTGTCACCGTGATTGGCATTGGTGACGCCATCAACATGGGACGCTACAGGGGCGCCATTCTATGCGAATTTGTCCAGCCCAAAGGCGAAACCAGCAGCGCTTCCCGCCATGTGGAATGGGATGAACTCCGTTCGTTGTATTAACGCGCTCAGCCCGCCTCCTTGTCATCCAACCCCAGCTCCTGGATCTTGCGGGTGATGGTGTTGCGACCGATCCCGAGCAGGGTTGCCGCCTCGATACGGCGCCCGCCGGTGCGTGCCAATGCCTTGGCAATCAGCGTGCTCTCGAATTCGCGCGTCAATCCGTCCATGATCCCCGACTCGCCCTTGGCAAGCATGCGGTCGGCCTCGGCTGCCAGCGCCGCAACCCAATCGGCATTCACTGCGGTGGCGTTGTTGTCGCGGAAATCCTGTGGCAGGTCGCCCGTCTCGATCACCTGGGTCGGCGCCATGACGGTCAACCAGTGGCAGAGATTCTCCAGCTGACGCACGTTCCCCGGAAAGTCCTGGGCCGCGAGGTACCCCATGGCGGCGTCGGACAAGCGCTTGGGCTCGACGCCCAGGTCACGCGCGGACTTGGCGAGGAAATAACGCGCCAGCAAGGGAATGTCTTCGCGTCGCTCGCGCAGGCTGGGAAGCCGCAGGCGGATCACATTGAGGCGGTGGAACAGGTCCTCGCGGAATTGCCCGTCGCGCACGCGCGCCTCGAGGTCCTGGTGGGTAGCGGCGATGACGCGCACATTGGCGCGCATCGGCTGATGGCCGCCGACACGGTAGAACGTTCCATCGGATAGCACGCGCAGGAGCCGCGTTTGCAGCTCCGAGGGCATGTCACCGATTTCATCCAGGAACAGCGTGCCGCCTTCGGCCTGCTCGAAGCGACCGCGGCGCATGGCCTGCGCACCCGTGAATGCGCCGCGTTCGTGGCCGAACAGTTCCGACTCCAGAAGATCCTTGGGCATGGCAGCCGTATTGATGGCGACGAATGGTTTGGCGGCTCGCGGGCTGTGCCGGTGCAGGGCGCGAGCAACCAGCTCCTTGCCGCTGCCTGACTCACCGGTAATCAATACCGTGGCCGATGACTGCGACAACCTCCCAATGGCGCGAAAGACTTCCTGCATCGATGCCGCCTGGCCGAGAATTTCCGGCGAACTCGTTTCCGCCACTTCAGCTTCACTCTCACGCTGCGATTCGTCGATGGCGCGGCGAATCAGGTCGACCGCCTGGTCGACGTCGAAGGGCTTGGGCAGGTATTCAAACGCGCCGCCCTGAAATGCCGCAACCGCCGATTCCAGGTCCGAGTAGGCCGTCATGACGATGACCGGTATCGTGGGGTGTTTTGCCTTGATGGTCTGCAACAGCTCCAGACCGGACGTTCCCGGCATGCGGATGTCCGACACCAGAACCTGGGGTGCTCCAGTATCCAGTGCATCGAGTGCGTCCTTGGCCAGAGAAAAAGTCCTGAAAGGGATGGCCTCGCGGGTCAGGGCCTTTTCGAAAACCCAACGGATCGAGCGATCGTCATCGACCACCCACACCGGCTTCATCTGCGGGAAAAAAGCCGCCGCAGGCGCTGGGGCAACCGCGCTGCGGGTGGCAGATATTTCGTTGTCATCGTTCATGTCAATTCACGCCTTGGTTCAGGTGGATGCAGCCGCCGGCTCGATGGGCAGGATGATCTTGAATACGGTACGTCCTGGCTGGCTGTCGCACTCGATTACTCCATGATGATGCTGGACGAAGGTCTGCGCCAGCGTGAGTCCCAGACCGCTGCCGCCCTCGCGACCGGATACCAGCGGAAAGAACAATGTGTCCTTGATATCTGCCGGAATGCCCGGACCGTTGTCGATCACTTGCAATTCCAATGCCAGGCGATAGCGCCGCTTGGCCAGGGTGATCTGGCGCACCACCCGGGTGCTGAGCCTGATCTCCGCCCGACCATCGGCCGCCGGACTTGTGCCAAGGATCGCCTGGGCCGCGTTGCGGGTCACGTTCAATACCGCCTGGATCAGTTGCTCGCGGTCACCCTGGAACTCCGGGATGCTGGTGTCGTAGTCGCGCCGGATGGCCAGGCCAGTCGGAAATTCGGCGAGGATGAGGCTTCGCACCCGCTCGCACACCTCGTGGATGTTCATGGTGACGGTATGCGGTGGACGATGCGGCGTGAGCAATCGATCCATGAGGGCCTGAAGACGATCGGCCTCCTTGATGATGACCTGGGTATATTCCTTGAGCTCGGCACGATCCAACTCGCGCTCGAGCAGCTGGGCGGAACCGCGCAAACCGCCCAGCGGATTCCTGATCTCGTGAGCGAGGTTCCTGATCAGTTCACGGTTCGCCAGGTGTTGGGTCAGCTGCTGCTCTTCGCGCTCGGCCCGAATGCGCTGCTCCATCGGGCGCAACTCCAGCATCAAGCCGCGCTCCGGCAGCTCAATGGGTGTCACCAGGCAGTTCAGGTACAGCGTTTCGTGCGCCGGGCGCGACAAGGCAAGGGTCTGGTCCCAAAAACCACGCTCTTCGCTCAGCGCCTCGTTGAGACGCGCTTCAAAGGCCCCGGCATTGGAAAACAGCTCGCCCAGGCGGTGCCCGACCAATGATCGGCCACTCTGCGCCAGCAGGATTTCAGTCGCCGGATTCACATATCGCAGGCTGAGCTTGCCATCCAGTACCATGACTGCCGTTGCCAGCAGGTCGAGTCCGGCAAAGGTGCGCGCAGGCACGGGACGCGTCATGTTGCGAAGCACCGCAGCTTGAGGGGGCTGGCTGGAATTCCGCCGACCGGCAACGCAGGCTCAGCGCAGGTTGGAAATTTCCCGCTTGAGCGCAGCGACGTTTTCTTCGGAACGCCGGACTTCGTCCTGGAAGGGCTTGAGACGATCGAGCACGCGCTGGTAGTTGCGCTCATCGCCCTTGCGAATAGACTCCTGCTCGGCAAGATTCTGCTTTGCCGTGGCAAGTTCCTTCTCCGCGTTTCGCAATTCATCTTCGAGGATGCGACGGCGGTCAGTGTCGCGCGAGCGCTGCGTGGCGGGTTCGATACGCGGGGCCGCTGTCTCGCCTCGCGTTGAAGAAGGCTGCGCGGCAGCCTTTGCCGCAGGCCGTGGCGTGGCGGATGGCGACGGGGTCGGTGCAGGCACTACCGATACTTCCCGGCTGACCACCGTGCACTTCAAGCCCCCCTTGCCCTCCGTGTCGTTGGTATAGGTACTGTGGCCATTCTGGTCGACGCACCGATAGATCTGCGCCAGCGCCGGATGAGCGCTGCCAGCCAGCAGGAAAATCGCCAACAAGTACCGCGCAAGGGTCATGGGTGGATGCAAGCGTCCGCATTTCCAGAGAGAACTTTAAGTTTATGGGAAGACTCCCCTGATTACAAATGAAAAAGGACGAGGAAAAATGCACACTTCCCCGTCCTTTTCCGGTGCCTCAGGAAACCAACCCGGGGAACAGCCCCCGGGGTCGATCCAGCGATTAGAGGCTGTAGTACATGTCGAACTCGACCGGATGGGTCGTCATGCGGAAGCGCGTGACTTCCTCCATTTTGAGGGCAATGTAGGCATCGATGAAGTCGTCGCTGAACACCCCGCCCTTAGTGAGGAACGCGCGATCCTTGTCCAACGCCTCGAGCGCCTGGTCCAATGAAGAGCACACATTCGGCACCTTTTTCGCCTGGGACGGAGGCAGGTCGTACAGGTTCTTGTCGATCGGATCTCCGGGGTGGATCTTGTTCTGTATTCCATCCAACCCGGCCATCAGCAAGGCTGAAAACGCCAGATACGGGTTCGCCGTCGGATCCGGGAAGCGCACTTCGATGCGGCGTGCCTTCGGATTGCTGACGAACGGAATGCGGATGGACGCAGAGCGATTGCGCGCCGAATAGGCGAGGTTGATCGGCGCCTCGAACCCCGGCACCAGGCGCTTGTAGCTGTTGGTACCCGGGTTGGTGATCGCGTTCAGGGCCTTGGCGTGCTTGATCACACCGCCGATGTAGTACAGCGCGAAATCGGACAGACCCGAGTAGCCGTTGCCTGCAAACAGGTTCTTGCCGTCTTTCCACACCGACTGGTGCACATGCATGCCCGATCCGTTGTCGCCGACGACAGGCTTGGGCATGAAGGTGGCGGTCTTGCCATAGGCTGCGGCCACATTCCACACCGTGTATTTCAGGATCTGCGTCCAGTCAGCGCGCTTCACCAGGCTGTTGAACAGCGTGCCGATTTCGCACTGGCCGGCTGCTGCCACTTCGTGGTGGAACACCTCGACTTCGACGCCCTGCGATTCGAGCGCAAGCGACATGGCATTGCGCATGTCCTGCAGCGAATCAACCGGGGCAACCGGGAAATAACCGCCTTTGGTGCCGGGACGATGGCCCATGTTGCCGCCTTCGTACTCGATGTTGGTCGACCAGGGCGCCTCTTCCGACTTGATTTTCACCCCGCAGCCCGACATATCCACGTTCCAGGTCACGCCGTCGAATACGAAGAATTCCGGCTCGGGACCGAAGTAAGCCACGTCGCCCAAGCCGCTCGACTTCAGGAACGATTCTGCGCGCTTGGCCAGCGAACGCGGGTCGCGGTCATAGCCCTTCATGTCCGACGGCTCAAGCACGTCACAGGTAACGTTGAGGGTCAGTTCATCGGTAAATGGGTCGAGGCGGGCCGAATCGGGATCGGGCAAGAGCAGCATGTCCGAGGCCTCGATACCCTTCCAGCCGGCGATCGAAGAGCCGTCGAAGGCGTGCCCAGACTCGAACTTGTCGTTCGTGAACTGTTTGGCCGGCACCTGCACGTGCTGCTCCTTGCCGCGCGTATCGGTAAAGCGAAGGTCGACGAACTTGACCTCCTTGTCCTTGATCATCTTGAGTACATCATTGACAGACAGTGACATCACAAACTCTCCTGATAGGGAATTGAGTAATTCTCGGGAAGAAAACCAAGGGCCTTCAAAACGACGCCTGAACTGACAGCCTAGACGCGACTGGATTCAGCAGAAAATGTGCCAAAGAACGTTTCCCGCCCCTTCCGCATGGATATTGCCTGGCTTCCGGGACGCTGTCGGTCAATGGAGACCCGCCTTGCACCGCCTGAATGCACGACAATCCGCTACTGTCGAAAAAATACGGCTGACCATTTTCAAATGGCGTGCAGATTGTGCCACAAGCCCCAATCAGTCTCCTATACGCACCGCAATAGTGCTAATCCAGCACTTTTAGCCCTGTTTTGGTGCGCGAGCGCGGTTTCCTGCCGCTTTTTTTTACCGTGCCGGCAGACTAAACTCCCCGGCTTCATATCATCGGATGTTAATGCGCATGGACTCGCCACAATCAATTCTTGACCGCGCAACTGCCCGCGGCAAAGCCGCAGGACTCACTTACGCCGGCGCCATGCTGCCACGTGAGGCATTCGATTACCTGAAACAAAATCCCGCGGCCAAGCTGGTGGATGTGCGCACTGACTCGGAGTGGACCTGGGTCGGGCATGTGCAGGATTCCGTCCTCATCGAATGGAACACCTGGCCCAGCGGCGAGCAAAACGAAAAATTCATCGACGAACTCAAGGCCGCAGTCCCGTCAACAAATTCGCCGATCCTGTTCCTGTGCCGATCCGGGGCACGCTCGCACCGTGCCGCCATTGCAGCGACCGAAGCCGGCTACACCACCTGCTTCAATGTGCTGGAGGGATTCGAGGGCGACCGCGACAAGAACGATCATCGCAGCAGCGTCGGCGGCTGGCGCTTTGCGGGTCTGCCCTGGGTGCAGAGCTGACGCGGGAGCCTCGATGACGTTTCTCCTGACCTGCCTGCAGTCGCAACGAAGGTGACTCGCGTGCGCTTCCTCTCTTGAGCCCATTGGCACTCATGGGATCAGCAGGGCAACTGGGCACCCGATAAACATGGCACGGTAAGTGCTGCACAGTCCTCCGACTGCCAACTTCGGAGGAACCGGCCATGTCTGCGTTCGACAATCCATTTGATCCCAACGTCCGACTTGGCGCCGCTTGCCAATGCGGGCACCACACGAGCCAGGCCGAACACGACGCAGTTGCGTCGGCCACGCCGCCGGCAAATGCGGCGGCAGACCCGGGCAACGACCCCGATGCCCTGAATTCGCGCGCCATCCAGTCAGCCGCCATGCGCGCGCTGTTTCCGCAGGATGAACTACGACGCAGATTCCTGCGCGCAGTAGGCACATCGACAGCGATGGCGGCGGTGTCCTCCTTCCTGCCATTCGGGGCGCTGGAGGCCATGGCCCAGGACAAGGGTCCCCTGGAGAAGAAGGACCTCAAGATCGGCTTCATCGCCATCACCTGCGCCTCGCCCCTGATCATGGCCGACCCGCTGGGCTTCTACCGAAAAGAGGGGCTGAACGTCCAACTGATGAAGACGGCAGGCTGGGCGCTGATCCGCGACAAGATGATCAACAAGGAGCACGACGCTTCGCACTTCCTGTCGCCCATGCCGCTGGCGATCTCGATGGGGCTGGGCTCGACCGCCATGCCCATGGACGTTGCGACCATCCAGAACATCAACGGGCAGGCCATCACGCTGCATGTGAAGCACAAGGACAAGCGCGATCCCAAGCAATGGAAGGGCTTCAAGTTCGCGGTCCCGTTCGAGTACTCGATGCACAACTTCCTGCTGCGCTATTACGTGGCCGAACACGGCCTCGACCCGGACACCGACATCCAGATCCGCGTCACGCCGCCGCCGGAGATGGTGGCCAACCTGCGCGCCGGCAACATCGACGGGTTCCTCGGGCCCGACCCGTTCAACCAGCGCGCCGTGTATGACGAAGTGGGCTTCATCCACATCCTGTCCAAGGAAATCTGGGACGGGCACCCATGCTGCGCATTCGGCTTGCCTGAAGCCTTCATCAAGGAAAATCCCAACACCTTCGCGGCGCTCTACCGCTCCGTGCTGACCGCAGCGGCCATGGCGCGCGACCCGAAACACCGGCCGCTGATTGCCGAAGTCATTTCACCGGCCAACTACCTCAACCAGCCGGTCACCGTGCTGGAGCAGGTGCTGACCGGCAAATTTGCCGACGGCCTTGGCAACGTCAAGAATGTCCCCGACCGCGCCGACTTCGATCCGTTCCCGTGGCAGTCCATGGCCGTGTGGATGCTGACGCAGATGAAACGCTGGGGCTACGTCAAGGGCGACGTGAACTACCGCCAGATTGCCGAGAAAGTGTTCCTCGCCACCGATGCGAGGAAGCGCATGGCAGAGCTGGGCCAGAAGGCCCCCGCTGCGAGCTATGCCAAGTTCAAGGTGATGGGCAAGGAGTTCGATCCGGCGCAACCGGAGAAGTACCTTTCGGGATTCGCCATCAGGAAAAAGGCGTGACCCCACGCCGCGAAATATTTGCGGCGGCGCTGCTCTCGATCGCCTTCCTGCTGCTCATCCTCGGCATCTGGCATGTGGCCACGCTGCCCAAGGTCGAAGCCGCCGGCGCTGCGGACGAATACGCCAAGCTCATGGGCAAGGGCGCCAAAAAATCCGATGGCTTTCCGGCGCCATCGCAATTGGCGTCAGCCATTGCGAAACATATCGCGGATCCGTTCTACGACAAGGGCCCCAACGACAAGGGCATCGGCATCCAGCTGGCGCACTCCCTGTCACGGGTCGGACTCGGGTTCCTGCTCGCCATCATCGTGGCCGTGCCGCTCGGATTTCTCATCGGCATGTCGCCACTGTTTCGCCGTGCGCTCGATCCGTTCATCCAGGTGCTCAAGCCGATCTCGCCCCTCGCCTGGATGCCGATCGCGCTCTACACCATCAAGGACTCGTCCATCTCCGGAATTTTCGTCATCTTCATCTGCTCCGTTTGGCCGATGCTGATCAATACCGCCTACGGTGTCGCCTCGGTGCGGCGCGAGTGGCTGAACGTCGCGCGCACCCTCGAGGTGACGCCGTTGCGCAAGGCCTTCCTGGTCATCCTGCCGGCTGCGGCCCCCACCATCCTCACCGGCATGCGCATTTCCATGGGCATCGCATGGCTGGTCATCGTCGCCGCGGAGATGCTGGTCGGCGGTACCGGCATCGGCTACTTCGTGTGGAACGAGTGGAACAACCTCAACCTCACCAACGTGATCTTCGCCATCCTCGTCATCGGCATCGTGGGCATGGCGCTCGACCTGATCATCGGGCGCCTGCAACGCCTGGTCACCTACGCCGAGTAGCACCCATGCCCTTTCTCCAGGTACAGGACCTCAAGCGGACGTTTCCCGCGGCTGGTGGCGGGACGACCACCGTATTCGAAGGGGTCAACTTCAGCATCGAACGCGGCGAGTTCGTCTGCATCATCGGGCACTCCGGCTGCGGCAAGACCACCATCCTCAACGTCCTCGCGGGGCTCGACACCGCCTCCGGCGGCCTGGCCATCATGGACGAACACGAGATTGGCGGTCCGTCGCTCGAGCGCGGCGTGGTTTTCCAGGGGCACGCGCTGATGCCCTGGCTGTCGGTGGCAAGCAATATCGCCTTTGCTGTGCGCTCGCGCTGGCCCGACTGGCCGCGCAGCAAGGTCCGGCAACACTGCCAGCAGTTCATCGACATGGTCGGGCTCTCCGGCGCCGAGGACAAGAAACCGGCGGCGCTCTCCGGCGGGATGAAGCAGCGCGTCGGCATCGCGCGCGCCTTCGCCATCCAGCCCAAGATGCTGCTGCTGGATGAGCCCTTCGGCGCCCTCGATGCCCTCACCCGCGGCACCATCCAGGACGAACTGGTGCGCGTGGTGCAGGCGACGCACCAGACCGTCTTCATGATCACCCATGACGTCGACGAAGCCATCCTGCTCGCCGACAAGATCCTGCTGATGTCGAACGGCCCGAATGCCGTGATCGCCGAGATCGTGGAGAACACCCTGCCGCGCGCGCGCACGCGCCATGACATGCACCACGACCCGCAGTTCTACCGCATCCGCAACCACCTGGTCGATTTCCTGGTGACGCGCTCCAAGCAGTTCCAGACCGGCGAACTCGAGCGTCCCGCCGAGCCCCTCACGGTCCGCCCCGGCGTTGACGCAGAGGCACATCGATCCATTCCTGACGCCGCACCGGCGCCGCGTGCTGCAGCAAACCACTGATTTTTCTACCCGACAGGAGGACACATGAACCGCAACGACGTCACTGAATTGATCGTGACCAAGCGCATCAGCAAGGGCATCAAATGGGCCGATATCGCCAAGAAACTGGGTGTGAGCAAGGAGTGGGCGACAGCTGCGTGCCTCGGCCAGATGACGCTCACCAAGAAGCAGGCCGACATCGTCGGCAAGCTGCTCGACCTGCCCAAGGAAGCCGTGCAATTGCTGCAGGTGGTGCCCTACAAGGGCTCTCTGCCCACCGCCGTGCCGACCGACCCCTTGATCTACCGCTGGTACGAACTGGTCAATGTCTACGGCACCACCATCAAGGAACTCATCCACGAGGAGTTCGGTGACGGCATCATGAGCGCCATCGACTTTTCAATGGACATCACCCGGGAACCGGACCCCAAGGGCGATCGGGTGCATGTGGTGCTGAGCGGGAAGTTCCTGCCTTACAAGACTTACTGAAGCCGGACGCGGCCGAGCCCAGAAGGCCGCGCGGTCCCGATTTAAGCAGCGCGGCCGAGCCTGCGAAGCAGGCCGCGCGGTCCTACTATCCGGTTGTCCAATTGACCGCGCCAGTCCACGCGGTGAGCAGTACAACCAAGCCGAAAACAATCCGGTACCAGGCGAAAATCCTGAAATCGTGGTTGGCAATGTAGCGCAGCAGCCAGCGCACGCACAGGAATGCCGACAGGAACGCCGCCACTGACCCAACGCCGAAGATGACGATGTCGTCTGCTGACAGCAGCGCGCGATTCTTGTACAGATCGTAGAGCCCGGCCGCCACCAACGTCGGCACGGCGAGGAAGAACGAGAACTCGGTTGCCGCGCGGCGCGACAGGCCGAACAGCATGCCGCCGATGATGGTGGCCCCGGAGCGCGACGTGCCGGGAATCAACGCGAACGCCTGGGCGAAGCCGACCTTGAGCGCATCGCGCCAGTTCATGTCGTCCACGTTCTCGACCCGCACCGGCCGCTGTCGGCGCTCCACCCACAGGATGATGATGCCGCCCACGATGAAGGCCAGTGCAACCGGCACCGGTTTGAACAGATAGGACTTGATGTACTTGCCGAACGCGAGGCCGAGCACGGCGGCGGGCATGAAAGCGACGAGGAGGTTGGCCACGAAGCGGCGCGCCTCAGGCTGCGACCCGATACCGGTGAGCACGCTCCAGAAGCGCAACCGGTATTCCCAGACAATAGCGAGCATGGCGCCCGTCTGAATGACGATCTCGAAGACCTTGCCCTTGTCGTCATTGAAGTCGAGCAGGTCACCGGCGAGGATCAGGTGGCCGGTGGAGGAGACGGGAAGGAATTCGGTGAGACCCTCGACGACACCGAGGATCAGGGCCTTCAAAATCAGGAGGATGTCCATGCGGACGCCATTCTATCGTGGGCCGGCGGGCACACACAGCGATTGCATCAAGGCGCTCGAAGCGAGCGGCCGCCCGATCTCAAGGGATGCTCAGGCGATCAGCGGCCACTGCTTGTCCAGTCCCTCGGTAGGCATGCGCTTGAACCCGCTCTTGGCAAACTGGTGCCAGCGACCGATCACGTAGCACAGGATCAGGTTTGCGCGCGGTCCCGGGTCGGCATCGCTGCCATCGCCCGGCGTGCCTTGGGTGGAGGCCACGCGCAGGCACTGCTTGAGTGTCGCCTCTATTCGGTCGAACAGCTGGTTGATGCGCACCTGCAGGCGCTCGTCCTCGTTGACCAGTGCATCGCCCAGCAGCACGCGTGTCATGCCGGGATTCTTTTCGGCAAACCCGAGCAGCATGGACACGATGGCGTGCAACTGCTTGAGCCCGTTGTCCTGTTCCGCAGTGATCTTGTTGGCCAGGCCGAAGATCGAGCTTTCGATGAATTCGATCAACCCCTCGAACATCTGCGCCTTGCTGGCGAAATGCCGGTAAAGCGCCGCCTCCGACACGCTCAGCTTGGCTGCCAGCGCGGCCGTGGTAATGCGCTCGCCCTTCGGATGCTGCAGCATTTGTGCAAGCACCTGCAGGATCTGCAGCTTGCGCTCGCCCGGTTTGAGCCGTGTCGTGGCCATGTCGCCTCCTGTGTGTTTCCGCACTCAATGACGGTTGATTCTATGCCAAGGGGTGAGTGCTTGCTAGCTTGCAATTCCCTGTCATCCATTGACCCTTGCGACAGCGCGGGGAAGCGCCAGGACCGAACTCAACTTCAGGTCCAGCCACGCCGGACGCCGCGAGTCTCGCGTGATCCACACGGTTTTCATGCCCAGCCTGCGCGCCGTGACCAGGTTCGGCAGCGAGTCCTCCACGAGAACGCTGCGCTCGGCCTGCAGGCGCTCCCGATGCAGCAGGGCACGAAACCCCCCAGCCATCGGCTTGGGCTGGAAGCGCGTGCTCTCAATGGTGTAGACGGCATCGAACAGGTCACCAATGCCAAGAACGTCGAGCACCGCCTGTGCGTAGTGCGCCGGCGAGTTGGAGAACAGGATCTTGCTGCCCGCCAGGCGCCGCAGGCAGTGGCGCAATCCAGCGTCTGCCACCACGGTGCGCTCGAGGTCCGGAAACTGGTGCGTATGCCACAGGAAGTGATGGGGGTCGACATCATGATGGCGCATCAGGCCCAGCAGGGTGGCGCCGTACGCATGCCAGTAACGCTGGCGCAGGGCGCTCGCCGACGCCTCCTCCATGTCGAGGTGGCGCATGATGTACTCGGTCATGCTGAGATTCAGGTGCGGGAAGATATGCCCCGTGGCCCGGTGCAGGGTATCGTCCAGGTCGAAAATCCACGTCAGCGGCCTACTCATCGCCAGCCCTGGCCCATGACACGTCCTACAATTCGTTTCATATGCAGCTCACCGAAAATTTTTCGCTGGCGCAGCTTACGGCC
This sequence comes from Betaproteobacteria bacterium, assembly GCA_947478805.1. Taxonomy (GTDB): domain Bacteria; phylum Pseudomonadota; class Gammaproteobacteria; order Burkholderiales; family SG8-39; genus CAIYPG01. Next base: position 30,643 of record CANJXQ010000008.1, on the reverse strand, counting down.
TCGGAGACCGCCGCGCGCGAAGGCATCGACAATTCGCCGCCAGCGGACCTCATCGCAAACCTTCAACGCCTTGCCGCCGGCCTAGAGGAAATCCAGCGCCTGCTGGGCGCCCCGCTCGATATCTCCAGCGGCTACCGCTGCCCCGAACTCAACCGAGTCGTGGGTGGGTCGGCCACTTCACAGCACAGGCAGGGAATGGCCGCAGACTTTACCTGCCCGCCATTCGGCACTCCCATCGCCATCGCCGCCGCCATCCGGGCCTCCGGTATCGAATTCGACCAGTGCATCCTGGAATTCAACCGCTGGGTGCACATTTCATTCTCGCCCAGCCCGCGCGGCCGCGTACTCAGCATCCACGACAGCGGCGAAGGCTATCTCGACGGGCTGCGGGATGCGGATGGGAATGTCGTGGCGTAGCCGGACGGTGTGTCTCCATCAACACTACTTGCTGCGAATGAGGGTCCCCACGCCCTGGCTGGTGAGGATCTCCAGCAGCAGCGCATGATCCACGCGCCCGTCGATGATGTGCACGCTCTTGACGCCGCTGCGCGCGGCATCCAGTGCCGAGGCAATCTTGGGCAGCATGCCGCCTGAGAGCGTTCCGTCGGCCACCAGCTTGTCGATTCCCTGCGGCGTGAGGCCGGTGAGGAGCTTGCCCGACTTGTCCAGGACGCCCGGTGTATTGGTGAGGAGCACCAGCTTCTCGGCCTTCAGGACTTCCGCCAGCTTTCCGGCCACCAGGTCCGCATTGATATTGTAGGTTTCACCCTCGGACCCGACCCCGATCGGCGCCACCACGGGAATGAACCCGCCCGACTCCAGCGTGTCGATCACCGCCGGGTCTATCGACGCAATTTCCCCGACCTTGCCGATATCAAGCATCAGCTCGGGCTTGTGCTGGTCGGGCAGCATCATTTTCTTGGCGCGGATGAAGGTGCCATCCTGGCCGGTCAGACCCACGGCCTTGCCGCCCGCCTGGTTGATCAGGGTGACGATGTCCTTGTTGAGCGCGGAGAGGACCATCTCGACGACATCGAGCGTCGCCTCGTCGGTGACGCGCATGCCCTGGATGAACTCGCTCTTGATGTCGAGCTTCTTCAGCATCTGCTCGATCTGCGGCCCGCCGCCATGCACCACCACCGGGTTCATGCCGACCAGCTTGAGGAGCACCACGTCATGAGCAAAACTCTTCTGCAGAGCCAGGTCAGTCATGGCATTACCGCCGTATTTGACAACAATGGTCCGGCCGTGGAAACGCTTGATATAGGGCAGCGCCTCGGCCAGCGTCTGCGCCATGATGGCGGCTGAGGGTGACAATGCGACAGTTGTTTCGGACATGGACGGTTCGATGCTCGCAAGGAGCCGGGGTTCAGGAGAACTTATTGTACCGGGTGAAACCGGCGCTCCGGCCGCAATCGCGGTCCAATGACCATGATCGCTGCGGCAAGAAGTGCGGCCGGTCCGAGCATCCCCGGAACCGGCCACGGTACTGCACTTCCTGGAAGTGCGTCTTACTGGATGGTGATCTGCTTTGCCGCCACGGACTGCTTGCGCGGCAATGTCAGTTCCAGCACGCCGTTCTCGAACTTGGCGACAACACGCGCATCGTCCAGTTCAGCGCCAAGGGTAAAGGTGCGCGCCACCTTGCCGTAGTAACGCTCGCTGTGCAGCACGCGCTCGCCTTCCTTGGCTTCGCGCTCGACTCGGGTCTCGGCGGAAATCGAAACCTGGTCACCATCGATCTGCACCTTGATGTCTTCCTTCTTCACTCCGGGCAGCTCCGCCAGCACCTTGAACTCGCCGTTCTGCTCCAGCACGTCGATGCGGGCGCGGCGCACCTGCTCCTGGCCCTGACCCTCCAGGCCGGCACTGGTCACCGGACGCACGAAAAAGCCCTTCAGCAAGTCGTCGAACATATCCGTCACCGGATCGAATCGGGTAATGTTGCGCATGGTCAATCTCCTTCAAGGGGTCGGAATTCGGGTCGAGGGACATTCCCTCATGCACTAGAAAATGGGGCATGCCCCGGGCAATTCAAGTCGCCCGGTGACGCAAACCCGCATAAGCATGAGAAATATTTTCCTGCCACAGGGACTTGAAATCCCCCAATTGAGCCCCTATCCAGCGAGGTTGGCCTGATCAAGGGCATACCATGGACATGGTGCCGAGCACGGAATCCCCCACGATCTGCCCTCGCTGCAGGACCAGCTTCGGGTGCGGCGCACGCGCCGAAGGCTGCTGGTGCGAGGCGCTACCAGCCCTGCGATCTCCCGATCCCGCCAAGGGTTGCTATTGCCCGGCCTGTCTCAAGCAGCTTGCCGCAACGGCACAGGCCAGCACCACCGGCGAATAGGCTCCGCTATTTCTTGTCCGTGCCGTGCCCCGCATGCGCGTCGTGCCCCGACGCGGCAGCGACGGCGTCCTGCACCGCCAGTTCAACCTTCACTTCGCCGGCACGCTGGAACACCAGCGTCAGTGGCACGCGCTCGTCCTTCTTGAGCGGGCGCTTGAGTTCCTGCAACATGACATGCAGTCCGCCGGGCGCAAGCTTGACCGTTGCTCCCGGCGCGACATCGATTGCCGGCACCGCGCGCATGCGCATGACATTGCCGTCCATGCTCATGGAATGCAGCTCGACCAGTCCCGCCGCTGGGCTGGAAGCACGCAACAGCTTGTCCGCGGCCTTGCCCTTGTTGTCGATGCTCAAGTACGCGCCGGCGGTGGTTGCGCCGGGCGGAGTCGTGCGGGAGTAGGGGTGACCGATTTGCAGATCACCCACCTTGTAATCGTGGGCCTGCACCGAGAACGTCGTGAATACTACTGTGGCAAAGGCCATTGCTTTGAAAATCATCTTGAATATTCCTTGTCCGAATCCTGCGCGCACTTGCAAAACACGCGCATCAATTGGAAGTGCATTTGCACCTCCTCCAGAACTGCAGATCAGGAATTGACCGGCGGCGCGCGAGGGTGCGCCGGAAAGTGGATATCGTTGCGGGGGAGCTCAGATGGAAATTCTGCGGTCGAGCCACAGCCTGTCTGACCGGATTCAAGAAACGAAGGCGCCGAGGGCAAGGCACAGAGCTTGTCGGTCCCGAAAGAACACAGGGGACAGTGCGATTGCAGGTACTTGGCGACCGAATCGTCCGGCGCCCGGTTTGGGTCTCCCGAGACTGACCGCATGCCCTCGGTGGTGCAGACCTCCATTGACCACGCAACGCCCGCCGGGCGCGCATTGGCGATCAGCGGCCACAGCGCATTGAGCGCCATGGCGAAGATCGCCAGCCAGGCAGTAAGTGGCGACAAAATGGCCTTGTTGCGCATGGCGCAGATTTTCACACAGCTCTCGCAGGTGTCGCAAACTGGCGGGGCGGCGCGCCCGCGGCGCTGCGATTGCGATATGCTCCGACCGACCATGATTATTCAACGTATTCAACGCAGCGGCTCAAGGGAGTTCATTCGCCGGGCAATTCACGGTGAAGCGCGGCTATGGCAGGTCTGGTGGCTGGCCGGCATCCCCGTGATTGCTGCAGCAACCTGGCTCGGCATCACGGCGGAGGATTTCCGTTTTGACGAGGAGCACGCCTGGGGCGCAATCCTCGACACGCTCAAGTTCATGCTGTGCCTGTTCTGGCTGGTGTCGGCATGGCGCTGTTCGCACAATGTTGGTAGCGGCTTCTGGCGCGGCATGGGACGGCTCGCCATCGCCCTCTCAGTACTGTTCGTGGGACTCACCTACTGACATGAACAATGCGTCAACCGCACTGGGACGCCGCTTCGAAGGCTAGGTCGCGCTGATCACCGGCGGCGGACGCGGCATCGGTCAGGAGGTCGCTGCACGCCTGGCCGCCGAAGGCGCGCGGCTGGCCATCTTCGACACGAATGTCGCAGGGGCCGAGGAAACCTGCGTTCGCGTGAAGAAAGCCGGCGGCGAAGCTATGGCGTATGGCGTGGATGTCACCTCCCGCGACGCTGTCGCTGCGGCAGTTAAGTCCGCCGTAACAGACTTCGGTCACATCGATGTGCTACGCCGGCATTGGCTGGCGCATTCCCTTCCTGGAGATCACCGACGCGGACTGGTCGAAGATCATCGGGACCAACCTGACGGGTTACTTCATTGTCGGGCAGGAAGTGGCTCGCGTCATGGTCGCCGGCAAGAAGGGGCGCATCGTCAACGTTGCGTCGATCAATGCCCACATCGGCACCGACCATCAAGCCGCCTATGCCGCATCCAAGGGCGGCATTGTGGCGCTCACGCGCGTCATGGCCTTCGAACTGGCGCCGCTGGGCATTTGCGTGAATGCCGTATCGCCCGGGCCGATTGAGACCGAACTGTCGGCAATGAACCTGTCGCCCGCCACGCGCCGCTCGCGTGAAGAGCGCATCCCGCAGGGCCGATTGGGGCACCCCGATGAACTGGCTGCCGCCATCGCCTTTCTCGCTTCGCCGGATGCGTCCTACATCAACGGCACGGTGCTGGTGGTGGACGGTGGCCTCATCAGTGGCGGTATTAGGGAGCCCAAGAAGCCGGGCTAACGGCAAGGAGCCCAAGAAGCCGGGCTAAAGGCAGGGAACCTCAGTAGCGAACCATTTGCATCAATGCAGAGTGATCAGCCCTCGTCCGGCAACCAGGCGCGCGGGCTGGCCTTGGCCAGGTAGAACCACTCCTGGCCGGCCATGGCGGCCGGGTTCGGGAACACGATGTAGCCATCGTCTTCTGCAAACACCTTCGAGCCGTCCTTGCGCGTACCGATCAGGTCGCCCTTGTTGAGCCGGTCGAAGCTCGACCACTCGCGTGCAAAAGCATCCTCCTTGTCGGCTTTGTCGATGACCTCAAAGAGCCGCAAGGCCTCCGTCGTCGCCGCAGGCGCAGGCTTCGGAAGATCGGCAATGCCGAGGTACGCCAGTGTGTTCAGAATCGCGCGATATGCCACCTCCGGCGCTGCCGGGTCGGCATGCTGCCCGCATTCCAGGGTAATGGAGCATCCACCGACAGTGCGCATGTACTCGGTCGTGCCCACTCCGTATCGGGGGTCGGTGTTGAGGAGCGCCGCGCGCTCCGAAGTCGCGCCGGTCGCCTTCACGCGGCGCGCAACGCCGCGGGCATAAGTGTCCAGCCAGCCATCCATGAAGCGGCTCACGCCCAGGCGCCGGGCAAGCGACTCCTCGAGCTCCGCCTGCGCAAAGGGCTCCAGCGTGCCGGTGTTGTTCTCCGGCCCCAGCGCCGCGAAGGGTTGCCCCGCCGTGTGGAAGGAATGCAGGTCCAGCAGCACCTCGTGGGATGAGAGCAGGGGGCACAACCAGTTGGCGATGTGGTCCTCGAAATCCAGGGGCTTATCGGTTGGGCACAGGTTGCGGTTGAGATTGCGGTCACCCGAGCGCTGCACGCGCCGATGGGCCAGCGGGTTGGTGATGGGCACCAGCGTCAGCGTGCCGCGCTGGATGACGATGCGCCCCGCGTCGATGTCGCCGATCAGCCGTTCGATGGCCTGCTTCCCGCAGGTCTCGTTGCCGTGCACCGCGCCGAGCACGATCAGGCGCCTGCCCGGCTGAATCCCGCCATAGGAAACGGACTTGAACTGCAGTCCCGACCACGATTCGTTCGATGCCATGATGCCTGCTCCCGTGATCCCGCCGCTGCCACCAGGGTGCTGTAGGCGGGTTTTAATATTATCAATTTAGATATGCATACCCCGTTACACGGACTTAAATATCCTAAATATGATCATATTTCATTGGGACACCTTTGACTCCACCACCGTTAAAGCACATAGCGCGCGAGGTCTTCGCTGGCTGCAAGGTCCTTTAGGCGTTCATCGACGTAGGCGGCATCCACCACCAGTTGCTGTCCGCTGCGCCGGCCGGCATCGTAGGAAATCTCCTCCAGCAGTTTTTCCATCACGGTGTACAGGCGCCTTGCGCCGATGTTTTCCGTCTTCTCGTTGACCGACCAGGCGATTTCGGCCATGCGGCGGATCCCTTCGGGCCGGAACTCGAGCTTCACGTCCTCGGTGGCCAGCAGCGCCGCATATTGAGTGGTCAGGCAGGCGTCGGTGGCGGTGAGGATGCGCTCGAAATCGGCCACGCTGAGCGGATCGAGCTCGACCCGGATCGGGAATCGCCCCTGCATCTCGGGGATCAGGTCTGACGGCTTCGCCAGGTGAAAGGCGCCGCTGGCGATAAAGAGAATGTGGTCGGTCTTCACCATGCCGTGCTTGGTGCTCACCGTGGTTCCCTCCACCAGCGGCAGCAGGTCGCGCTGCACGCCCTGCCGCGACACGTCGGCGCCGGCGGTTTCCTGGCGCGAGGCGATCTTGTCGATCTCGTCGATGAAGACAATGCCGTTCTGCTCCACGTTGGCCAGCGCCACGGCGCGCAGGTCCTCGTCGTTGACCAGGCGCGACGCCTCTTCATCGGTGAGCTGCTTCATGGCGTCGCGAATCTTCAACTTGCGCAGTTTCTTGCGGCCGCCGCCCATGTTCTGGAACATGCCCTGGATCTGCTGCGTGAGTTCCTCCATGCCGGGGGGCGCCATGATCTCCATGTGCGCTTGCGGCGTGGCCACTTCAATCTCGATTTCCCGATCGTCGAGCTCGCCCTCGCGCAACTTCTTGCGGAATTTCTGGCGCGCAGCCGAGTCCGCCTCGGTTTCACTGCGCGGGGTGAAACCGGTATCCCGATCCGCAAAAGGGCCCGCGGAGCGTGCTGGCGGGATAAGTGCATCGAGAATGCGATCTTCGGCGGCATCCTCGGCGCGCTGGCGCACCTTGCGCATGGCCGTCTCGCGCGTCTGCTTGACGCTGATCTCGGCCAGGTCGCGAATGATGGTGTCGACATCGCGTCCGACATACCCCACCTCGGTGAATTTGGTGGCCTCCACCTTGATGAACGGCGCGTCGGCCAGCCGTGCCAGGCGCCGCGCGATCTCGGTCTTGCCCACGCCAGTGGGCCCGATCATGAGGATATTCTTGGGCGTGATTTCCTGTCGCAGGGGTTCAGCCACCTGCTGGCGTCGCCAACGGTTGCGCAGCGCAATGGCGACCGCGCGCTTGGCGCGGTCCTGCCCGACGATATGCTTGTCCAGTTCGTGGACGATTTCCTGCGGAGTCATTTGCGTAATGGACGACATGGAAGACCTCGTTGCAACTGGTGGGCTGACCTGGCCGGTGGCCGATGTGCCAGCGGCATTGTCGGAATCAGCCCAGCACCTCGATGGTGTGATGCTGGTTGGTGTAGATACACAGGTCGGCCGCGATCGACAGCGCTTTCTTGACGATCACCTGCGGCTCGAGGTCGGTATTGTCCAGCAGCGCCTTGGCGGCCGCCTGGGCATAGGGCCCGCCCGAGCCGATGGCGATCAGCCCGTACTCGGGTTCCAGCACATCGCCCTGACCGGTAATGATCAACGACACGTCGCGATCGGCCACCGCCAGCATGGCTTCCAGGCGACGCAGGATGCGGTCGGTGCGCCAATCCTTGGCCAGTTCCACGGCGGAACGCATCAGGTTGCCCTGGTGCTTTTCGAGCTTCGCTTCGAAGCGCTCGAAGAGCGTGAAGGCGTCTGCCGTGCCGCCGGCGAACCCGGCGAGGATCTTGTCGTGATGGATCCGCCGCACTTTACGCGCACTGGCCTTGATGACGATATTGCCAAGTGTGACTTGACCGTCGCCACCCAGGGCCACTGTGTTGCCGCGGCGCGCGGAAACAATGGTCGTGCCGTGAAATTGTTCCAATGCAAAAGGTCCGGTTGGAAATGAAGGGGGATCCAATGGTACGGCAATCGGGGCGGGGGAAATGATTCGATCACGCGCGGATTTTCCCGGAGATCGGGGCGCCGTCATTCCATTTCAAGAGCGGCCTAGCGACTTTGCGACGGCGCCAACGCCCATAGCACGCCCGCCACCGCCATGGTGCAGACGATCAACGCCCCTGACGGCAGGTCGAACCACGCCGAGGCCCACAGTCCCGAGGCATATCCAGCCGCGGCAACCCCATACGCCTTGAGGATGCGCCGCGATCCCGCGTAGTAGGTCGCCAGCGCGGGAACGATCAAGGTCGCGAACACGAGGTAAAGGCCGACTTGCTGCACGGAAAGCGTCACGGCGCATGCGAACAGCAGGTAAAAACCGGTGCGGCCCAGCCTCTCGCGAAAAGCAAACCATATCGCCGTGATCGCCACATAGGCGATCGCCTCCACCGCCAGTCGCGTCGGATCCACCCACAGGATCTGTCCCACCAGGAGGTCCTTCAGGTGCTCGCCGCCATGTGGATTTCCCGCTAGGAGGAGCAACGCAACACTCGCCGCGAGCGCGAAAACGACGCCGATGATCGCCTCCTGTACCTCCGGCCAACGGCGTTCGGTCCAAGTGAGGAACAGCGCTCCGGCCAGCGCCGCCGCCAAGGCAGCGACTTGCACCGCAACCCCCTGCGGCTCCCATCCGAGCGCATCGGCGACGATGACACCCAGACCCGCAATCTGGGCGACGGCCAAGTCGATGAACACGATGCCGCGCGACAAGACCTGCAGCCCGAGCGGCACCAGCGCCAGGGTCACCAGCAGTCCAGCTGCCAACGCGGGCAACAAAATAGCCAGGCTCGCCGAATCGAAGTTCATTTGGAGCCCTTGCCCTGCGCGGCGGATAGCAGCCGGGACAGCGTGTCATCGAACAAGCTGAACAGGTCCCGGGCGCCCTCCGTTCCGCCAACCGTGAACGGCAGCAGCACCGCAGGCACACCCGTGCGCTGCGACAGGAAACCCGCCGCTTTCGGATCGTTGTAGGCAGAGTAGACAATGAACTTTGCCGGCTCCCGGCGCATGCCCTCCACCAACTCGGCCAGGTGGGACGGGGTGGGAGGAACGCCGGGCTGATGCTCGAGCGTGGCGACCTCCCTCAGGCCGAGCCACGCTTCGAGATAGGTCCAGGCCTTGTGATGCACCACCACCGGGAGGCCCCGGAGCGGTGCGGCCTGCTGCTCCCAACGCACGATGGCTGCCTGCCAGCGCTCGAGAAAAGCCTTGCCGCGGGAACGATAGGACTCGGCACCCGGGGCATCGATTTGTGCGAGCCGAGCAATCAGCGCCTCGGCCACCTTGGCGATGTTGCGCGGATCGGTCTGGATATGCGGATTGCCCCCCGGATGGATGTCGCCCAGCGCACGATCGAGCACTTTTGGTATTTCAAGACGAGACACATACTGCGCCGCCTCGAAATTTCCCGGCCTGCCAGGCTGCACCTTGGCATTGCCCGACTGGTTCAGCAGCAGAGGCAGCCAGCCGATCTCCAGTTCCGCTCCCGTGCAGACAACAAGATCGGCATTGCGCACGCGCGCAATCAGGCTTGGTCGCGCCTCGACGCGATGCGGGTCCTGCAGCGCCGTGGTCGCGGAAGTTGTGTTGACCCGGTCACCGCCGATTTCCTGCGCCAGTGCGGCCCATTCGGGCTCGCAGGCAAACACATTGATCGCCGCGCCAGCCGAGGCCGCCGCCATCATTGCGGCCAGGGTTCCTGCCATCACGATGAATATTTTTTTCATGGTCTGCTCCTCAGAACTTGTGGCCGCCATGCGCGCCCATGCTGATGATGTATTGGAGGAAGAACTGGTTGTCCGCGATCCCCGCACGCGCCCGGTCGCGGGCGAACTGCAGCCTGACACGGCTGAATTCGCTGGCGCTCCAGTCGAGCATCATGGTGTTCCGTATCGGCTTGTAGCTGGCCAGAATCGGAAAATCTGCAGCTGTGAGCGGGCCATTGGCCACCAGTCCGAGGCCGGTTGTGCCGGAATCGAGCCGGTCGTAGCGATAACCCACGCGCCACTCTGGCTGAAACTGGTAAACGCCCTGCAGATACCAGCCGGATTGCTTCGACAGGTAGGAACCGGACTGCGTTCCCAGCGACGCCGCTGTCGTGTCATAACTCAGCTGCCCGTCTTCGGTGCGACGGAAGTATTCGCCCTGCAGCTTGAAACTGGTGTTGGACGCATTGCCGTTGGGCGCCCATTTCAGCACGCCGTCAAGGACCCAAAGGCGGCTCGCAGCGCCGATGGTATTGGTCACACCGGTCCCCGTCGAATCGACATCGTTGAACGCGCGGTCGTGCACCCGGGTGCGCAAGTGGGAGAGTCCCACCCGCCATGCAGCACCCGTCCCCCAATCACCGCCCAGGTGGGCAAACAGGTTGGTCGAACCGAAGCCGTTCTTCATGCGCCCGCCATCCGGCCCGCCCGGAAACTTGCGGCCACGCCCGAACTCCAATCCGATGTTGGCATACAGGTCGGTGGGCGCGATCCACTTGACCTGGAAGCCGTCTTCAGCCAGTTGGTTGCCGAGGAATACCTTGTTGGCCAGCGGCGCATCAGTGAAGTCCCACGCGTGAGCGTGAATCTCGTTGTGATAGCCGACCCCGGAAAAGAATCGGCCCGCCTTGAGCGTGAATCCATTGGACAGCCCCAGCGTCTGGATGTGTGCCTCCTCGACGCTGACGGTATCCTCGGGCGACAGCGCGGCGATCAGGGTGCCGCGAAAGTGGCGATCGATGTTGGCCGAGAAGGCGATTTCGGACTCACCCAGGCCCAGGCCGCGATTGGGTGGCGCAACTTCGCCCATCGTTGGCGCAAACCCGTTGATGCGGTAATTGGAGGGGTTCTGCGACAAGTTGCCGTAGACGCCATTAAGGATTGCCGAGATGCCGGGGTTGAATGCGCCCTCGCCGGCAGTGCGGCTGCTCGCCTGCACCGCAGCCTGTTCGGCCGTTGTTTGCGCGGCAGTCGCGGAAGACTTGGCCTGACCAGCGGTCTGTTCTGCCTGCTTCAGCCGGGCTTCCAGTTCGTTGATCTTTTTTTCGTAGAGGTCCTTCAACTGTCGGACCTGCTCACGCAGTTCTTTCAGGTCGTCGTCGCTGGCGGCGCAGGCGTCTTGCGCCATAGAGAAAAACAGGCTTGCGGTCAGCGCGGCAATGGCCGGCGCCCGATTGCTGGATCGAAACATGATGGCTCTCCATGCGTGGCATGCGAGCGCAATGCGCGCTCGCGAACGACGCGGCATCGTGCGATGCCGCAGTGCGGTTCAGCTCACGTGGAGAACAGGTGGGGCGCGGGAGGAATAGGCGGTGTGCTTGGCCGCCCGCAGCGGCAGTCCGGGCTGGATGACCAGCGTGACGGCAGGATCGGTACCGACAAACGCCAGTGGTGGCGCGCTCAGCGCGCAGTCGACCGCATGGAATGCCACACAGCGGTCGCGTGCATGGTCCAGCGGCGCGGGACTGTCGCCGCCAGTCTTGGCCTGGCCTGCAATGGCAAGGTCGTACTCGGCGTGGGACAACGCATGCAACTGGCCCGCCCACTGCCCCGCAATGAGGGCTGCGGCCAGGACCAGGCTGAGCAAGTGGCGCAGGCGTTTCATGCGCGGGCGGTTTTCGGTAACTCCAGGTCCCGAAGCCGCGATCGGATCAGTCGCCGTACAGCTTCTGTCGCTGCTCACGACGCGTCTGGGCGTCGATGGTCAACGTGGCCGTCGGGCGCGCCAGGAGGCGAGGTATGCCGATGGGGTCGCCAGTCTCCTCGCAGAAGCCATAGGACTCGTCATCGATGCGGCGCAGCGCTTCCTCGATCTTCTTCAGGAGCTTGCGCTCGCGATCGCGCGCGCGCAATTCCAGCGCATTTTCCTCCTCGATCGTCGCCTGGTCGGCGGGATCGGGCTCGGCGGTATGTTCGCGCAGGTGCTCGGAGGTGCTACCGGCATTTTCGAGGAGCTCATTGCGCATGGCGATGAGCTTTTCACGAAAAAATGCCAGCTGCTGCTCGTTCATGTACTGCGACACCGGCATCTTGCGAAGTGCCGCCTCCGTGAGGCTTGCTCCCGGCTCAACTTTCTTGGCTACCGTATCGGACTTCTTTGCTACTGTCTCACGAGGCATCGTTCCAGGCCTTTCATGATCATGTCTTGCGGCATATTCCTGCCGATGAATACCATGGTGCTCGAGCGTTTCTCTTCCTTGCTCCAGGTGCGTCCCATTTCCCCGCTCGCCATCATGTGAACGCCCTGAAAAATCACCCGCTGCGGCGTCCCCAAAACGGAAAGGACACCTTTATAGCGCAACAGATTCTCGCCGTATACCTTGACGATCCCCGAGAGGAACTCCTCCAGCGCCGGCCCGTTGAACGGGTCGGAGGAGCGAAATACGAACGACGAGACGTCTTCGTCATGGGTATGCTCGGCGTCCTCGAGGAAGGTCGGATCGATCTCGAGCACCGCATTCAGGTTGAAGCCGCGGATATCGAGGATTTCGTCCACCGGTGCATCGCCGAAATTCACCTTCTTGACCGGCGCGCGCGGGTTCATGCGCACCAATCGAGCCTTGAGCTTGTCGGATTCATCCTCCGCTACAAGATCGGTCTTCGAGAGCAGGATGCGATCGGCAAACCCCACCTGGTCCTGCGCCTCGCGAAAATCATCCAGCGTCTTCTGGCCATGCTTGGCATCGACCACGGTGATCACGCTGTCCAGCAGGTAATAGTCGCCGATTTTTTCATCGAGGAAGAAGGTCTGCGCCACCGGGCCGGGGTCAGCCATGCCCGTGGTCTCGATGATGATGCGCTCGAACCACAGCTTGCCGCGCTCGCGCTTGTCCCTGAGTTCGCCCAGGATGCGCTGCAGATCTCCGCGCACCGTGCAGCAGATGCAGCCATTGTTCATCTCGACAATCTGCTCATCGCGATCGTCGATCAGGATTTCATTGTCCACGCCCGCCTCGCCGAATTCGTTCTCGATGACGGCGATCTTGTGACCGTGCTGCTCCTTCAGGATGCGGTTGAGCAGCGTGGTCTTGCCGCTGCCGAGGAATCCGGTCAGGATGGTGACGGGCACCAGCTTGGGTTGCTTGAGTTGCTGCTTCTTTGCCATTTACATTCAACGTTTTCTGATACCGAGGGAATGCGTCCACTTTTCACTTGTCGCAGTTCGGCGACAAGCTTCGGCCACACGCTTCGGCGATCGTTCGTCGCCGGAGGCAACCTGCTTCGTCGCCAGGCCGCCCAGGGGATTCCCCAAAAGGGCGGCATTAGAACACGCTCAGAGCTTTGACGCCACCCTCGGATTATTTGACCGCCTGAAAAGCGCCAACATCCTCTGGCCTAGCGCTTCCGGAGCAACAGCCCCTTCAGGTACTCACCCTCCGGAAATTCCAGCATGACCGGGTGGTCGGCCGCAGCGTGAAAACGTTGCTCGATGGCACACGACGCCCCCGCGTCAGCAGCCGCGCCGGCAACGATTTTCTGGAAAAGATCCGCGCTGACACCGCTCGAGCAGGAAAACGTCGCCAAATACCCGCCCGGGCGCAGCAATTTCAGGGCGTTCAGGTTGATGTCCTTGTAGCCCCGTGCGGCGCGCTCCGCATCGCGCGAAGTGGGCGCAAACTTGGGTGGATCGAGAATGATCAGGTCAAATGTCCGCCGTTCGCGCCCCAGGTCACGCAGAATCGAAAAGACATCAGCTTCCACCCAATGGCTGCGCGCGGCATCCAGCGCGTTCAGCGCCAAGTTCCGCCGCGCCAGCGCGAGCGCCGGAGCAGAACTGTCCACAGACAGCACCGAAGCGGCGCCGCCGGCCAGCGCAGACAATGTGAACCCGCCCGTATAACAGAAGCAATTCAGCACCTCGCGGTCCCTCGCCAGGGCGGCAATGCTGGCACGGTTATCGCGCTGATCCAGGAAGAACCCCGTCTTCTGCCCTGCGCCGATATCAACCAGATAGCGGATGCCATTCTCCCGGATCTCGATTGCATCGGGATTCGTCTCTGCCACGGTTGGCGCCACTCCGTTCAGCACGCCGACGCGGCTGGCCAGCCCCTCCAGTGCCCTCACGTCACCATCGGAGCGCTCGAACAGCAGCTTGCACCCGCTGGCCTCGCGCAAGCTCTCGACGATGACATTACGCCAGCGCTCGGCCCCGGCCGAAGTCAGCTGTACGACCAGCGTGTCGCCATATCTGTCGGCAACCACGCCCGGCAACGCGTCGGATTCCGCATGCACTAGACGCAGCGCGTTCATGTCACCCGCGACGGATTGGCGGCGAGCGATCGCCGCCGCAATCCGCGCGCGCAACAGATTCTCATCGGGCCGCTCGGCTTCGGAAAAGCTCCACACGCGGGCGCGAATCTGCGATACCGGACTGTACGCCGCCCATGCCAGGAAGGTCCCGTCGGCGGCGCGCACGCACACCGTGTCGCCGGATCCGGCTGCGCCCTCCAGGCGGTCGATCGCACCGGAGAACACCCAAGGATGCAGGCGTCGCAGCGAGCGCTCTCGCGCCGGCTTGAGGAAGAGCTGCGGGCCTGCTCCGCGCTTGTGGCTGCCAGCGCCCGTCGCCGGCGCCTGTTCGTTCATGGTTTTTTTCACAGTATTCCTGATAGTCCGGCCGCAGCCCCAAGTCCGATCATCCACAAGGGATTGACCCGTGTCGCAAGCACCGTGGCAGCGGTAAGGGCTGTCGCAGCGTACGCCATGGCCGATTCATTCGCCCCGCGCGTCACCAGATAGCCCGACGACAGCACCAGGCCCACCGTCAGCGGCGCCATGCCGCCCTCGATGCATTTCACCCACGGACTGTCGCGAAAGCGTTGCCAGAGCCGGAACAATGCGAAGGTCAGGAGGCATGATGGGATGCACAGCGCCAAGGTCGCGCCCAGTGCGCCGGGCACGCCCGCGACTTGCCAGCCGATCAGCGTCACCACCAGCACGTTGGGGCCCGGCGAAGCATTGGCAAGGCCGAACAGTTCCGAAAACTGAGTCGCTGTCATCCAGCCATGAACGTCGACAACACTGCGCTGCATCTCAGGGAGCACCGTGGCCCCACCACCGACAGCAATCAGCGACAGGGGCAGGAAATCGAGAACCAGTTGCAGCGTACGATCCCAAACCACGCTATGTATCCCGTCGCAAATATGACCACCTTGCCGCCAGGATGCTTGCTGGGGCCAGCACCAGCAAAACGGGAAGCAAGGGAATACGCAGCAGTGCGACGGCGAGGAAAGCCATGACACCGAACCCGAGCAGCAGGGAGCGCACTCGGGGCGCGACCACCATTTTGATACCGGTTGCGACAAGAAGCCCGCTGGCCGTTGCCGAAATCCCCCGGATGACAGCCTGGACCTGATCGATGCGACCGTAACTGGAATACAAGGCCCCCAGGCACAAAATGATCGCAACCGGGGCCATCATCAGGCCTGCAAATGATACGAATGCGCCCTTCCACCCGCGAAAGCGCGCGCCGACAGCCACCGACATATTGACGATGTTCGGACCGGGCAAGAACTGGCAGAGGGACAGCAGGTCCGCAAATTCGTCTCCAGTCACCCAACCGCGCTTTTCGACCATGACCCTGCGCGCCCATGGCAAGACGCCGCCAAAACCGGACAGCGCGATTTCCAGAAAACCAAGGAACAACGCGCGGAGGTCCGGCGCGGCCGTAACCCGCTCACCGACGTTCTGGCTCGCTTCGCTCATGCCATGTTTTCGGAAACGAATCTCGCCCCGACGGTTGACCCCGGCTGCATCATTTGCGTTTGGCCCGCGGATGCGCCTGGTCATAAACCTTCGCAAGATGCTGGAAGTCCAGGTGCGTATACACCTGCGTTGTGGAGATGCTGGCGTGACCGAGCATTTCCTGCACCGCGCGCAGATCACCGGAGGACTGGAGCACATGCGTTGCAAAGGAATGGCGAAGCATATGCGGATGCACGGCCAGGCCGAGCTTGCGGCCCCAGCGTGACAGGCGCTCCTCCACGACCCGCGGGGACACACGATGCCCTCGCGCGCCCACAAATAGCGCAGCCTCGTCCGGCCGCGCCAGTTCGCCACGAACCTTCATCCACTCGGCAAGCGCCGCGGCTGCCTTGGCTCCGACCGGCACGTTGCGGGACTTCGCCCCCTTGCCCAGGACCGTGACCTCCCGCCCGGCAGCCATGTCACGCGCCGCCGCCAGATCCAGTCCCACCAATTCCGACAGGCGCAATCCGGAGGAATAGAACAATTCGAACATTGCCCGGTCCCGGATTTCCTTGACGCCATCGACCGGCGCGTCGAGCAATTGCGCCGCAACGTCCGGAGACAATGCCTGAGGAAGGGTACGGGGGCTCTTCGGCGCGCGTATGCCCGCGACGGGATTCGCCCCGAGGCCATGATGGCGCGCGAGCCACTCGAAAAATGTACGCCATGCGGAGAGCATGCGGGCAATGGATCTCCCGGATAGCTCCCCACGTTTGGCATTCCCCGCGTGCAACCCGGCCACAGCCCGGCGCACATGCGCGGTGGTCACCCCCTCGAAGGCAGTACCGCCGATGTGGGTAGTCAAGGCATCGAGGTCGCGCGCGTAGTTGGATGCGGTGTGCGGCGACAGGCGTCGTTCGATGCGAAGGTGATGCAGGAACTCGGCAACTAGAGCCCGGCGAGGGTCTGCCGGCGCCGTTGCCTCCAGCATGCTTAGAGAAACCGGATCAGCGCGGCGCTCGCAAGCTCGCCCAGGCGCTTGAGAAAATGCGTGCCCATGTCTGGGTAGAAGCGCAGCACGTCCTCACTGCCGAGGGCCAGCAGCCCGAAGCAGGGGCCCGGGGTTCCGGCCGCGCCCACCTGGGCTAACGGAATATGCGCCACGGAACGAACATGGGGTGCGGCTTCGCCAAACCACGCTGCAGCCTCCACGTTTCCGCTCGGCCCGCAAAACGGTTGCGTCAGTCCCGACGCATAGTCCTTGATTCGATCGCTCACCGGGGCAAATTCCACACGCTCGGTGTGCTCGCCCTCAGACCAGATTCTCACCGCCGTATGGGGCACCGCAAAATCCTCGCGCAAATTGAAGTGCAGCGCGGACAACAGTGCCGGCAGGTCATTCGGGGGAAGCAGCGCCATGGCCAGGCGATGCATTTTCTCGCCGATGGCGTCGTTTTCCTCTCCAAACTGGATCAGTTCGCCAAGTTTCGCCTTGAGTGCCTTGTTTTCGTCGCGCAGGGCAAGAACCTGCCGGTCGGATAGCGCGATCGCCTTTCCGCCATGAGGACTGGGCACCGAGATCTGCGTCAGCATTTCCGCATAATCCTCGAAAAACCCCGGGTTGTCCTTCAGGTAACGCGCTACGTCATCGGCATTCATCGATTTCCATCTCTCCGTCAAATACTGTCACCGCCGGCCCCGTCATCAGGACGGCACCCGTCTGGCTCGCTTGCATTCCGCCCGCATTGTCCCCGCCGTCCCAGCGTATCGTCAAATCGCCGCCGCGCGTGGAGACGCGCACCGGGGAATCGAGCAAGCCGCGCCGAATGCCGGCAACGACCGCTGCGCATGCACCGGTTCCGCAGGCGAGCGTCTCTCCCGCACCGCGCTCCCAGACGCGCAGCCTGATTGTCCCTCGATCGACAATTTGCATGAATCCGGCATTGACCCGCTGAGGAAACCTCACGTGATGCTCGATCAACGGCCCCTGTGTTGCCACCGGCGCGCTGTCCACATCGGCGACGATCTGCACGGCGTGCGGATTGCCCATCGACAGCGCGGAAATCACGACCGTAGCCTCCCCCAATGCCAGCTGCTGGACGAACGACTCGGACGATGTGACGTACGGGATTTTCTCCGGCGCAAAAACGGGCGCACCCATATTGACGGTGATGTCGCCATTCGCCTCGAGGCGCGGTACAATCCTGCCCGAGAGCGTATCGACCTGGATCTCCTGCTTGCCCGTCAGGCCCTTGTCATGGACGAATCGCACGAAGCAGCGAGCACCGTTGCCACATTGCTCGACCTCGCCCCCGTCGGCATTGAAGATGCGATAGCGAAAATCCGCGCCGCTCATCTGCGGGGACTCCACCAGCAGCACCTGGTCGCATCCGATGCCGAAGTGCCGGTCGGCAATGCGGCGAACCTGCTCGGGCGCAAGATTCACCTGCTGACTGATGGCATCAATGACAACGAAATCGTTGCCCAGGCCATGCATCTTGGAAAATTTCAGTTTCACCGGACAATCGATTCAAGCATCGGCAACCAGCCGCGTGTAATCGCGCAGGATGCAGCGATCCATGATAACGGTCATGCCGCCTGCGACCGCACGCTGCGCCGCGGCTTCATCGATCACGCCGTCCTGCAACCAGATGGCCTTGTGCCCCAGGCGCAGGCACTCATCCACGATGGCGCCGACATGCTCCGAAGCGCGAAACACATCGACCAGATCAACCGGGTCGGGCACCGAAGTGAGATCCGGATAGGCGCGTTCGCCAAGGCCCTCGGCGATACCGGGGCGAACCGGAATGATGCGATAACCGAAACGCTGCATCATGCGCCCGATGTTGTGGCTCGGCCGCCCGGGATCGGGCGAAAAACCGACCACCGCAATGGTCTTCACGCGCTTGAGCAGGTCGCGGATCTGTTCAGGCTGGGGATTCTGGAA
Source organism: Betaproteobacteria bacterium (assembly GCA_947478805.1). Lineage (GTDB taxonomy): Bacteria > Pseudomonadota > Gammaproteobacteria > Burkholderiales > SG8-39 > CAIYPG01. Next base: position 12,219 of record CANJXQ010000008.1, on the reverse strand, counting down.
ATTCACGTGCATCCACCGCTTTCAAGGTTGTACGCGGACACCATAACAGAACGGCACCCGCCCGCACTCAGTACCACTTCGCCTCGCCCGGAGGGCGCGTCTTGAACCGCTTGTGCGTCCAGAAATACTGCGCCGGCATTTCGCGCACGCGCTCCTCGATGAAGACATTCATGCGGCGGGTGTCGGCCACGACATCATCGCTCGGGAAATTATCCCACGCAGGATAAAAGCGCAGTTCATAGCCTTGCCCGCCAGGATGCATCGCGGTGACACAGGGAACCACCCGTGCTCCGGCGGCTCGAGCGATCCGCGCCAGGCCCGTGACGGTCGCAGCCGGATTGCCGAAGAATTCGACGAATACCGCATCGCGGCTCCCGTAATCCATGTCCGGCAGATAGTAGAGCGGGCGCCCTTGCTTCATGGCAGTCAATGCAGGACGGATACCTTCCTGCCGCGAAAACAAGCGCTGGTCACCGAACCGGGTGCGCCCAGCCAGTAGCGCTCGATTCATGAGCTCGCTTTTTTGCTTGGCATACAGGCTGGTCAAGTCGAACATGCAGGTCAGGCGTGAATACCCGGCATCCAGCCCGACGAAATGGGGCGCAAGCAGGATGACCGGGCCGGCGGATCGCGCTTTTGTCAGGTGATCGAGATCCCTCACCTCGACCAGACGCTCAATCCGGTCGCGTGCCGACCACCAGAGGATGCCGCGCTCAAGTAGGCTGCGCCCAACGATGCGGAAATGCCCGCGCGCCAGCCTGCGGCGCTCGGAAGTCCCCATGCGGGGGAAGCAACGCCCGAGATTGGTGTCGCAAACCCTGCGGCGTTCGGCTGCCAGGACATACAGCACCAACCCGAATGCATTGCCCACCATGGCAAGCAGGCTGAGCGGCAAAAGACGCACTAGCCACATTGCACCCAGTGCGATTCGAGCAATCATGCGGGCTTACCCCCCATTCCCATGGGATGCGTCGGGCTTCACCCGCTACTCGCCACCGGCGGCACAACGCCCGCAGGCACCTTGTAGCGGTTGTAACTCCACAGGTATTGTTCCGGACAGCGCCTGATGATCTCCTCCAACACGCGATTGAGATGCCGTGCAGGCGTCTCATCAGGATTCGCCGGGTGCATGGCTGCAGCATGTGCACGATAGCCTTTGCCGTTCGGCAGTCGCTCTGCATAAGCGATGATGATTTGCGCGCCAGTGGACTCTGCAAGGCGATGCACCAGCGACATGGTGTATGCAGGACGACCGAAGAACAGTGCCCATTCGCCTTCCCCCGCGCCGGGAACCTGGTCGGGCAGGATCCCCACCGCCTCCCCGGCCTTGAGCGCACGAAGCAACGCCCGCATGCCGCGCATTCCCGGCGCCGCCAGCCGCAGATTGGGCTTTTCCCGCCCGGTCGTGATCAGGTAGTCCATCACGCCTTTCTTGGGTGGCGAAAACAGAGCGGTCATCGGTCCACGGTTAAGCGCATACCATTGGGCCGTAATTTCAAAGCAACCCAGATGGGGGGTGATGAAAATGACGCCCTTGCCAACCGACTTGGCCCGATCGAGCACTGCAATGACGTCGCGATCCACCTGCAGCATGGCGGCGACTTCGGATTGTTCCCTGAACCAGATCGGGATGATCTCGAGCGCGCCTTTTCCCGCCTCTGCCACGGACCGCCTTAGAGTTGCCGGGTCAAGGATGGCCGCGGTAGCGAGATTTTCACGGGTCAGCCGGCGAAACCGCGGCGACAACAGCCACACCATCCATCCCAGCACGTGGCCCAGTCGATGAAATAGGGACAGTGGCAGCGCAGCCAGAATCTTCAGCATGCATGCGCCCGAAATCGCAACGCATTGGCGGGGCTCATTATTTCAAGCAGGCTGGCGCAGGAAAAACTGCGGGACTCACGGAGAGGCCCGCAAAGGCAGGCATCCGGCGACGAGCGGTGGAAGTCGTGATAACCTTCCGACCCTCTATCGTTTTCATTATGGGTGCCCAGCATGTCGAGCTTCCTGTTTACTTCCGAGTCCGTCTCCGAAGGCCATCCGGACAAGGTTGCGGATCAAATTTCCGACGCAATCCTTGATGCGATTCTAGCCCAGGACAAGCGCTCCCGAGTCGCGGCCGAGACGCTGGTGAAGGACAATCTCGTCGTGCTCGCGGGCGAAATCACCACCGGTGCGAAGGTGAATTTCGACGACGTCGCGCGCCGGACCATCAAGCGTATCGGTTACACCGACCCGGCCATCGGATTCGATACCAACACCTGCACCGTCATCGTTGCCTACGGCGAACAGTCGCAGGACATCGCCCAGGGCGTGGACGAAGGCAAGGGACTCGACCTCGACCAGGGCGCTGGCGACCAGGGCCTGATGTTCGGCTATGCGTGCGATGAAACGCCACAGTACATGCCGCTTCCCATCTGGTTGTCGCATCGGCTGGTGGAGCGCCAGTCGGAGCTGCGTCGCGACGGGCGCCTGCCGTGGTTGCGCCCGGATGCCAAGTCGCAGGTCACGATTCGCTACGTGGATGGCAAGCCCGATGCCATCGATACCGTGGTTCTGTCGACGCAACATCGGCCCGGTGTAACGCACAAGCAAATTGAAGAGGCCATCATCGAGCAGGTCATCAAGCCCGTGCTGCCGAAGAACCTCGTCAAGGGCAAGATCAACTATCTCGTGAATCCGACGGGGGCATTCGAAATCGGCGGCCCCAAGGGCGATTGCGGCCTGACGGGCCGCAAGATCATCGTCGATACCTATGGGGGCTCCGCCCCGCATGGCGGCGGCGCCTTCTCCGGCAAGGATCCGACGAAGGTGGACCGCTCGGCAGCCTATGCGGCGCGCTATGTCGCGAAGAACGTGGTTGCCGCCGGTCTCGCCAGCCGCTGCCAGATCCAGGTGTCCTATGCCATCGGCGTTGCCAAGCCGACCAGTGTCATGGTCACGACTTTCGGCACCGGCAAGGTTTCCGACGAGAAACTGTCCGAGATCGTGCAAAAGCACTTTGATCTGCGACCCAAGGGCATCATCCAGATGCTCGACCTGCTGCGTCCGATCTACGAGAAAACCGCCTCCTACGGCCATTTCGGCCGCGACGAGCCGGAATTTACGTGGGAGAACATGGATAAGGCATCGGCCCTGGCTGCTGATGCAGGAATCAAGCGCGAAACAGTCCCCGCCTGAGTGGCGCGGGGCAACCCGCGAGTAAGCACTCAGTTTTACAGTCGCCCGGTCATATGCGCGGGCGATTTCATTTGTGGCGCCGTGCATGCAGTTCCAAGGCCTGATTTAGGCTAAAATTCGGCCTCTCCCGAGGAGCGTTGCGACGGACCTTCACAGGTTCGCCAGGCTCGGGAGGTAACTATCCAACGGCGCTCGCACACTTTTTTCGAAAGAAAGGAGGGCGCGAGAATGAGCGCCGTACTCAAATCCAAAGCAGTTGCTGGCGACCACGTAGTCGCCGACCTGGCCCTTGCCGCATGGGGCCGCAAGGAAATCGCCATCGCCGAGACCGAAATGCCCGGTCTCATGGCCATTCGCGAGGAATACGCCTCCCAGCAGCCATTGCGCGGCGCCCGCATCACGGGCTCCCTGCACATGACCATCCAGACCGCCGTGCTGATCGAAACGCTGGAAGCACTGGGGGCGGAAGTCCGCTGGGCATCGTGCAACATCTACTCGACGCAGGACCACGCAGCCGCTGCGATTGCCGCGAACGGCACCGCCGTGTTCGCCATCAAGGGCGAAACCCTCGAGCAATACTGGGACTACACCCACCGCATATTCGAGTGGCCTGACAAGGGTTATTCGAACATGATCCTCGACGACGGCGGCGATGCAACCCTGCTGCTGCACCTGGGCGCGCGCGCCGAGTCTGACGCCAGCTTGCTCAAGCATCCCGGCAGCGAAGAGGAAACCGTGCTATTTGCCTCGATCAAGGCCAAGCTGGCCAAGGATGCGAAGTGGTACTCGACGCGGCTGTCCAAGATCCGCGGCGTTACCGAGGAAACCACCACCGGCGTGAAGCGCCTGTACCAGATGGCCAAGGACGGGGCGCTGAAGTTCCCCGCCATCAATGTCAACGATTCGGTGACCAAATCCAAGTTCGACAACCTGTACGGTTGCCGTGAGTCGCTGGTGGACGGCATCAAGCGCGCCACCGACGTCATGGTGGCCGGCAAGGTTGCCGTCGTGTGCGGTTACGGTGACGTGGGAAAGGGCTCCGCCCAGGCGCTGCGCGCCCTGTCCGCACAGGTGTGGGTGACGGAAATCGACCCGATCTGCGCGCTGCAGGCTGCCATGGAAGGCTATCGCGTCGTGACCATGGACTATGCCGCCGAACACGGCGACATCTTCGTGTCGGCCACCGGCAACTTCCATGTCATCACGCATGAGCACATGAAGAAGATGAAGGACCAGGCCATCGTCTGCAACATCGGCCACTTCGACAACGAAATCGACATCGCGGCGCTCAAGCAGTACACATGGGAAAACATCAAGCCGCAGGTCGATCACGTCATCTTCCCCCCGATGGACGGCAAAGCGGGCAAGCGCATCATCCTGCTAGCCGAAGGACGCCTGGTGAACCTGGGTTGCGGCACCGGTCACCCGAGCTATGTGATGAGCTCTTCCTTTGCCAACCAGACCATCGCGCAGATTGAACTGTTCCTTAACCCGGACAAGTACCCAATCGGCGTGTATGTGCTGCCCAAGCACCTGGACGAGAAGGTGGCGCGCCTGCAGCTGAAGAAGCTCAATGCAAAGCTCACCGAGCTGACCGACGTGCAGGCGCGTTACATCGGCGTGGAGAAACAGGGGCCCTACAAGCCGGATGCATACCGCTATTAGTTGTTAAATGCGGACGACCCGCCGCGCGGGTCGCCGCTTTAACTGCGCGCATAGGATCGAACGGCTTCGCCGTCGATCGATGCGCGCGCGACTGAGACGTTCGCAGGATTACGGAATGACATCGCAACGATCGCATCCCCGCAGTTTCAGCTTCGAGTTCTTCCCGCCCAAGACACCGGAAGGGGAGGCGAAGCTTCGCGCCACCTGGAAGGAACTCGCGGTGCTCAAGCCGAAGTTCTTTTCCGTCACCTATGGGGCCGGCGGCTCCACGCGCGACCGCACGCTGGATACCGTACTCGAGATCCAGGCCGACGGCAATGCCGCCGCTCCGCACCTGTCCTGCATCGGCTCCACGCGCAAGGACATCGCCGCCACGCTGGAGTTGTATCGCTCCAAGGGCGTGCGTCACATCGTTGCGCTTCGCGGCGACCTGCCCTCTGGCGCCGCCAGCGCGGGCGAGCTGCGCTATGCCAATGAACTGGTCGCCTTCATCCGCGAGGCGACCGGCCGCCAGTTCCACATCGAGGTCGCCTGCTACCCGGAATTCCACCCGCAGGCAAAGAGCGCGCAGGACGACCTGTTGCGATTCAAGAGCAAGGTGGATGCGGGAGCCGACTCTGCGCTGACGCAATACTTCTTCAACGCCGATTGCTATCTCCGCTTCATGGACGATTGCGCGAAGCTGGGCATAACCATCCCCATCGTCCCGGGCATCATGCCGATCGCGAACTTCTCTCAACTGGCGCGCTTCTCGGATGCCTGCGGTGCCGAAATCCCCCGCTGGCTAAGACTCAAGATGCAAAGCTACGGCGACGACACGGCATCCATTCGCAGCCTGGGGCTGGATGTCATCACCGAGCTCTGCAGCCGCCTGCTTGCTCAGGGCGCGCCCGGCTTGCACTTCTACACCATGAACCAAGCCGGGCTGACGACTGAAATCTGGCGCCGGCTGGGCCTGTAGTTCGAACACGGGGAAGCACGGCAATTTGCTTCATGCAGGCCGGGTGCGATGCCCCGCGCTGACCCTGAAGAAGTAGATGAGAATGCCCACCACCGACACGAACATGCCGATGATCGCTGCGGCCCAGAATCCCGGCACCCCCAGCGGTGTCACAAGGCCCAGCGCACCCAGGTGGATCGTATCGGTCAGCCCAAGCGCGTATCCCCCCAGAAGGCCGACCCCCCACAGCCCCGTGGCATTGATCAGCAGCGGCACCATCGCGCGCTTGTAGCCACGCAGCACGTTGACGGTGACCACCTGCGTGGCGTCGAACACGTGGTACGCCGCCACCAGCACCAGCAAGGTCGCCGCGACGTCCCTCACGCTGGCATCCAATGAATAGAAGGCGGCCACACCCGTGGCGCCGGCCACCAGGGTCACACCGGACACGCCGGCAAGGCCAAAGGCCATGGCTATTCCCGTCACGCCGGTAGCGCGCGCGCGCGCGAACTCGCGCGCCCCGATGGCCTGCCCCACCAGCACCCCGGCCGCATTGCCCATGGCCAGCGGCAACATGAACATCACGGCCGCCACGTTGGCAGCGATCTGGTGGGCGGCAGAATTCACCGCGCCGAGACGAGCCACGAACAATGCCATGAACGTGAATGCGGTGACGTCCACGAGGAAGGTCAGGCCGATCGGCAGGCCCAGGGTGATCAACCGCCGCTGATCGGCCCAGCGCGGCCAGGACCAGCGTGTGAATGTCGCATGGCTCCGGTAGGCTGGGGACAGGCCGCACCACAGCCAGGAAAGGATGCACACGAACCAGTTCACCAGCACGGTCGACAGGGCGCAACCTGCAGCACCCATTTCCGGGGCCCCCAGGTGCCCGAAGACGAAGACCCAATTCAGGGGTACCTTGAGCGCCAGCCCCATCACGTTCAGTAACATCATCACGCGCGGACGCGACACCGCCGTGGTGTAGCTGGCAAACAGGCGGAATGCCAGTCCGGCGGGAACGCCCCACGCAGCGATCGCAAGGTAGCTGCGAACCTTTGCTGCGACCGGGGGGGACGCTTCGCTCAAGGCCAGCAATGGCTCGGGATAGCGGAACACGAACACCGACAGCACCGCGAGGCCCAGGGTCAGCCACATCGCTTGTCGCACCTGCTCGCCGATCTCTTCGTGGCGCCCGGCACCGAAGAGCTGTGCCACCATTGGCGAGACAGCAAGCAAAACGCCCATCAAGGCGACAAATACACTGAAGTAGATGGATGCGCCGATCCCGACTGCGGCCAGGTCATCCGTGGCGTATCGACCGGCCATCAGCGTATCGATGACCGCATAAGCCATGACCGCCAGTTGCGCGATCAGCACCGGCCAGGCCAGGCGATAAATATCGTGGGCGAATTTGCGGGACACGGTTCGGGGACTCAAAGCTCGTACTGCTCGCCTTCACCGACCAGCGCCTTTTCAATCGCCGCGCGTGTCAGCGGCGCCGAGAACAGCTCGATGAACTCGTAGGCAAACCCGCGCAAATGAGCCCCTCGTTTGATTGCCACCCGAGTGGTATTGCTGTGGAAGAGATGGCCCGCCTCGAGCCTTACCAGCCCCTTGTCGCGTTCGGCATCGAACGCCATGGATGCAATGATGCCGATGCCCAGGCCCAGCTCCACGTAGGACTTGATGACGTCGGAGTCGATGGCTGACAGGGCGATTTCCGGCTTCAGTCCCTTGGCTGCGAACGCCTGGTCGATCCGCGACCTTCCCGTGAAGGTCGGGTCATAGGTCACGATGGGTTGTGACACCAGGTCCTCCAGCGTCAAGGATGTTCGCTTGGCCAACGGGTGGTTCAAGGGCACTACGACGCAGTGACTCCAGGTGTAGGCCGGCAAGGCAAGGAGACGCGGATAACGATCCAGTGACTCCGTTGCAATGGCGATATCCGCTTCGCCCTCGACTGTCATCTCCGCCACATGGGGCGGACTTCCCTGGTGCAGGTGCAACTGCACTCCCGGGTAGCGACGCTTGAATTCGGTCACCACTTTGGGCAGGGAATAGCGCGCCTGGGTATGCGTCGTCGCGATGGTCAACACGCCCGAGCGCTCCTCCTTGAAATCCTGGCCGACCTGTCGCAAGTTGTCCACCTCGAGCAGGATGCGGTCGATGATCTTGACCACGGCCTTGCCGGGCTCAGTGACGGCAACGAAGCGTTTGCCGCGCCGAACGAAAATTTCAATACCCAGTTCGAGCTCGAATTCGCGAATCTGCTTGGAAACGCCGGGCTGGGAGGTGAATAGCCGATTGGCCGCCTCGGTCAGGTTCAGGTTCTGACGCACCGTTTCCCGCACATAGCGCAATTGTTGAATATTCATATTCTATTTGGTTATAACTATATTAACTTTTAAGTCTTTTCCATTATAACCAATAGTCCCTAAGATGAGCGCCTTCCATTGATTCAGGGTTTGCAGCGCATATGGTCAACGGGGCATACATCTTGTCAGGCTTTGTCGTCGGCGCCATCGTCGGGGTGACCGGCGTGGGCGGCGGCTCGCTCATGACGCCGCTCCTTGTGCTGTTTTTCGGCATCACGCCGGCGACCGCAGTCGGCACGGACCTCTTGTACGCCGCCATCACCAAGGCGGGCGGCGTCTGGGCGCACCAGCGCCGCGGCACCATCCACTGGAAGTTGGTCACACACCTGGCGATGGGAAGCGTTCCGGCCGCGCTGGTCACGCTGGTAATGCTGCAGGTACTGACTTTCGATCACGCACACTTGTCTTCGGTCATGAGCACGGCGCTGGGAGTCGCCCTCATCCTCACTGCGCTCGCGCTGCTTTTCCGGGACAGGCTGCACCGTCTTGCGCAACAACGATTCCCGCGCTCAGGCGATTCGCACTCCGTCCCCCTCACCGTGCTGGTTGGTGCAGTGCTGGGCGTGCTGGTCACGCTGTCATCGGTGGGCGCTGGCGCACTGGGCGTGACGGCACTGAGCTTTCTTGCGCCCGGGTTGCCTGCGGTGCGCATCGTCGGCTCCGATATTGCCCACGCCGTCCCCCTGACGCTGGTGGCCGGGCTCGGCCACGCCGCGACCGGCGTGGTCAACTGGACCTTGCTCGCGAGCCTGCTGATGGGTTCGCTTCCCGGAATCTGGCTGGGCAGCAACATCGGGCAGCACCTGCCCGAACGATTGCTGCGCAGCCTGCTTGCAGCCATGCTGGCGCTGATTGGCGCCAAGCTGGCACTTTGAGGCCCCCATGTCCTTGTACATCTACGATGAAATCGACCAACGCGTCGTCGACCAGCGCGTCGCGCAATACCGTGACCAAACGCAGCGCTTTCTGGCTGGCAAGTTGTCGGAAGAAGAGTTCCGTCCGCTGCGCCTGAGAAATGGCCTGTACGTGCAGCGTTACGCGCCGATGCTGCGCGTCGCCATTCCCTACGGCATCCTGTCCTCGCAGCAATTGCGCATGCTCGCCCACATCGCACGCAAGTACGACCGCGACTACGGCCATTTCAGCACGCGCCAGAACATCCAGTACAACTGGCCAAAGCTCGAAGAGGTGCCGGACATCCTTGCTGAACTGGCGACGGTGCAGATGCACGCCATCCAGACCTCCGGCAACTGTATCCGCAACATCACCGCGGACCATTTCGGCGGAGTTGCGCGGGACGAAATCGTCGATTCCTTCGTATGGTGCGAAATCATCCGTCAATGGTCGACCTTCCATCCGGAATTCAACTGGCTGCCGCGGAAATTCAAAATCGCAGTGAACGGCGCCAGCGTCGACCGCGCGGCCACCCACGTGCACGACATCGGCCTGCATGCGGTGCGAGACGACAAGGGCGAGATCGGCTTTCGCGTCGTCATCGGCGGCGGTCTCGGCCGCACGCCCATCGTCGGCCCCGTGGTGCGCGAATTCCTTCCCTGGCAGCACCTGCTGACCTACCTCGAGGCGGCCCTGCGCGTATACAACCGCTACGGCCGCCGCGACAACATGTACAAGGCGCGCATCAAGATTCTGGTGAAAGAAACTGGCCTGGAAAAATTCCGCGCCGAAGTCGAAGCCGAGTGGGCGCTGTTGAAGGATGGCCCCAACACGCTGATCGCCGAAGAAGTCCGGCGTGTCGAGGCACGCTTCACCAAGCCAGCTTATGCAACGCTGCCGGAGAACGACACTGCACTAGCCGAAAAACTGGCCGTCGATACCGCTTTCCGCAACTGGCACCAGCGCAATGTCTTCCCGCACAAAGTGCCGGGCTACGCCGCGGTAACGCTGTCGCTGAAGAAGTCCGGCATCCCGCCCGGCGATGCGACCTCGGCCCAAATGGATGCCGTGGCCGATCTCGCCGACCGCTACTCCTTCGGCGAACTGCGCGTCTCGCATGAACAGAACCTGGTCCTCGCCGACGTGCGCCAGTCGGACCTCGCCGCCGTGTGGGAAGAAGCGAAGAAGCTCGGCTTTGCCACGCCGAACATCGGGCTCCTTACCAACATCATCTGCTGCCCCGGCGGCGATTTCTGCTCACTGGCCAATGCCAAATCGATTCCGGTCGCCCTGGCGATCCAGGAGCGATTCGACAATCTCGACTATCTTCACGACATCGGCGAGCTCGACCTCAATATCTCCGGCTGCATCAACGCCTGCGGGCATCACCATGTCGGCCATATCGGCATCCTCGGCGTCGACAAGAACAGCGAGGAGTGGTACCAGATCCAGGTGGGCGGGAATCAAGGGGAAACCAAGCAGGGCGAAATCCGCCCCGGCGTAGCATTCCCCGGCGCCTCGCTCGGCAAGGTGATCGGCCCGTCCTTCGCGCGTGCCGAAGTGCCTGATGTCATCGAAGACCTGATCACTTGCTATCTCGAGCGTCGCGACAGCGAGGCCGAGCGATTCATCGACGTCGTGCATCGCATCGGCGTCGAACCTTTCAAAAAGGCCGTATATGGCAAACCTGATTCGAAATCGCCGCGTAGAAGCCGACAGCTGGCTACGGCTTGAGCTGGGCGCTGGTCCAAACGAAACTGCGGGCGCCCTCCCCCCGGTTCCAGCCGATGGCGACGTTATCGTTCCGCTGGCCCTCTGGCAGGCGCGACGTGACGCGCTGGCTGCACGCAGCGGCAAGACCGGCGTCTGGCTCGACAGCAAGGACGGGCCGGAGAGCATCGCCGGCGATCTCGCGCGCCTGCCGCTGATCGCGATCAACTTCCCGTCCATCGCCGATGGCCGCGGCCTGTCCACGGCACGCCTGCTGCGCGAGCGCCACGGCTACACCGGTGAAATCCGCGCCATCGGCACCGTCATCAAGGACCTGCTGCTGGGCATGCATCGCTGCGGCTTCGACGCCTTTCTGCTGCGCGACGACCAGGACCCGGCCGACGCCCTGCTGGCCTTCGACGAACTGGCTGACGCCTACCAGGCCTCAGCCGTCGAGACGCAGCCGCTGTTTCGCCGCCGGCTCGCCGGAGCGCGCTGATGACTTTGACCGCCACGCGCCCTGCATTGAGCGCAAGCCTGTCCGCACGCGTCGCGACCCTTGAGGCGCTGCTCGCGCGCATCGCCGCCGACTTCAGCCCCGCGGTGCTCGCCTCCAGCCTGTCCATCGAGGACATGGTGGTCACGGATGCGATTCTTCGCAATAAGGTGCAGATCGACGTCTTCACGCTCGACACCGGCCGCATGCATGGCGACACCCTGGCCGTGATCGACGCCATCCAGCGGAAGTACTGTTATGCGCTGCAGGTGTTCCGCCCCGAGGCCGCCGCAGTCACTCAGTACATCACCGTGCACGGGCACGACGGGTTCTACGAAAGCGTCGATCTCCGGAAACGTTGCTGCGAAATCCGCAAGGTGGAGCCGCTCAAGCGCGCCCTCGCCGGCCGCAAGGCCTGGCTCACCGGCATGCGCCGTGAACAATCGGTGACGCGCACCGAACTGCCGGTGCAGGCCTACGACGCCGTCTACGGCATGGAGAAGTTCAACCCGCTCGCCGACTGGAGCGAAGACGAGGTGTGGACCTACCTGAAAGCCCTCGAGGTGCCCTTCAATGCGCTCTACGAGCAGGGCTACCGCTCCATCGGCTGCGCACCCTGCTCGCGCCCGGTAGTCGCCGGCGAAGACGTGCGCGCCGGACGCTGGTGGTGGGAACAGCCGGACTCCAAAGAATGCGGCCTGCACGTCGGGCCGGATGGGAAGTTGCAACGCACCAAGGTCGAGGCATCATGAACGCGCGAATTGCAGAGAACATCTCGGAAGGAATTGCGCCGGTGACGCTGCCCCTGCGCAGCCACCTGGACTGGCTGGAATCCGAGGCCATCCACATCCTGCGTGAAGTCGCCGGCGAATGCGCCAACCCGGTGCTGTTTTTTTCCGGCGGCAAGGACTCCATCGTGCTCCTGCGCCTGGCGGAGAAGGCCTTCCGTCCGGGAAAGT